>NZ_JBMPPC010000005.1:0-458764 GCF_049340185.1 Undibacterium sp. Rencai35W
TGGTCATGCCAGGTGATAACGTCTCCATCACAGTCAAGCTGATCAACCCGATCGCGATGGAAGAAGGTCTGCGTTTCGCGATCCGTGAAGGTGGCCGTACTGTTGGTGCTGGTGTCGTTGCTAAAATTATTGAGTAATAAACTTACCGAACAAATCACCTAAATTAGGTGATTTGTTCGGTGGTTTGCTTTAATTTTGTAGTACACTAGTCGGCTGTCATACTTTTTGGTATGGCAGCCGACTTTTTAGTATTCGTTCTTTGTTTAAAATGCCGTCCCAAATCAGGTGTCGGCTCGTTCTTTATAGGATTGTTATGTCTACAAATCAAAAAATCCGCATCCGCTTGAAAGCGTTTGATTACAAGTTGATCGACCAGTCTGCACTGGAAATCGTTGAAACAGCTAAGCGCACTGGTGCGGTTGTTAAGGGGCCGGTTCCTTTGCCAACGCGTATTCAGCGTTTTGACGTTTTGCGTTCCCCGCATGTGAATAAAACTTCCCGTGATCAATTCGAAATTCGCACTCATCAGCGTTTGATGGATATCGTTGATCCAACAGATAAGACTGTTGATGCGTTGATGAAGTTGGATTTGCCAGCTGGTGTGGATGTTGAGATTAAATTGCAATAAATTTTTCTGAAAATGCCACATACCACAATTTTTGGTATTTTCAAATAATTAGTCTTGTGAAATAAAATTTTGCAGGCTATAATCGAAGGCTTAGATGTGGGTCGGCTTATGCTGACCTATTTGTTTAAGTTTTTTAAACAGTCAGCCCCACCCAATCGTAGGTGGGAATGGAGAAAACAATGAGCTTGGGCCTTGTTGGTCGCAAGGTTGGTATGATGCGTATCTTTACTGATGATGGTGATTCAATTCCAGTCACAGTTTTAGATGTATCTAACAATCGCGTGACACAAATCAAAACTCCTGATACAGACGGTTATTCCGCTGTTCAGGTAACTTTCGGTCAGCGCCGTGCATCCCGCGTAACAAAAGCGGCTGCAGGTCACCTCGCAAAAGCAGGTGTTGAAGCTGGTACTGTCTTAAAAGAATTCCGTGTCGATGCTGCTAAAGCTGCTGAACTCAAGGCGGGTGATGTTGTGCCTGTTGGCTTGTTCGAAGCTGGTCAAAAAGTAGACGTGCAAGGTGTTACGATTGGTAAAGGCTATGCCGGTACTATCAAGCGCCATCACTTCTCTTCTGGTCGTGCAACTCATGGTAACTCTCGTTCACATAACGTGCCAGGTTCTATCGGTATGGCGCAGGATCCAGGTCGTGTTTTTCCTGGTAAGCGTATGACTGGTCACTTGGGTGATGTGAATCGTACTGTGCAAAATCTGGAAATTGCTCGCATTGATGCTGAGCGTCAGTTGTTGCTGGTGAAGGGTGCTGTGCCTGGTGCGAAAAATGGCCAGGTGATTGTATCTCCTGCTATTAAAGTTAAAGCAAAGAAGGGGGCTTAATCTATGGAACTGAAGCTCCTAAACGAACAAGGTCAAGCTGCATCTAATGTTGCTGCTCCTGATACTATTTTCGGTCGTGATTACAACGAAGCTTTGATTCATCAAGTGGTTGTTGCTTTCCAAGCGAATGCTCGTAGTGGCAATCGTAAGCAAAAGGATCGTGAAGAAGTTCATCACACAACCAAAAAGCCTTGGCGTCAAAAAGGTACTGGTCGCGCTCGTGCTGGTATGTCCTCTTCCCCGCTGTGGCGCGGAGGTGGTCGTATATTCCCGAACTCGCCTGATGAGAATTTCTCTCACAAAGTTAACAAGAAGATGTATCGCGCAGGTATTTGCTCGATTCTGTCTCAGTTGGCTCGTGAAGGTCGTTTGAATGTCGTTGATACTCTGGCTGTTGATGCTCCAAAGACAAAATTATTGTCTGATAAGTTGAAGGCAATGGGTTGCTTGGATTCAGTTTTGATTATTACTGAAGAATTCAACGAAAATCTGATGCTGGCTGCTCGCAATCTGGTAAATGTTTTGGTCGTTGAGCCACGCTACGCTGATCCAGTTTCTCTGGTTTTTTACAAGAAAGTGTTGATCACTAAGCCTGCATTGGCAAAGATTGAGGAGATGCTGGCATGAACGCATTAGTAAAGCATAGCGAAGAGCGCCTGATGAAGGTGTTGCTGGCTCCTGTGATTTCTGAGAAGGCAACTATGGTTGCTGAAAAGAATGAGCAGGTGGTTTTTCTGGTAATGCCAGATGCAACCAAGCCAGAAATTAAAGCCGCCGTGGAATTGCTGTTCAAGGTTCAAGTTGAATCTGTTCAAGTTGCAAATCGCCAAGGTAAACAAAAACGTACCGGTAGATTTAATGGCCGTCGCAATCATACAAAACGTGCTTTTGTATGCTTGAAGCCTGGTCAGGAAATCAACTTCACTGAGGGGGCATAAGCATGGCACTCGTTAAGATGAAGCCAACCTCACCAGGTCGTCGCGGTATGGTGAAAGTAGTAACTGAGGGTCTGTATAAAGGCCGTCCGTTTGCTGCTCTGTTGGAAAAAAAATCAAAAACTGCTGGCCGTAATAATAACGGTCACATCACTACCCGCCATATTGGTGGTGGTCACAAGCAGCATTATCGTCTGGTGGACTTCAAGCGTACTAAGGACGGTATTCCTGCAAAAGTTGAGCGTATTGAATACGATCCTAACCGTACTGCGCACATCGCTTTGTTGTGCTATGCGGATGGTGAACGTCAATACATTATTGCAACTAAAGGTATGGCTGTCGGTGATCAGGTAATGAATGGCTCGCAAGCGTCGATCAAATCTGGTAATTGCTTGCCTATTCGCAATATTCCAGTTGGTACTACGATGCATTGCGTCGAAATGCTGCCAGGCAAAGGTGCTCAGATTGCGCGTACAGCCGGTGCTGGTGTTGTGTTGATGGCTCGTGATGGCACTTACGCGCAGGTTCGTTTGCGCTCCGGTGAAGTTCGTCGCATTCACATTGAATGTCGTGCAACGATCGGTGAAGTCGGTAACGGCGAGCACAATTTGCGTAAGATTGGTAAAGCTGGTGCGATGCGTTGGCGCGGTGTTCGTCCTACCGTTCGCGGTGTGGTAATGAACCCGGTCGATCATCCGCACGGTGGTGGTGAAGGTAAAACTGCAGCCGGCCGTCATCCAGTATCGCCATGGGGTCAACAGACCAAGGGTAAGAAGACACGTCGCAACAAGCGTACTACTTCGATGATCGTCTCACGCCGTGGTAAGAAATAAGGGATAACACATGACACGTTCAGCGAAAAAAGGGCCGTTTTGCGACGCCCACTTGGTGAAGAAAGTCGAAACTGCGCAAGCAACTAAAGACAAAAAACCAATTAAGACATGGTCACGCCGTTCGACAATTATGCCGGACTTCATTGGCCTGACGATCGCGGTACATAATGGTAAGCAGCATGTACCAGTATATGTATCCGAAAACATGGTTGGTCACAAACTTGGCGAATTCGCGTTGACTCGTACGTTCAAGGGTCACGCCGCCGATAAAAAGGCTAAGAGATAGGTGCAATGATGGAAACTAAAGCAATTCTGCGCGGTGTGCGTCTGTCTGAGCAAAAAGGTCGCCTGGTGGCTGATCTGATTCGCGGTAAAAAAGTAGATCAAGCATTGAATATCTTGGCCTTCAGCCCGAAAAAAGGCGCAACAATCATCAAGAAAGTGTTGGAGTCTGCAATTGCAAACGCTGAGCACAATGATGGCGCCGACATCGATGAGTTGAAAGTGAAGACTATCTATGTTGAAAAAGGTGCGATCCTGAAGCGCTTCACAGCACGCGCTAAGGGTCGTGGTGATCGTATCTCTAAACAATCCTGTCACATTTACGTGACTGTCGGTAATTAAGGAGTCACGATGGGACAGAAGATACATCCAACCGGTTTTCGTCTTGCGGTAACACGTAACTGGTCATCACGCTGGTATGCAGGCAATGGTAACTTTGCCTCCATGCTTGGTGAAGATCTGAAAGTACGTGCATATCTGAAGAAAAAACTGAAAAACGCATCCGTAGGTCGTATTACTATTGAGCGTCCGGCAAAAAATGCCCGTATTACTATTTATAGCTCCCGCCCGGGTGTTGTAATCGGTAAAAAAGGCGAAGACATTGAAGTGTTGAAGGCTGACCTGGCGAAGTTGATGGGCGTGCCTGTGCATGTCAACATTGAAGAAATTCGCAAGCCAGAAATCGACGCACAATTGATCGCTGATTCCATTGCTCAGCAACTCGAAAAACGTATTATGTTCCGTCGCGCTATGAAGCGTGCGATGCAAAACGCAATGCGTCTGGGTGCTAAGGGTATCAAAATCATGTCTGGCGGTCGTTTGAATGGTATTGAGATCGCACGTAAAGAATGGTATCGCGAAGGCCGCGTGCCTCTGCATACGCTGCGTGCTGATATCGATTATGGCTTCGGCGAAGCATCGACAACTTACGGCATTATTGGCGTTAAGGTATGGGTTTACAAAGGTGACCGTTTAGCTAATGGCGACGCACCGGTGATTGAATCCACTCCGGAAGACGACAAAAAGCGTCGTGGTCCGCGTCGTGATGATGGCAAGCCAAATAGCCGTCCTCGCACTAAGCGCCCAGAAGGACAAAACACACCCGGTACAGCAGCAGCTCCAGCAGCCAAACGTGCTCGCACTAAGGCGGATGGCGTAGCAGCAGCACCGGCTGAGAAAGCAGGAGAATAATCATGCTGCAACCAGCACGCAGAAAGTATCGTAAAGAACAAAAAGGCCGTAACAAGGGTATTTCACATACTCGCGGCACAGCTGTTTCTTTTGGTGAATTTGGTCTGAAGGCGGTTGGCCGTGGTCGTATTACTGCGCGTCAAATCGAAGCGGCACGTCGTGCTATGACTCGTCATATCAAACGTGGTGGCCGTATCTGGATTCGTATTTTTCCGGATAAGCCAATCTCCCAAAAACCAGCGGAAGTTCGTATGGGTAATGGTAAGGGTAATCCTGAGTACTACGTTGCTGAGATTCAACCAGGCAAAATGTTGTATGAGATGGATGGCGTTGATGAAGCGCTGGCACGCGAAGCGTTCCGCTTGGCTGCAGCTAAACTGCCGTTATTGACTACGTTCGTCGTGCGTCAAGTCGGCCAATAATAGGAGTTGTAAATGAAAGTATCTGAACTCCAAAGTAAGGATCAGGCGGCTTTGACGAAAGAACTGAATGAATTGTTGAAGGCTCAGTTCAGCCTGCGTATGCAAATTGCTACGCAACAGCTGAATAATACTTCTCAATTGAAGAAGGTTCGTCGCGATATCGCACGCGTAAAAACTGTCATGAATCAGAAGGATGCCAAATAATGAACGATCAAGTTAAGGTGGCATTGAAGCGCACATTGATTGGCAAGGTTGTTTCTGACAAGATGGACAAGACTGTAACAGTGGTCGTTGAACGTCACGTCAAGCACCCTTTGTATGGCAAAATCATCGTCCGTACTAACAAGTACCATGCACACGATGAAGCAAACCAGGCAAAGGCTGGCGACACTGTTGAGATTCAAGAAGGTCGTCCAATCTCCAAGACTAAAGCTTGGACGGTGACACGTGTGGTTCAAGTTGCTCAAGTTTTATAAAGTTATTGCACAAATCGTTTTTTGATGTAATAATAGTTGGCTGTCATTTGCAAAGCTTGTAAGTGGCAGCCTAAATGCCTTTCTCGACATTAAATATGTTGTGAAAGTAATTAAAAATTCGTCCACCTAATCAGTTGGCTCGTGCATTGTTTGTTGTGTATTGGGTTGGCTGGCGGGACCAAGACTGACTACAGATTTGCATCGTGCGGATTATGTGGATTAAGTTGGGAAAGAGAACATTATGATTCAAACAGAAAGCCGGCTGGAAGTGGCTGACAACACTGGTGCTCGTGAAGTATTGTGCATTAAAGTGTTGGGCGGCTCTAAGCGTCGTTATGCAGGTATCGGTGATGTTATTAAAGTCACTGTGAAATCTGCTGCTCCTCGCGGTCGTGTAAAAAAAGGTGAGATTTACAATGCAGTTGTGGTTCGTACTGCTAAGGGTGTTCGTCGTCAAGATGGCTCTTTGGTAAAGTTCGACAGCAATGCTGCAGTTTTGTTAAATGCAAAGCTTGAGCCTATCGGAACTCGTATTTTCGGCCCAGTGACACGCGAACTGCGTACTGAGCGTTTCATGAAAATCGTTTCGCTTGCTCCAGAAGTGCTGTAAGGGAACGTCATGAGCAAAATTCGTAAAAACGACGAAGTCATCGTCTTAACGGGTAAAGACAAAGGTAAGCGTGGTCAGGTTCAGCAGTGCGTTGGAGCTGATTACGTTGTTGTCGCAGGTGTTAATGTTGCTAAAAAAGCGACTAAGCCTAACCCAATGACTGGCGCAGTTGGTGGCATCGTTGATAAATTGATGCCGATTCATGTTTCCAATGTTGCGTTGTTTAACGCTGCATCTGGTAAAGCAGACCGTGTAGGCTTAAAGGTTGTGGATGGTAAGAAAGTCCGTACCTATAAGTCGACTGGCGAAGTTGTGAAGGCATAACATCATGGCCCGTCTACAAGCATTTTATAAAGAAAAAGTTGTTGCTGATTTGACAGAGAAATTCTCTTACAAATCTTCAATGGAAGTGCCTCGTATCTTGAAAATCACCCTGAACATGGGTTTGTCAGAAGCAGTTGCTGATAAAAAGATCATTGAGCACGCTGTTGGTGATTTGACGAAGATTGCTGGTCAAAAGCCTGTTGTCACTAAAGCGCGCAAAGCTATTGCTGGCTTCAAAATTCGTGAAGGTTATCCAATTGGTTGTATGGTAACTTTGCGTGGCGCTCAAATGTATGAATTCCTGGATCGTTTCATTACAGTGGCTTTGCCGCGTGTACGTGACTTCCGTGGTGTGTCTGGTCGTGCGTTTGATGGTCGTGGTAACTACAATATCGGCGTCAAGGAACAGATTATTTTCCCTGAAATCGAGTACGACAAGATTGACGCGCTGCGTGGTATGAATATCAGTATCACGACGACAGCAAAGACCGACGAAGAAGCGAAAGCCCTTCTCGCCGCATTTAAATTCCCGTTCAGAAACTGAGGTCGCCATGGCAAAACTGGCACTGATTAATCGTGAGCAAAAGCGTGCAGATCTGGTGAAGAAATTCGCTGGCAAACGCGCCGAATTGAAGGCCATCATTGATGACCAATCAAAATCTGAGGAAGAGCGTTATGAAGCTCGCCTCAAATTGCAGGCATTGCCACGTAATTCCAATCCGACTCGTCAGCGCAATCGCTGCGCCTTGACAGGTCGTCCACGTGGAACATTCCGTAAATTCGGTTTGGGCCGTATTAAACTCCGTGAAGTCGCCATGCGTGGTGAAGTTCCGGGTATGACTAAAGCCAGCTGGTAATAGGAGAATATGCAATGAGTATGAGCGATCCTATCGCCGATATGCTGACCCGCATTCGTAACGCGCAAGTTGTTCAAAAGACTGCTGTTGCGATGCCATCTTCCAAAGTAAAGATTGCAATTGCAAGCGTACTTAAAGATGAAGGTTACATTGAGGATTTCGCAGTTGTTGAAGCTGCAGGTAAATCCGAATTGAAAATCGGTTTGAAATATTATGCAGGACGTCCTGTTATTGAGCGCTTGGAACGTGTTTCACGTCCTGGTCTTCGTATTTACAAAGGTAAAGACGAAATCCCAAGTGTGATGAACGGTTTGGGAGTGGCGATTGTTTCCACACCAAAAGGCGTCATGACTGACCGCAAAGCACGCGCAACCGGTGTCGGTGGCGAAGTTATTTGCTACGTCGCCTAAGGAGTGCAAGATGTCACGAGTAGGTAAAATGCCAATCGCTTTGCCAGCAGGTGCAGAAGTTAAGATCTCGGCAGAAGCGATTTCAGTAAAAGGCCCAATGGGCGCGATGACTCAAGGCTTAAACGGCTTGGTCACAATAGCGAACGATAACGGCACTTTGAGTTTTTCACCAGCCAATGATGGTCGTGAAGCCAATGCAATGACAGGCACATTACGTGCTCTGGTCAATAACATGGTTAACGGCGTTACTAAAGGCTTCGAAAGAAAACTCACTTTGGTTGGCGTTGGTTATAAAGCGCAAGCACAAGGCGACAAATTAAATTTGTCCTTGGGTTTTTCACATCCAGTTGTGCACCAAATGCCGGAAGGCGTAACGTGCGCTACACCAACACCTACTGAGATCCTGATTAAAGGGATCAACAAGCAGCAAGTAGGTCAGGTAGCAGCTGAAGTCCGTGCATACCGCAGCCCAGAGCCTTATAAAGGCAAGGGTGTCCGCTACGCGGACGAAGTGGTTGTGATTAAAGAAACCAAGAAGAAGTAATAGGGGTTGACGATGGACAAGAAACAATCACGTCTGCGCCGCGCGACTCAAACCCGTGCCAAGATCGCAGAACTCAAGGTGAACCGCTTGGCGGTACACCGTACAAATCTGCATATCTACGCAAACATCATTGGCCCAGATGCCAAAGTGTTAGCGTCGGCTTCTACCCTAGAGGCAGAAGTTCGTGCAGAGTTGGCAGCAGCGTCTGGCAATGGTGGCAATGCAGCTGCGGCAACATTGATCGGCAAGCGCGTTGCAGAGAAAGCATTGAAAGCAGGGGTTACCGAAGTCGCGTTTGATCGCTCCGGTTTCCGTTACCACGGCCGCATCAAGGCGTTGGCAGAAGCCGCGCGTGAAGCTGGTCTGAAGTTCTAAGGAAAATTCGTCATGGCAAAAATGCAAGCGAAAACGGCAGCCGACAAGCCAGATGATGGCATGCGCGAAAAAATGATCGCGATCAACCGTGTAACCAAAGTGGTTAAAGGTGGTCGTATCATGGGTTTCGCAGCACTGACAGTCGTTGGTGACGGTGATGGCCGTATCGGTATGGGTAAGGGAAAATCGAAAGAAGTTCCTGTCGCCGTACAAAAAGCAATGGAAGAAGCACGTCGCAAGATGATCAAGGTGACTTTAAACAACGGTACTTTGCAGCATGCCGTTACAGGCCGCCATGGTGCATCCAAAGTGATGATCATGCCAGCTAAAGAAGGTACTGGCGTTATTGCGGGCGGACCAATGCGCGCTATTTTCGAAGTATTGGGTGTGGTTAACGTCGTTGCTAAATCCAACGGCTCCACTAATCCATACAATATGGTTCGTGCAACTTTGGATGGTTTGTCCAAAATGAGTACGCCATCGGAAATCGCTGCGAAACGTGGCAAGTCCGTTGAAGAAATTCTGGGCTAAGGTGAGCGAAATGACAAAGACAGTAAAAGTAACTTTGGTCAAAGGCTTGATCGGGACTCGTGAGTCTCATCGCGCTACAGTCCGTGGGTTGGGTTTGCGTCGTGTGAATTCAGTTTCTGAATTGCAAGACACACCATCCGTACGTGGCATGATCAACAAAGTCTCGTATCTTGTGAAGGTTGTATCGTAAGCCGTTAGGTTTGCGATCGGAGCAAATTATGGAATTAAATACAATCCAGCCAGCAGATGGCGCAAAACACTACAAACGTCGTGTTGGTCGCGGTATCGGTTCTGGTTTAGGTAAGACAGCAGGCCGTGGTCATAAAGGTCAAAAGTCTCGTTCAGGTGGTTTTCATAAAGTCGGTTTTGAAGGCGGTCAAATGCCTTTGCAACGTCGCTTGCCTAAGCGTGGTTTTAAATCCTTGGCAACGCCGTACAAAGCAGAAGTTCGTCTGACAGATCTGGAAAATTTACCAGTGACTGAAATCGATATTCTAGCCTTGAAACAAGCTGGTGTAGTGTCTGAATTGGCTCGCGTTGTTCGCGTGATCCTGGCAGGTACAATCACTAAAAAAGTAACTTTGAACGGTTTAATCGCTACAAAAGGCGCTAAAGCTGCAATCGAAGCTGCTGGCGGCTCAGTCGCTTAATCAGTGCTGACACTGGAGCAATAATTGGCAACATCTCCACAACAAGCTAAAAGTGCCGCCAGTGGTTTTCCTTGGGGAAGACTCTGGTTCTTGCTGGGGGCACTAGTTGTATATAGGATAGGTGCGCACATACCGGTTCCAGGCATTGATCCTAATGCATTGGCTGATTTATTTAAGCAAAACCAAGGTGGTATTTTGGGGATGTTTAATATGTTTTCCGGTGGTGCATTGTCACGATTCGCTGTGCTTGCACTAGGGATCACACCGTATATCTCTGCATCTATTATCATGCAGTTGATGTCGATAGTCTCGCCTCAATTAGAAGCCTTAAAAAAAGAAGGTGAATCTGGTCGTCGTAAGATTACACAATATACGCGTTATGGAACCTTGTTGCTCGCAACTTTACAGGCTTATTTCATTGCCTTCGGTCTTGAAGCTCAGCCCGGACTGGTGATTGACCCTGGCGTGGCATTCCGCTTCACTACGACAGTCACTTTGGTTACCGGCACCATGTTTTTAATGTGGTTAGGTGAGCAAATTACTGAGCGTGGATTAGGGAACGGTATTTCGATCATCATTTTTGCAGGTATCGCAGCAGGTTTGCCCAATGGTTTGGCTAGTCTGTTTGAACTGGTTCGTACAGGTTCTATGAATGCTTTATCTGCATTATTGATTTGCTTGATTGCCGCTGCAGTAACCTTCTTTGTGGTATTCGTGGAGCGTGGTCAGCGTAAAATTCTGGTCAATTATGCGAAGCGTCAAGTAGGAAATAAAGTATACGGTGGGCAAAGCAGTCACTTGCCGTTGAAGCTTAATATGGCTGGTGTAATTCCTCCGATTTTTGCTTCTTCTATTATTTTGTTTCCTGCGACGATTACAAGTTGGTTCACCAAAGGTATGGAGTCTTCAGATAGCGGTTTTATTCGCTTCTTAAAAGATCTCTCTGCATCGATGGCTCCTGGCGAACCGATTCATGCTTTGTTATACGCCGTTGCAATTATTTTCTTCTGTTTTTTCTACACTGCTTTAGTTTTTAATAGCAAAGAAACTGCAGATAACTTGAAAAAGAGCGGTGCATTTGTACCAGGTATTCGCCCAGGTGATCAAACAGCGCGTTATATCGATAAAATTTTGATGCGTCTGACTTTGGCCGGAGCGTTTTACATTACTTTGGTTTGTTTGTTGCCAGAGTTCTTGGTGGCACACTGGAAGGTTCCATTTTACTTCGGCGGTACATCATTATTGATTATCGTGGTAGTGACAATGGACTTCATGGCACAAGTGCAGAACTATGTGATGTCACAGCAATACGAATCGCTTCTTCGTAAAGCAAATTTCAAGGGTGGCATACCTTCAAGGTAGCACTCAGAGGAACAGCAGACCGAATGGCAAAAGACGACGTTATACAGATGCAGGGTGAGATTCTTGAGAATCTTCCAAATGCAACATTTCGAGTTAAGTTGGAAAACGGGCATATTGTACTAGGCCATATTTCTGGAAAAATGCGTATGAATTATATTCGTATTCTTCCAGGCGATAAGGTGACAGTGGAATTGACGCCTTATGATTTGAGCCGGGCGCGAATAGTGTTCCGTACTAAGTAACCAAGTAAAGAAGGAAGAGGGCAAAAAATGAAAGTTCTCGCATCAGTTAAGCGGATTTGCCGCAATTGCAAGATCATCAAGCGCAAAGGTGTAGTTCGTGTAATTTGCACAGAACCACGCCATAAACAGCGTCAAGGTTAATTCAGGTTATTGACGAGGAATAACGAATGGCACGTATCGCAGGGGTTAATATCCCAAATCATCAGCATACCGTAATCGGCTTAACAGCTATCTATGGTATTGGCCGCCCACGCGCAGAAGACATCTGCGCCGCTACCGGTGTTTTAACTAATAAAAAAGTTAAAGATCTGGACGACAACGAACTGGAAAAACTCCGCGACGAGATTGCAAAATTCGTCGTAGAGGGTGACTTGCGTCGTGAACTCTCGATGAACATCAAGCGTTTGATGGACTTAGGTTGCTACCGCGGCCTGCGTCATCGTAAGGGCTTGCCTTGCCGTGGTCAACGTACACGTACGAATGCTCGTACACGTAAGGGCCCACGTAAAGCAGCGCAATCTTTGAAGAAATAATCTAGGTAACTAGATTCAAGGAAATATTATGGCAAAAGCACAAAATAACGCAGCAGCAGCCCGCGCTCGTAAAAAAGTTAAAAAGAACGTAGCCGAGGGTATTGCCCACGTACACGCTTCATTTAACAATACCATCATCACGATCACTGATCGTCAAGGCAATGCGCTGTCATGGGCAACTGCTGGTGGTGCGGGTTTCAAAGGTTCACGTAAATCTACACCGTTTGCAGCGCAGGTTGCAGCAGAAGCAGCTGGTAAAGTTGCCGTAGAATGCGGCATCAAAAATCTGGAAGTTCGTATCAAAGGCCCAGGCCCAGGTCGCGAATCTTCAGTGCGCGCGTTGAACAATCTGGGTATTAAAATTTCCCTGATTCAAG
Source organism: Undibacterium sp. Rencai35W (assembly GCF_049340185.1). Lineage (NCBI taxonomy): Bacteria > Pseudomonadati > Pseudomonadota > Betaproteobacteria > Burkholderiales > Oxalobacteraceae > Undibacterium > Undibacterium sp. Rencai35W. Next base: position 12,419 of record NZ_JBMPPC010000005.1, read on the forward strand.
ACGTGACTCCAGTTCCGCATAACGGTTGCCGCCCTCCAAAGCGTCGTCGTATCTAAGCAGATTTATTTTCTGCTGGCGTTCTTGCGGAATCTCCGTTAGAATGCAGGCCCGCCATTTCGTTGGCGGGTTTTGTGTTGTGGAAGTTTTAGAATTGACAAAGACACCGTCTTTGTTGTTAAGACCACCGTCTGATTGCAGGCAGATCAGACTAGCGTAGTGTAGAAAACATTACGTCATTTACAAGGAAAATATCGTGGCACGTTATATCGGACCAAAAGCAAAATTATCCCGTCGCGAAGGCACGGATCTGTTTTTAAAGAGCGCACGTCGTTCATTAGATTCAAAATGCAAACTCGATGCAAAACCAGGTCAGCATGGTCGCACTTCCGGTGCTCGTACTTCTGATTTCGGTAACCAGTTGCGCGAAAAGCAAAAAGTTAAACGTATGTACGGCGTTTTGGAACGTCAGTTCCGCCGTTACTTTGCTGAAGCTGACCGTCAAAAAGGCAACACAGGCGAAACACTGTTGAAGTTGCTGGAATCCCGTCTGGACAACGTTGCTTATCGTATGGGCTTCGGTTCCACTCGCGCTGAAGCACGTCAGCTGGTAAGTCACAAAGCATTCACAGTAAATAATATCGTAGTGAATATCGCTTCCTACCAAGTTAAAGCTGGTGATGTTGTTGCTGTTCGTGAAAAATCAAAAAAACAAGTACGTATCGTTGAAGCGCTTTCTTTGGCAGAGCAAACTGGTATGCCTTCCTGGGTCGCTGTAGATCCAAAGAAAATGGAAGGTACTTTCAAGTCTATGCCAGATCGTAGCGATATCGCTCATGATGTCAACGAATCTCTGATCGTTGAATTGTACTCACGTTAATATTCAAGTTTCACCGCCTGCCTATTTTTTGATAGGCAGGCTTTTTTCTTTAATGCCATCAGCCTTATCGACGTAACGAGTCGAGGGTATTGAAAAGGACATTGTTATGCAAAACAATCTATTGAAGCCACGCATTATTGACGTGGAAATGTTGGGTGCTGGTCACGCTAAAGTTGTGATGGAGCCATTCGAACGTGGTTATGGTCATACATTAGGCAATGCTTTACGTCGTGTATTGTTGTCTTCTATGGTTGGTTACGCGCCGACAGAAGTTACTATCGCCGGTATCGTTCATGAATATTCATCTTTAGATGGTGTTCAAGAAGACGTTGTAGATATTTTGTTGAACTTGAAAGGCATCGTCTTCAAGTTGCATAACCGTGATGAAGTCACGCTGACATTAAAGAAAGATGGCGAAGGCGCAGTACTGGCCTCTGATATCGACTTGCCGCATGATGTAGAGCTGATTAATCCAGATCACGTTATTGCTAATCTGACAGCCGGCGGTAAGCTGGATATGCAGATTAAGGTTGAAAAAGGCCGCGGCTATGTGCCAGGTAACGTTCGGCGTCTGTCAGAAGATGCGAACAAAACGATCGGTCGTATGATACTGGATGCGTCATTTTCGCCAGTACGCCGTGTATCCTATTCTGTTGAGTCCGCGCGTGTAGAGCAGCGTACAGATCTGGATAAACTGGTCATTAATATCGAAACGAATGGTGTTATTACGCCAGAAGAGGCGATTCGCCAGTCCGCCCGAGTTTTAGTTGATCAATTGAATGTCTTCGCTGCTCTGGAGGGTACAGAAGCTGCTGCTGAAGCGCCATCGCGCGCACCGGCAGTTGATCCGGTTCTGTTGCGTCCAGTCGATGATTTGGAATTGACAGTACGTTCAGCTAACTGTTTGAAAGCAGAAAACATTTACTACATTGGTGATCTGATCCAACGTAGCGAGAATGAATTGTTGAAGACACCAAATCTGGGTCGCAAATCTTTGAACGAGATCAAAGAGGTTCTGGCTTCCCGTGGCTTGTCTCTCGGCATGAAATTGGAAAACTGGCCACCAGCTGGCCTGGAAAAGTAATTTATGGTCACGCCTGAATAGTAAATTTATTCAGGCTGTTCAATAAATTAGTAGTAAGTAGTATCGGTTGTATCAGTAGTCTCAAGCAATTACCGGCCCGCACTGTAAAACCCAGTGATAGAAGAGCTGGAATTATTTTAAAAATCTGAAAGGAAATATCATGCGTCATCGTCACGGCTTACGTAAGCTGAATCGTACCTCTTCCCACCGTCTGGCAATGCTGCGCAACATGACAGTATCGTTGCTGCGCCACGAAGCTATTAAAACAACTTTACCAAAAGCAAAAGAATTACGCCGTGTTATCGAGCCGATTCTGACTTTGGGTAAAACAGACACATTGGCTAACAAGCGTTTGGCTTTCTCCCGTTTGCGTGATCGGGAAATGGTCTTGAAACTGTTCGCTGAACTTGGCCCACGTTACGCAAATCGTAATGGTGGTTACCTGCGTATCTTGAAAATGGGTTTCCGTGTTGGTGACAACGCGCCTATGGCCTACGTAGAACTGTTAGATCGTCCAGAAGTTACTGATGTTGATGCAGCGCCGACAGCAGAGTAACTTGCTGTTTGTATAAAGCGTCAAAAAAGCCAGGCATTGCCTGGCTTTTTTACATTCGTACGTATCATAAGGCGACGGGCATGATCAGTCAGACCTTGTTAGAATCATGGATTATCTATTTCCAGAATGAGTGCACAAATATGGATAAAGTGTTGCTCGTTATGACCAATGTGCCGGATGAAGCCGTCGCTCAGGCGATTATTCACTCCGCTCTGGAAAATAAATTAGCTGCTTGGGTGAACGTAATGCCAGCAATCAGGTCTTTCTATAATTGGAATGACATACCTCAGGTTGCAACAGAAATTGCCTTGCTGATCAAAACGAGCGAAGCAAAATATACGGCTTTACAAACTCTTATCCAGAGCATTCATCCTTACGAAATACCAGAAATTATCGGCATTCCCATCACGCAAGGCTTACCGGCTTATCTGCAATGGGTTCTCCATGAAACAGGATCTGCATGAAAACTTTTACGACGTATTCTCAAGTTCGCTTTTCAAACGGCTTGTCTAAGTTCCATATTAGATGGACTGCTTTCCTCAGCTTATTCATTGCGTTAGCAACGACATTTACCTCAATCAAGGCAGAGGATTTTTTAGACCCTGAGGTCGCATTCAAAGTCGGCGCCAAAATGAGTGAGCCCGGCGTTGCTGAGGTCAGTTTTCACATTGCTGATGGCTACTATTTATATCGCGAACGTTTGAAGTTTGTTTCGACCGATAGCAAATTAGGTGAGCCAGTGCTGCCTAAAGGTAAAGTCAAGTTTGATGAAACCTTTCAAAAAGAAGTCGAAACTTATCGCCACGATATTGTAGTGAGAGTTCCAATACAAGCTTCTGGTAATTTTAATTTGAGAGTGACCAGTCAGGGTTGTGCCGATCAGGGATTGTGTTATCCGCCGCAAGAGGCGGTATTTACACTTGCTGGTGCCGATGCGTCGGCTAAGGTGGACACCTCCGTGACCAAACCAGTTTCTGATGGCGCCAATAGCCAGGGTCAGACCTCAACTACTGAGATCAGCAGCATCAGCGCTGCATTGAAGAGTGGTAAGTTAATCGTCATTCTGCCTTTATTCTTCTTACTAGGACTGGGTTTGTCGTTCACACCTTGTGTACTGCCTATGGTGCCTATTTTGTCGTTCATTATCGTTGGTGAAGGCACCTCGGTGCGCCGTAGTCGTGGGTTTCTGTTGTCTATGATGTATGCGCTTGGTATGGCGCTTGTTTACACCGCATTGGGCGTTGCTGCCGGACTCCTGGGTGAGGGCTTGGCGGCAACATTACAAAATCCTTGGGTGCTTAGCGCGTTTGCCTTGCTCATGGTGATTTTGTCTCTTGCCATGTTTGGTGTGTATCAGTTACAGGTACCTGCCGCGTTGCAAACAAAACTGACGGTTGCATCTGAAGGTCAGCGCAACGGTAAGTTAATTGGCGTCTTTTTAATGGGGGCAATGTCGGCACTCATTGTCGGTCCTTGTGTCGCGGCGCCACTGGCCGGTGCTTTGGTCTATATCAGTCAAACCCGTGATGTGGTTGTTGGCGGTTCTGCCTTATTTGCGATGGCAATGGGAATGAGCGTTCCTTTGTTATTAGTTGGTTTGTCTGCGGGTAGCCTGCTACCGCGCGCAGGTGCCTGGATGGAAAGCATCAAGCGTTTCTTTGGCGTGCTCATGCTCGCGATGGCAATCTGGATGGTTTCGCCGGTGATACCCGTCTGGTCACAAATGGTAGCTTGGTCTGTATTGCTGATCAGCTACGCTATCTATCTGCTGTTTTTGCACAAAGGGAATTTGTATTCAAAAGGATTCGCCATTATTTTTGCTTTGGCTGGTGCGGCTCAATTAGCCGGTGTTCTCACCGGGGGACGAGATGTTTTTGCCCCGCTGGCACATCTGACGGGCGGACAAAAACATGGTGTTAGCTTTACGCGAGTCAGGTCGGTTGCAGAACTAGATGCCGCCATCGCACAATCTAAAGGTAAGACAGCAGTGCTCGATTTCTACGCGGACTGGTGTGTGTCATGTAAAGAAATGGAAAAACTCACCTTCACCGACGACAAAGTCAAAGCGCAGATGGAACAAATGTTGTTATTGCAGGTTGATGTGACCGCCAATAATGCCGACGATAAGGCGCTCTTAAAACGCTTTAATTTATTCGGACCACCAGGGATTATTTTCTTCAATAAGCGCGGTGAGGAAATTGCCTCTGGCCGTGTCATTGGTTACCAAAATGCAGAGAAATTTTTGACATCGCTAGGTGAGGTGAATATCGAGTAGTGAGCAGAGAGTACGTTGAAGACTAATGCCGGTAAGTAATGACGACGAACATACAATTAATCGTATTGCTCTACCGTATCAACTAACTGTCCGGTATTTTCTATTGCAGCATATACCGGACAAGATATAAGCAATCAACTTCTCTGTCCTTGAATCTATTGTGGTTGCGTTCTATAGTTTTTATCTCAAACTTTTTTGATTGGAGAAAAACATGACTCTGCGTTTAGGTGATATCGCGCCTGATTTTGAACAGGATTCTTCGATAGGTAAATTGAATTTTCACACTTGGGCGGGTGATTCATGGGTTGTTTTATTTTCCCATCCTGCTGACTTTACACCGGTATGCACAACGGAGCTAGGTTTGACCGCAAAGTTAAAGCCAGAGTTTGATCAGCGTAATGTCAAAGCAATTGCCTTGTCTGTCGATGGTGCAGAATCACATCTGCAATGGATTAAGGATATTGAAGATACACAAAAAACTATCGTCGGTTTTCCTATCATTGCTGACGCGGATAAAAAGGTCGCCGCACTGTATGACATGATTCACCCGAATCAGTCGGAGACCGTTACCGTACGTTCTTTGTTCATCATCGATCCAAAGAAAAAAGTACGTCTGATCATCACTTATCCACTAACTACCGGACGTAATTTCGATGAGGTCTTGCGTGTCATTGATGCACTTCAACTGACTGATGCTTATTCGGTGGCGACACCTGGTAACTGGCGCGATGGTGATGACGTGATTATTCCTTTATCGATCAAAGATGAAGACGTGATCAAACAAAAATATCCAAAAGGCTATACTGCACCTCGTCCTTATTTGCGCATTACTCCACAGCCAAATAAATAAATAAATGCGCATGTTAACGCTGATCTTATTGTCGACTGATGACATGCAATAAGTTAGTCGATATGCGTGCGGAAAATCAGAGGTAGAAAAAAGCTAGAAAATAAAACGCCCCAAATTAAAGGGGCGTTTTATCTTGGGGTGCGCTGCAACTAAGCTCAATGAGTCACCACTGAAAATGCCCCGTTATTGCCGACAATCTCAGCCAGTCGGAAGAAAAATAATTCGCCTCCTGAGGGCGTCCAAAAAAATATCCCTGTACCGCGGGACACTTTAGTTCACGCAATAAGCCTGCTTGCTCTGGTGTTTCTATTCCTTCCGCTGTGACATTGAGCTCCAGACTGTTCGCCATATGCATAATCGCATGCACCATACCAAGATCACGTGACGTACCCGGTAAATTCACGATAAACGAACGATCAATTTTGACTCTGGTAATCGGTAAATGTTTAAGCAATGCAAGTGAGGAATACCCCGTGCCAAAATCATCAATCGCAACAGTAATATCCAAGTCCCTGATAGCAGAAACGATTTTGCGGCTCTTGTGAAAATCCTGGATCACTGATTCGGTGACTTCAACTTCCAATTGCTCGCCGCGCAACTTATGCGTCTGCAAGACGTGTCCGAGATGATGGACAAAATGCTCGTCATTGAATTGTCGAGGGGATACATTGACAGCCATGAATAGATTAGTGTGCCCTGCTAGTTCCCACTCTTTGAGTTGTGCTAACGCCGTATCCAGCACCCAATAACCAAGACGTTCAATCAATCCATTTTCTTCCGCAATACTGATGAAGGTATCGGGGCCGATCAACCCCAGTGTCGGATGATTCCATCGCACAAGGGCTTCAAATCCGATCAGGCGATTTTGCAGTAAATTGATCACCGGTTGATAATGAAGAATGAATTCATTTTTTTCGAGCGCAACATGCAGATTTTGTTCTATATTCAGGCGCGCCCTGACACGTTCTATCAGGTTGCTGGTATAGGTGCAGAATTGTCCTTTGCCTAAACGCTTTGCCTCATACATAGCACTGTCTGAAGCGCTTAAAAGTTGCGTCACATTAGTACCATCATCGGGATAAATGGCGATACCAATACTCACACCGATCATGAGTTCCTGTTCTTCAATGTTGATAGGTTTTTGTGACAAAGCATTGAGCAGTTTTTCGGCAATTAAAAAAGCCTCGCTAATTTCATGCAGCTCGGGTGCGACCACAACAAACTCATCACCGCCCAGCCGAATCGCTTCATCATGACGACGGATATGCTGACTAATACGCTTTGCAACTTCCTGAATGACGCGATCTCCGATATTGTGACCCATCGTGTCGTTAATGGCTTTGAAACCGTCAAGATCAAGGAACAGAATCGCAATTTTTTTGCCGTTAAAATGAGCGCGTTCTAATTCGATGTCCAGTCTTTGCTCCAGCAGATAGCGATTACCTAAACCCGTTAATGGATCGTGATAGGCAAGGTGAGCAAGTTTGAGTTCCACATCGCGGATTGCACTGATGTCTGAAATGATGTGTACAAATTGCTGTACCTCACCGGCCTCATCCTTGACCGCACAAATATGCTGTAAGGTCGGAAAAATGCGACCATCCCGGCAACGGCAAGCGACTTCACAATAGACATAACCATCGATCGATTCTGCAATGGATTGGTAGGTAAGGTCGCCTTCCCGACGGACCAGTAAAAAATCGTCAGGATGGCGATGAATGACCTCATCGGATGTGTATTGTGTGAGCTTAGTAAAGGCTGGATTAGCAGAGACGATGCGGTAGTGATCATCCAATATCAGAATGCCCTCAGCCGTCGAGCTGAATACGACACTTGCCTGCCGCAGCCGTTCTTCCATTTGCTTGCGTGTTGTGATGTCGCGTAACGCGCCGATCACTTGTTTGCTTCCGTTCTTTCCTGGACGCAGTTTGCCGTGCATCTCCAGCCAGGCAAATTCGCCGGAATCCCTGCGAGCCCTGAAGATGCTGCTGAAGAAGCCATCCTGATGTAAGAGCTGATCAACCTTCTCCCTGTCTTCCGGATGGATACGATCAAGCATTGCCGTCATACCTGCAGAAAAGCGGCTCAAGTTGCTACCCCAAATAGACTGGAAGCGCGCATCACCCTGCACATGATCTAGCAAAGATTCCCACTCCCAAGTGCCGAGTTCGGCTGCCTCAATCGCGATGGCAAGGCGCTCTTCTGATTTGACCAGTGCCTGCTCCGTATCGCAGCGTGATCGTGCGACCTGAATGACTGCTGCCAGTTCTTTCGTTTCATAAGGCTTCAGTAAATAGCCGAAGGGCTTACTAGCTGCTGCACGTAAAATGGTTTTTTCATCAGCAAATGCAGTCAGATAAATCACCGGTAATTTCCAACGCAGATAAATATGATTGCAGGCGTCAATGCCATCCTCCTGACCTTCAAGGTTGATGTCCATCAAGATCAGCGTCGGGCTATATTTTTCTACTGCACTGATTGCTGCCTTCATATTTGACTGAATGCCGCAGACACGATGTCCCATTTCCTCCAGAGTCTGTCGCAGATCCAGTGCCACGACGGGTTCATCTTCAACTATGAGTATCGTTTCTGCATGCATCTGTTTTTCTCCTGAATCTATGAAACAAACTCAATCACAAAATGTGCGCCACTGGATGTCGATTCTGTCTGTAATTCTCCTTTTAACTGTTGCACAAACATTGGAATCAGTTGTTTGCCCAGACTGCCTTCACCGCTCCAGCTAAAATCTTCTGGCAGCCCGCAGCCGTTATCTGACAATACGATTCGTGCCTTGTTATTAGCACCGGCGTGCAGCTCTATCGTAATTTTGCCGCTAGTTTTGCCGTGAAATGCATGTTTTGTCGCATTCAATATCAGCTCATTGATAATCAGTCCGCAAGGAATCGCACGCTGAATATCAATTTTGATTTTTTCATGTGATGGGATGAATAAAATTTGTATATCCCGGCTGCTCATGCCGTAGGTCGCGCTCGTCAAAGAAACCAGGTGTCGCAGGTAATCAGCCAGATTGATATCGGCGGTTGTATTTGATTCGTATAGCAACTGATGGACCAGCGCCATTGCCTTGATGCGCCCCTGACTTTCTGCCAGTGCCTGCCTGACTTCGGGTGTTTCTTTGCGCGCTTGCAGATGTAGCAGACTGGATACGATTTGCAGATTATTTTTTACGCGATGATGGACTTCGTGGAGGAGTGAGGTTTTTTCATCGAGCGCTCGTTCCAGTAATTCGCGATAGCGTTTTTGTTCCGAAATATCGCGGGCGATTTTACTGGCGCCGACGATCGCGCCATTATTGCCTCGCAGGGGCGAGATGGTGACGGCGATATCAACCTTGTGTCCATCTTTATGGATACGGACTGTTTCGAACGAAGGCACCCGCTCGCCGAGCTGGATGCGCCTCATGATCTCCGCTTCCTCGCTCAATTTATCCTGAGGAAAAAGGAGCGTGACCGATTGACCGATGATCTCTGCGGACTGATAGCCGAGCAGACGTTCTGCGGCTGGGTTCCAGCTGGTGATCAGACCATCTAAGGATTTACTGATAATCGCATCGTCTGATGATTCAACTACCGAGCGAAAGCGTTCTTCGGATAATTGCAGGCGACTCTCGCTGGCATGTCGTTGCGAAATATCCATGCCGGACGGTATCAGGTGTGTGATGCGCCCCTCACTGTCGTACAGCGGCGCCAGCATAAAGTCGATCCACATGCGGCTGTCATTGACCATTCTGACTTGCACGTCGTAACGCAGCGTTTCCCCTTGGCGACAGCGTTCTATCGCTTGCTTTAATTGTTCTTGCGCTTCACTGTCATGCGTCCACCAATAACAGTCCCAGACTTTCTTTCCTCGTACATCTTCAATGTGAAGGCCCGCCGCCAATAAAGGTGCGGCATTCGCATCCAGCAAGGTACCGTCAATCGCCAGCACGCCGACAAAAGCATAGAGGTTGTCGAGCACCCGCAAAAGACGCTGCTCACTCTCTCTGACTAATTGCTCTGAAAACTGATCAATCGTCGCATCGCGTATGATCGCCAGCACGCCGAGAATGTCTCCATGCTTGTTTTTCCATGGGTAATATGAGGCGAGTCGATGTAGTGGTCGCCCTGCTTGCAACGGATCGACTGCGCGGATCTCTTGGTTTACTAGGGGTGAGCCGGTATCAAGTACAAACTGTAATTTTGGTTCGACAACTGTGACGGCAGCTGCGGGTAAAAAATCACGAATGTGGTGACCGACTTGAGCAGAAACCTGCAGGTGGTTGAGATCTGCATGGCGCTTGTTGATGTAGCGCAGTGTCATGTCGCGGTTGACGACCGCTACGCCGATGGGGGCTGTCTCCAGGAGCAGGCCAAATAGTTGATCCATGTCTTCAGGAGCCATAAGCATCTTATGTAATAAGTGCGTAATACTCCTTTATAGTGCAACTTTTGCAATAGTTCAAGTTTTGTATTATTTTCTGGCTAAGAAAAAAGCATTGAAATCGCGACGAATTGCGATGTCAATACTTGATCTTTATGCCGACGTGGAATCCGGCATCGTGAGTCATTCTGGTCACAGATTGAGGTAAATCGTTCTGACGTTCAGTTTAGCGATCTGCTCAGTGATCTACTAAGTTGTCCGATCTCCACATTTGATCTCTGTATAACATTTTAGATTATCGAGCCGGCACCACCATCTCCGCATAGTCGTACAGTGCGCCTAAAATCTCTTCGTCGGCTTCGCTGGCCTCTTCTGACAGCTGGTCAATCTCATTGAAATACTGATCGACATTGCGTGCCTTGCCTTCACCATCGAGTAGTCTGGCAATGCGATGTTCTTCCCATTGCGCTTGTTCCATCTCATTCAGGCTGTCAGGGAAATTCCTTGCGCGGTAGCGGAACAGCAATTCGCTTAAGCGAGCATCCTGGAAATCTGGCTGTGCCTGTGCCAAACGTTCCGGTGTCATCGTACGCAAATCGTTTAGCAAACGCCGGTCTCCTGTACCCACAAAGCCGCCATACAGATCTTCATCGACATCCGCTGTCTCGTGATCGCGCGGTGCATATACTTGCTCCCACAATGCGCGTAATGGTGCAGCGTGATCGCTCATCAATACGGTGGCGTTGTCGATATGCTCTTGTATTACATTCATATCTATTTTCCAGCGCTCGGCCATCGCTGGTGACAGGGTTTTGAGATTGCCGATGACGATTGGTGATTTGTTTAAATGTACCGTCTTCACGGGCAGGCGGCTGACGCCTTCAGGCAGATCGCCGGTTTTGCTGAACATGCGTAATTGCACTGTCGCAGCGTCGAGCGTTGCCAGTTCTGCCGGATCGTGAGCGAGATCCCAGGCGATGACTTCATTTTTATTTTTGGGATGGACTGCTAGTGGCCACATCAGCGCTAGACAACCCCGCTCGGTCGGGAACATGCCAGAGACATGCAGAAACGCTTTACCCATCATAGGCAAACCGATTTCTGCCGCGACCTTATCTTTCTTATGCAAAGCCAGACAAAAGTCAAAGAGCTTCGGCTGCTTTTCCCGTACCAGACGCGCCAGCGCAATCGTGGCACGTACGTCGGACAAGGCATCATGCGCCGCTTCATGCGCAATCCCATTCGCTGCGGTCAGATGCTCAAGTCTGAAGCTTGGCTTGCCTTCCTCATTGGTCGGCCAGTTGATGCCTTCCGGGCGCAGCGCATAGGTGGTGCGCAGCATGTCCATGATGTCCCAGCGGCCGCATTGGTTTTGCCACTCGCGCGCATACGGATCCATGAGATTGCGCCAGAACATAAAGCGAGTAATCTCGTCGTCAAAGCGGATGGTGTTGTAACCGACGCCGATGGTACTGGTTTGGGCTAGTTCACGTTCAATTTTTGCGGCGAATTCATATTCTGGGATGCCGCGCTCGAGACAGGTTTGTGGCGTGATATGCGTGATCAGGCACGATTGCGGATCTGGTAAAAAATCATTCGCTGGCTGACAGTACAGCATGATGGACTCGCCGATTTCATTGAGTTCAGCGTCGGTGCGGATCGCGGCGAATTGGGCGGGGCGATCACGCCGCGCTTGTGCGCCGAAGGTTTCGTAGTCGTGCCAGAGAAAGCTGAGTTCTTGCATATGGTTTCTTTATATTGATTCAAATATGGAGGAGTATTTTTAAATCCCTAGGTAATCATTGCGGATAAATGCCTATTTTTGTTCCTACTCCACCCCAGTATATGATACGGATATCAGTCGCGACGGCGGCTTGCCTGATCTTCAAGGTAGCGTTGACTGCGGAAGTAGATTAACAATCCAATCACGATCAGCAGCATGGCACCCATTGTGATCCAGAATCCCGATACATTTTTGAGTAAAGGCATGACTTCGAAATTCATCCCGAATACGCCGGTAATCAAGGTCAGTGGCATAAACAGCGCGGTGATCACGGTCAGCGTACGCATGATCTCGCTGGTCCGGTGTGCCATCGCAGAAAAATGAATTTGCACTGCCGATTCCAGTGATGCTTCCAGGCGGCGGGCATGGTTCAGGACACGGCTGATATGCTCCATCACATCGTTGGTCCGAACCAGCAGCAAATCCTTGGCGCGGCCATCATTGCTGTCGCTACCGTCATGCGCATCGACGATGTGGTCACGTAACTCCTGCAATGCGTCACGTTGTTCCTCGCAAAGATTATCGAGCTTACGCAATTCCAGCCGCGAGTCGAGCAGCGCCATCCAGTTGTTAAAAGGCCGACGCGGATCAAGCAGTGCATGTTGCCAACGATCGAGCTGCTGGGTCAGTGGCTGACGTAATTCCAGATACTGATCCACCATCGCGTTAAGCAGCCGTAACATCAGATCCTCTGGCGAGCAGGGCAGGCGACTGGAGTGACCGTTACCCTCTGCTTTGTGTTTGTAGTTGAGCAGGCGGGTACGCGCGTTATCGATGGTGCGGCTTTTTTCTGCTCGGACAGTGACCAGTGCATTTCCCATCAAAAAAAACGAGACCGGCACCGTCACGAGTTTATTCAGTGCAGCAGGAATTTTGCGCTTTTGCTGCTCGCTTTGCTCCGCGACTGTTAATGCGCTCGCTTCACCATTCAATGCCAGTTTGCGAAACACTACCATCTCATAATCCTGGGTCGCATCGAAGTAAGACGGGTGGGTTAAATTGACCGCGTCTTTTAAATGCAAATCATAAATTTGTGTACCTGTCAGTCGTGCGACCTCTTCGCGCCATGCTTCGGGATTCAGATTCACCTCATCATGTGTTGCATCGAGCCAGATAAATCCTTGCGGCTGAACCGATGCATCCGGGTTCAGTACAACTTGTGTGTCATTAACGTGAAAGATGTCCATGCCCAGTAGTCTTAAAAATGAGTCCGAGTCCGATAAGTGAGGCAATACAGGCGGTAGCGATTGCCATCTGAGCCAACACTGGTAAAGCGACTAATTGAAACCAGCTAGCGCTGACAACGACCATCACTAATGTGGTGAGTAATCGCACGGCTTCCAACCCGATATATCCGGTATGCCAGCGTGTTTGTTCCATTAAACCGCCGACGATCCACAGCCCGGCGACAAGCCAGATTGCATACGGCACCAATTGTGCGGCATGAGCGACAGGTGCAACCGTCAGAAAATGGGTGGCAACTTGCAAGCTCACTGCGAACTGAATCAGGCAATACCACATGCGAGCTCCGTTCAGTGGCGGATTGTATTCGGGACGTTGTATATCGAAGGATTTCGCCGGTTCTCTTGCCGCAATATCGGCAGGACGCCATCCTGGCGGCATCAGCCAGATACGGCATTTATCCCACCAGTTGCGGGTACGCCAGGCATCGGCAGCAACGGCTTTATATACTTCGAGATTAGCCCAGAGAGGGTTCCAGCTGCGTAACGGACTGCGTGTGCCGAACACTACCGGATGTGCATCTTGTTCCTCGATAAAGGTACCGAACAAGCGATCCCACAAGATTAAAATGCCACCGTAGTTTTTGTCCAGATACAGATCATTAACACCGTGATGTACCCGGTGATTAGATGGTGACACGAACACGCGATCAAACCAGCCGAGCTTGTCGATCTGTTCGGTATGAATCCAGAACTGATATAGCAAATCGATCAATGCAACGATGATGAATACATGCACAGGATAGCCGAGCACCGCCAGCGGCAAATAAAAAATCCAACCGAACAAAGCGCCAGTGCTGGTCTGGCGTAATGCGGTAGTCAGGTTGTATGCTTCACTCTGATGATGGACGACATGCGCCGCCCACAAAAGATTGGTCTCATGCCCCATACGGTGCAGCCAGTAATACAAGAAGTCATACAGCAACAAGCCGGACACCCAGACCCACCAATCATCGCCGGATAAATGAAAGATCGCACAACGCTGCGCGACCCAAGCATAAACACCGACTGCCAAGACTTTTAAAAACACGCCAATGATCTGACTCATCACGCCCAGACTCAAACTATTGATGGCATCGTTAATCCGGTACAGATGACGCTGACGACGTCGGGCAACGATGAATTCAATGGCGATCAATAAGAAAAAAACGGGACTCGCAAAGGTAATAATTTTCTCTTGCATGATGATCGCGATAAAAATGATTTGAGGTGTCGGGGTAAGAAAATTCAGATGTAATTAACTCGTATTCAGGAGCGGTTCACCGAACGCGCAATCAGGCTCAGTGCAGCATAATAAGTCGACAGAATCAGCAGGCTCGCTTGCGGTAGCGGCGTATAAAATTTATTGTAAGCCAGCAGCGTATCTGACAGCATAAATAGTATGCCGCCAGCCATTGCCCATTTGCTTGCTGAGGTTTGTATGCTCAGATGGCGTGTGATGGCCTGAGCTGTCATGCACAACAGGCAGACGACATAGATGACAACCGGGATACGCAAATCCAAAGTAAGTCCCGGCCACAGCACGAATAAATTCGCTGCGCCAAGCGTACCAATACCAAGAAAAATTAGCGGACGTGAAAAGAAGCGGTGATCGCTAGTCAGTGCGCGCAGAAAGCAGATATGCGCACACAAAAAACTACCGAGGCCAAGCAAAAATCCAGGCTTGACGACGGTCGCTGGCAGCATCAAAAAAATATCGCCGAATAGGGAAAAGAGAATGCCCGTCAATATAGCCCGTCGATACGGCGGGCTAACACTGGTAGCACGGAAAGCGAGATAAAAAATCAACATGGTGGTCAGCGGCTTGCACACATAGTGCAGCCAGATCACATTGTCTTGCGCGCCTGCACCAGCGATCGCTAGCGCAGCGGAGACGATGATTAACAGAGTCAGCGTCATCGTAATAAGCAGTCGCCTGGTGATCAGGCAGTGTGTTTCAGCAAGCGTGCGACGTCGCGGGCAAAATACGTCAGGATGCCATCGGCACCTGCACGCTTAAATGCCAGCATGGTTTCCATCATCGTCTTGTTGTGGTCGAGCCAGCCATTTTGCGCAGCGGCTTTGATCATCGCGTACTCGCCACTGACCTGATAAGCGAACGTCGGTACTTTGAATTCATCCTTGACGCGTCGCACGATATCGAGATACGGCATGCCTGGTTTGACCATGACCATGTCGGCACCTTCTGCCAGATCAAGGGCGACTTCCCTCAACGCTTCATCGCTGTTTGCCGGATCCATCTGATAATTCGCTTTATCGCTTTTGCCCAGATTGGTTGCTGAACCAACGGCATCGCGGAATGGACCATAAAACGCGGACGCATATTTAGCTGAGTAAGCCATGATGCGGGTATGAATATAGCCGTGCGACTCCAGCGCATGACGGATCGCACCGATACGGCCATCCATCATGTCGCTTGGTGCGACGATATCGGCACCGGCTTCCGCTTGGGTCAATGCCTGGCGCACCAGCATCTCGGTGGTTTCGTCATTCAAGACATAACCGTCTGCATTGATCAGGCCATCCTGACCATGACTGGTATAAGGATCGAGCGCAACGTCGGTCAAAATGCCGAGTTCCGGAAAACGGTTTTTGAGTTCGCGAATTGCACGCGGGATTAAACCTTTTGGATTAGTCGCTTCAACGCCGTCTAGTGTTTTCAGCCCAGGATTGATCGCCGGGAACAAGGCCATCACAGGGATGCCGAGGGCAACGCAGTCTTCTGCCACGCCAAGCAGCACATCCACCGAGACACGCTCCACGCCGGGCATAGACGCAACCTTTTCACATTGATTGACGCCATCAATCACAAACACAGGATAAATCAGATCAGATGCTGTCACGCTGTTCTCGCGCATTAGTGCACGTGAGAACACATCACGGCGCATACGGCGCATACGGATAGCAGGGAATTGGGCAGGTTTTGTAATAGACATGACGATCACCGTAAAAATTTTTTGTTCAGAGTAATGAAACTTTTTTCCAAGCGCAAGCTCAGAGGGATAGGTGTTAAGTGCAGGTCTTTAAAATCCAGTGTCTTAAGCCTACCGCTTCTCCTCCCTGAGCGGGCGTCGTTCGTCCCTATGCGAATCGGCGTTATTCCCCCGGCTCGATGCAATCGGCCGGGGTTTTTTTATGGCCGCACATCACACTGCGATTATCCAATCGATTATGCAATCGGCGCATTGCCGGTTATTGACCTCTTTTTTCTCAGCCTGGATCGGTTTGCGCTTTTTGCTTTTTTTAATCTTGTGTACCAATGGCTGCCGGGTCGCTGGTGTGGGTGTCTGCGGTATTCTCGGTCAGCGGAATACTTGGCGTAAGCGGAATATCTAGCCCCAACAAATTTTGTATCTTGGCATCAGCCTCTTCAATACCTGTGCGTTTCAGTGATGAAAATAATTGGGCCGTAAAAGGAAACGGTTGGCCATTCGCATCGGTATAGCTGGATAAAATATTATTGGTCAGGCGTAGTGCATTGGTCGCATCGTTGCGGTTCAGTTTGTCCGCCTTGGTCAGCAGGCAGTGGATGGGTCTGCCCGTCGGTGCAAACCATTCGAGCATTTGCGTATCGAGATCGGTAAAAGGGCGACGTGCATCCATCATCAGGACCAGGGCGGATAGTTGATCGCGTTTTTGTACGTACGAGCCCAGCAATTGATTCCAGTGAGTTTTAGCCGCACCCGGAACTTCGGCGTAGCCGTAACCCGGCAAGTCGACCAGCAAGGCGCGGATTTCATCGACACGGGTTTCATCTTTACGATGCTGCCCTACATGAGCGCCGCCGATGGAGAAATAGTTGATATGCTGTGTGCGTCCCGGTGTTTTGGATGCGAAGCATAACTTTTTTTGATTGCACAAAATATTAATCGCAGTCGATTTGCCCGCATTGGAGCGACCGGCAAAGGCAATTTCCGGTACTGTGGTGTGCGGCAAATCGCGCAGATGATTGACCGTGGTAAAGAAACGGGCTTGCCATAGGATAGACATAAGAGGTACGTGCGCTTTAAATAATAGTAAAGATGATCGGGGTGAAGCCGGCACTAAAGTCCGTATTTAGATGTTACTTACACTGGACTAGGCAGAACGAAGCAACCCGGAGCATCGAAATTGCATGGAAAATGCAACAGAAGAAAGTGTTTCACTTAAAAGCTATTGTACAATAAGGGGTTAGGTATTGGGCTGCATGTTTCCGATCCCGCATTTTGTATGTTTGTTGTATTTATTGTACTGTCGGGTCGTGCGGATGCAATTCAGGCATCGCTACCAACAGCACAACTATGCGTTGCCAATAGGGCAGATTTCCATCATTTAGTCTCAAGGTGTTTGAATGAACCGTGCTTTTTCTCCTTTCTTGAAGTCCCTCAGCATCGCTGTTCTGGCGTTGTCTTCAGTCACCTCAATGGCCTATGCCAACGAAGAGCACAAAGCTCCTGCTAAAGCAGACCCGGCCAAAGGCGAAGCTCTGTACACCAATGGCGATGCAGCACGCGGCATCGTGGCCTGTGCCTCCTGCCACGGTACAGCTGGCAACTCAACCATCTCTGTGAATCCTAAATTGGCTGGTCAGCACGAAGCCTACATCGCTAAACAATTATCGAATTTTACTGGTCCCGATCGTAACAATGCCGTCATGACGACATTTGCTAAAGCGATGACAGAAGACGACATGAAAAATCTGGCGGCCTACCTGAGCACACAAAAATCCAAGCCAGGTTCTGCAAAAAATAAAGATATCGTCGAAATCGGCAAACAAATTTACCGTGGTGGTATCGCTGAGAAAAATGTTCCTGCATGTGCTGGCTGCCATAGTCCAAATGGTGCTGGTCTTCCGGCGCAATTCCCGCGTATTGCGGGTCAGCATCAGGATTACACGATTGCACAATTGACGAATTTCCGTACTGGCGTGCGTAAAAACAGCGCACAGATGACGACGATCTCCAAACGCATGTCCGATGATGAAATCAAAGCAGTTGCTGACTACGTCGCAGGCTTGAAGTAAGAAGGTAAGCGATAATAAGTATTCTTAAGTAAGCTTAAGTAATCGCCGATCAAATAAATAAGTAGTCAATGGAGGGGGTGGCAAAAGCCATCCCCTTTTTTATTTTCAGGATTTTATGGAAACAAATACCGCTGGAATACAGATCAAAACCGAGCGTCGCTGGCTGGCGGATGCGGTTGAGTTGCTGTCATCAATGCGTTTTGCGATCAGCCTGCTAGCGCTGATTGCGATTGCCTCCACCATCGGCACGGTGCTGAAACAGAACGAGCCTATGCCAAATTATGTGAATCAGTTCGGTCCGTTCTGGTTTGAGATCTTTGCCAAACTCGGTTTGTATGCTGTGTATTCGGCCTGGTGGTTTTTGCTGATCATGACGTTTCTGGTCTTGTCGACCAGCCTGTGCCTGATCCGTAATGCACCCAAAATGCTGAAGGATATGCGCAGCTGGCGTGACAACGTACGCGAGCAGTCTCTGCGTAATTTTCATCACAAAGCGGATTGGCATATGGCCGGGTCGCGGATTGCCAGCGCGACTCAGATTAGCGCTCACATTGCACGACTTGGCTATAAATTCAAAATTTCTGAAAAAGACGGTGCGACGCTGATCAGTGCCAAGCAAGGTGCTGCAAACAAATGGGGTTATATTTTTGCGCACAGTGCGATTGTGATTATCTGCATTGGCGGTATGCTGGACTCGGATTTATCTATCCGCATGCAGCAATGGTTTATGGGTAAGGTCGCATTTGATGGCAGCGGTATTATCGCGAATATTCCGCAACAACATCGTTTATCTCTGTCCAATCCTACATTCCGTGGCAACACCATGATCCCGGAAGGCGCGACCAGCAGCACGGCGATTATTCCTCAGCCTAAAGGCGTGCTGATTCAGGATTTACCCTTCACCATCAAACTGAATAAATTCATCATTGATTATTATTCGACGGGTATGCCGAAGTTGTTCGCCAGCGAGGTCATGGTCAAGGATCATGAAACCGGTAAGACTTTTTCCGCCACCATCAAAGTGAATGAGCCGCTGATCTACAAAGGTGTGGCAGTGTATCAGTCAAGTTTTGAAGATGGCGGCAGTCGCTTGTCCATGACGGCCTTTCCTATGAGTGGAGCCCAATCGACTAGCTTCACTTTGGCAGGCGAGGTTGGTGGCTCTACTCCTCTCAAATCGGCGGGTGACAATGATTACACGATAGAGTGGTCGGGCTTCCGGCCATTCAATGTGGAAAATATGAAAGCCGGGCAAGACCTGCGCGCGGTGAATACCAATACGAGTTTTAATCAGCAACTGAGCCTCGATCTGGACAAACATACCGGATCGGCGGCAAAGAATGCGAACAGCAAAGACTTAAAAAACGTCGGCCCGAGTGTGCAGTACAAACTGCGAGACAAGACCGGACAGGCCAGAGAATTCCATAATTATATGCAGCCGATGGAGCTCGACGGTGCAACGATGTTCCTTGCCGGTACGCGTGACAATCCGAATGAGCAATTTCGTTATCTGCGCATCCCGGCTGACGATGATGACACGATCATTGAGTGGATGAGGCTGCGTGCTGCGCTAGCAAATCCAGCATGGCGTGAGATCGCTGCCCAGCGCTATGTCAAACATGCGCTGCCCGAGAGCTCAGAGCAAATGCAAAAACAATTACAGGAACAGTTGCGCTTGTCTGCACTAAAAGGTCTGGCAATTTTTGCGGGAGATACTAAAGACAGTAAAAATCAGGCCACCGGTTTTGTCGCGATCTCCCGTTTTCTTGAGCAAATTCCAGCAGCGGAGCAGGGAAAAGCCGCCGATGTTTTTATGAAGATACTCAATGGCAGCATGTGGGATCTGTGGCAAGTCTCACGTGAACAAGCGGGTTTGCCTGTACTGGAACTGACAGAGAAACGCGCCCGGTTTATGCAGTTATCGATCAACGCTTTGTCTGATTCTTTTTTCTATGGTGCGCCAGTGTATTTGCAGCTTAGCGGGTTTGAAGAAGTGAAGGCATCGGTATTACAGGTAACGCGTTCGCCTGGCAAGAACGTGGTCTATCTCGGATGCCTGTTCCTGGTGATTGGCGTATTCTCGATGTTTTATATCCGGGAGCGTCGCTTATGGATCTGGTTAAAAGACAATGATGTTGGTGCAAGTGGCGAAAACATTACCACTGCCCTGATGGCATTGAGTTCGCAACGTAAGACGCTGGATTTTGAAAAAGAATTTGAGCAATTGAAGAACCAGCTCGCGCATTTGTCGCCGCAGTCTGGATCTGCATCAACGCCGGGACAAGTACCCTAAGCGAGCTAATCGACTACACTGTGGTCACTTTAGTGAGCGGATGATCCTTGCTCCTTTCGTCCCAGATATATCGCTTGACGCCAGAAAGTAAGATTTAAGATTGGAAACATGATGGAAATGACACATAACAACGCACCTTACCAAGGGTTCTTTAAACGTCTTGGTACTCTGGACTGGCTTTATGCGTTTGCGCTTAGTATTGGCGCGATATTGGCACTTGGTCGCTTTGGTACTTTTATGGACGTGTATGAAAAAGGTATTCTGGTATGCGCAGTTCCTGCGTTTGCGTGGCTTGGATGGCATTGGAAACCAGTACGTCGCCTGTTCCTCGTCCTTGCTTTAATCACCTTCTTTGCTGTGCATTTGTATAACGGTTCGCTGGAAATGGCGAATCAAAAGTTTTTCCTGAAGTATTTATTGTCGAGTCAATCGGCGATTTTGTGGATGAGCACATTGTTCTTTTTATCCACCTTGTTTTATTGGGGCGGATTGATTGCGCGCTCGGATTTCGGTTCTTCGGTCGGATCTATCCTCTGCTGGTCTGCGGTGATTATGGGTTTCACTGGTATGCTGGTGCGCTGGTATGAGTCTTACCTGATCGGCGCGGATATTGGTCATATTCCGGTTTCGAACCTGTATGAAGTATTTATCCTGTTTTCGATGATCACGGCGCTGTTCTATCTGTATTACGAACAACAATATGCGACGCGTCAGCTCGGTCCGTTTGTCCTGATTGTGATTTCTGCTGCGGTCGGTTTTTTGCTGTGGTATACCGTCAAACGCGATGCGTCCGAGATTCAGCCGCTGGTACCGGCCTTGCAAAGCTGGTGGATGAAAATCCATGTGCCGGCAAACTTCATTGGTTACGGTACTTTTGCCCTGGCGTCGATGGTAGCGGTCGCCTATTTGCTGAAATCTAAAGGTTATTTGCAAGATCGCCTGCCTTCGCTCGAAGTGCTCGATGATGTGATGTACAAAGCGATTGCAGTCGGTTTTGCCTTCTTCACTATTGCGACCATTCTCGGTGCGCTCTGGGCGGCAGAAGCCTGGGGTGGTTACTGGTCCTGGGATCCTAAAGAGACCTGGGCACTGATTGTCTGGCTCAACTATGCTGCATGGTTGCACATGCGTCTGATGAAGGGGTTGCGAGGCCAGATGGCGGCATGGTGGGCGTTGATCGGACTGATCGTGACCACCTTTGCTTTCCTCGGCGTGAATATGTTCTTGTCGGGTTTGCATTCTTACGGCGCACTGTAAGTTTGTACTGACCGGAAAAAAGCGCTGCATTTGAAAATGCAGTGCTTTTTTTATGGCGAACATCAAAAAAATGTAAGGTTCAGCAGACTATGTCGACTCATGAGAAACTAAATCCTTACTTGCGTCGTCTAAGTTGTAAGCCGTCATCTTGACTGGCTTATAAATCAAGCAAGTTCATCCCTTCGTCGTCGTAAATGGAGTCATCATGTTGATCAAACGTAGTCCCAACGGTATCGAATTGCCATTTTCATCCGAGATCACGCCGCGTGAGGTATTTGAGTCGCGCCGGGATTTCATTCGTCAGTTGGCGGTCGGGTCGATTGCCGGTAGCGCCTTGTTTGAGATGGCGAACCGTGAAGCATTTGCCCAGACGCCGGGCGCGCAAAAACTTGCTGCGACGCTGAATCCCGCTTATGCGCTGATCGAGAAAAAAACAGCGTACAAAGACGCGACAACCTATAACAATTTCTATGAATTCGGCACCGATAAATCAGAGCCGGCGATGAACGCGGGCACGCTTAAGCCCAGGCCATGGACTGTCACAATCGAGGGCGAAGTGAAGAAGCCGGTGACGCTGGATCTTGATGCCTTACTCAAACTCGCCCCGCTGGAAGAGCGGGTCTATCGTTTGCGCTGTGTTGAGGGTTGGTCGATGGTGATCCCGTGGATTGGTTATTCTTTATCGAACCTGATTAAAAAAGTTGAGCCGACCGGTAATGCGAAATTTGTCGAATTCATCACACTGGATGACAAGAAACAGATGCCGGGTTTGCGCCGTCCGGTGCTTGAGTGGCCGTATGTAGAGGGTTTGCGTATGGATGAGGCGATGCATCCTCTGGCCTTGCTGAGTCTGGGTATGTATGGCGAAGTGTTACCGAATCAAAACGGCGCACCGGTACGCATGGTTTTACCCTGGAAATATGGTTTTAAATCAGCGAAGTCGATTGTCAAAATCCGCTTAACGAAAGAACAGCCCAGAACCGCATGGAATATCGCTGCACCAAGTGAGTACGGTTTTTATTCGAATGTGAACCCTGATGTTGATCATCCGCGCTGGTCGCAGGCAACCGAGCGCCGTATTGGTGAGGACGGCTTATTCGCCAAAAAGCGCAAGACGCTGATGTTCAACGGTTATAACGAAGTCGCCTCTTTATATACAGGGATGGATTTGAAAAAATTCTATTGATCTGAGCAGGCTTGAGCCGTACTTAGTTTTGGTCGGTTCAGCCGGTTTGTCTCTTTGTAATTAATGCTGGATTACGCCGGATGAATGTCGTAAAAGCAGTGTTAAATGCGCGCAATCTGCCGAAATTAGAGGAGTTTTGATCATAGTAATGAACTGTCCACATCTGTTTCATCCCTAATTACGCCACCTACTTTGGATTATGTAATGCGCTTGCCAGCATATCAGCCATCACCTAAGCAACTCTCGTTGATTAAAGTTATTTTGTTCATCGTCGCGCTGTTGCCGTTTTTACGTCTGTTCAGTTTCGCTTTTCTGGATAAGCTGGGTGCCAATCCGGTCGAATTCATTACCAGAAATACGGGTGACTGGACCTTGTATCTGCTGTGTATTACGCTGGCGATGACACCCCTGCGTAAACTCACGCAGTGGCATTGGTTGATACGGTTGCGACGTATGTTGGGCTTATTCACTTTTTTTTATGCCTTGCTGCACTTCACGACATTTCTCTGGTTCGATCATGGATTTGATGTGGCCGAGATGTGGAAGGATGTATTGAAGCGGCCTTTTATTACAGTTGGTTTTGTAGCGTTCGTCTTGTTGCTGCCGCTGGCGGTGACTAGCACCAATGGCATGATTAAACGCCTGGGCGGTAAGCGCTGGCAATGGCTGCATCGCCTGATCTACCTGATCGCTCCCTTAGGCGTTCTACATTATTTTTGGATGAAGGCCGGTAAGCATGATTTTTCTCAGCCAGTTTTATTCGGCCTGATCGTAGCGGCATTGCTTATTGCGCGCTTGTTCTGGCGTTGGCAAAGTAGCCGTATGCCCATAGCCGGTCGTCATTAATAAGCAGAGTGTTCAGTAGCGGCACTCAATAGTTGTACTCAACAGCAGCACTCAATAGCGCAGGCTAAGTCCCGCGCCCCATCGTTTTTCCAGGCCACTATTATGCTGTACAAATTGCACTCCTATATCCACGTCAATATCTGGCGTGGGGGAGGCAATGATGCCGATGACTCTCGTGACTTCCGCATTGCGCCGGGAGAGCAATTCATTTTGTGCGATGCTGATATCTGCTAATACTTTCCACTCAGGCCGGATGGTATAGAGCACGGCAGTTGAGGCACGCCATACGACGCTGCGGCTGTCCTTGTGGCTGATCGTGTCGCGGAATCGATGTGCCGTCAGGGCGAGATTGCTTTGCACGGTCCAGTCCGAGAGATCATAGCTACCGACTAGCAATAAATTCGCATCCTGACTGTCGCTTCCCAATCCTTTTTTCGGATTCCCGGTTGGCAGTTGCCATTCCGCTTTGAATGCGAGTTTCAGCTCTTCTTTTTCCAAAAACAAGATCTTAGTGCCGAGTGCCACGTCGTTAATGCCGGACGGCTGACTCCAGGTCAGCGGTAGATTGGCATACAGATCAATGCTGTCGCGCAGTCCATAGGTATAGGTGAGTCCGCTGACTTGAGTGCGCCTGCCTGCGAAGTCGACATGATCCATATTGAGTTCGATCTGCTGCTTGTCGAGACCTTGCATGCCCGTATCCTCGGTCACCAACGGGTGGGCGGCGAAGGCTGTGTTGCTAAACAAACTTAGCACGAACAAAAACGACAGTTTGTTTTGCATCATTAATTTCTCCTTGGCATAATCGCCGGACATCATACTGAAAAATTATGACAGCACATCTACTTACAACAAAAAATGTCGAGACAGGATTGCAGCGTTTTGCTGTAATAACAATGAAACTGATCGGTTGGCGGGTATTGTATAAACCCTTGCCCGGACCGCGTGGCGTGATCGTCGTGTATCCGCATACATCAAACTGGGATTTCGTCGTTGGTGTTCTGGCGATGTGGGCGATTGGTATGCCTTTTCACTTCATTGCTAAATCCACGCTGTTCGAAGGAGTAACTGGCGCGACCATCGGTCGTCTGGTGCGCTATCTCGGTGGCGAGCCAGTTGAGCGCAAGGCATCAACCGGGGCTATCGCCCGCTTAGCCGAACGTATCAACCGCGCTGACTGGTATTGGCTGGCTATCACACCCGAGGGGACGCGCAGTCAT
The DNA here is from genome assembly GCF_049340185.1 of Undibacterium sp. Rencai35W. NCBI lineage: Bacteria > Pseudomonadati > Pseudomonadota > Betaproteobacteria > Burkholderiales > Oxalobacteraceae > Undibacterium > Undibacterium sp. Rencai35W. The sequence continues at coordinate 37,269 of NZ_JBMPPC010000005.1, forward strand.
CGCCCATATTGGCGCAGCGGTTTTTATCATATTGCGCTGGCCGCCAAGATTCCGGTGGGGTGTGCGTATTTCGATTTCGCTAAAAAAGAAATCGGCCTGATCGATTATTTGCCGCTAATTGGCGACGTGGACAAGGATATGGCGGCGATACGAGCGGTTTTGCAAGATACGCAGGGATGCCGGCCAGAATTGGCCTCACCTATCATGCTGAGAGCTGATGACTAATGCTAATAATGGGGGAGTATAGGTGAAAACATGCCTTATGCCGCATTTTTTTCCTAGGCTTTTAAATATACTCACCTCTAGTATATATTTTTATCGTGTTGCTGTTATCTGAGCGGTAGCGGGTTCGACGTCAGCTGCTGCTGTTAAGCCCGATTTATTCGGGATGTACAAAGGACCTTTTTGGCCGCAGGCAGTGACTGCGAACAAGAATGCGGTACTGATGAACAGTCGTGTGATTTTCATGATCATACAAATTCCTGGTTGATGTGAGCGTTTGTCTGCTTGATGTGGACGGTTACTTGTCTGCCTACACTTGCAAGCTGATTGCCCTTGCACTCCGTGGTCCTTTGGGAGTCGATCTGGGATTAAGGCTTACAATGGCGTTTTAAGTTTGCGCTGGAGTGTAGCATGACCGAAACCGAATTTTTGACACTGGCGGATACTTGCCTGCGTCAGGTAGAGAGTATTTTTGAACAGGCGTTTGAGAATGATGAACTGGATGTCGAGTGCAAACGAAGTGGTAACGTATTGGAAATCGAGTTCGTCAACAATGGCTCAAAAATCATTGTAAATAGTCAGGCGCCGATGCAAGAGATGTGGCTGGCAGCGCGTTCTGGTGGCTTTCACTATCGCTACGACGGTCAGCACTGGCTTAATACGCGCGACGGCTCAGAATTTTTCAGCACCTTGTCCGCCGTAGCTAAAGTGCAGGGCGCGATGTAGTCCGCAAAGCTTATGCAATTGTCTCAGACGTCGTTATCGCGATACCAGAGGCAAGGGCGCAAACTCTGCTGTATTTATAGCTTTATCTATTCTTCGATGACTTTTGTTTCTGCTTCTAAGGATTGAACGCCAGTCCCTGGTGGATTTTCAGCATAATAAAAGTCGCCATTGGCAGAGATAATGCCGTTCGGTACCGGGCGCTCTTCGATAGGAATATCTTTGAGCGCTCTTTGCATATAGCCTATCCAGATCGGTAGCGCCAGCCCGCCGCCAGTTTCTTTATTACCTAGATTTCTTGGCTGGTCAAAGCCGATCCAGGCAATTCCGACCAGCTTGGCCTGATAACCCGCAAACCAGGCATCAAACGAATCATTGGTGGTACCGGTTTTGCCCGCGATATCAGGGCGCTTCAGGGATAATGCTTTGGTTGCCGTGCCGAAGCGCACGACATCTTTCATCATGCTATCCATCAAAAACGCATTGCGTTCGTCGATTACACGATTGGCTTCATCCCCGGATTTGTCGGGGTTTGCCTGCGATAAGACTTTGCCTGTTGTATCGGTGATTTTTGAGATCAGATAGGGATTGATTTTGTACCCGCCGTTGGCAAAGACGGCATAGGCGCCCGCCATTTGCAAGGGCGTTACCGCACCTGCGCCAAGAGCCAGGGTTAGGTAGGGTGGATTTTTTTCCGGTAAAAAGCCAAAGCGATTTGTATATTCTTGCCCATATTTCGCGCCAACTTTATGCAGGATACGGATCGAGATCATGTTTTTGGATTTGGTTAAACCCTTGCGCATGGTCATCGGACCTTCATATTTGCCGTCGTAGTTCTTCGGCTCCCAAGCCTGACCACCGGTCTGACCCGCATCAAAACTGATAGGCGCGTCGTTAATGATGGTTGCCGGTGACAGCCCTTTTTCTAGTGACGACGAATAAATAAATGGTTTGAAGCTGGAGCCTGGCTGACGCCATGCCTGTGTCACGTGATTAAATTTATTGATGTTGTAGTCAAAGCCGCCAACCAACGCACGAATTGCACCGTCGGTGGTACTGGCAGCGACAAAGGCTGACTGCACTTCAGGCAGTTGAGTGATGTTCCAGTTTTTGCCTTCTTGCGTGACGCGTATGACCGCACCGCGCTGAATTTTTTTGTTTGCTGGTGCGGTTGCCGCCAAGCCTGCAGCGGCAAATGTCAGTCCTGGTCCTGTAATCTGGATCTCTTCGCCAGATGCCAGCACGGCTTTCACCTGTTTAGGATTGGCATCAAGCACCATTGCAATCACTAGGTCATCGCTATCGGAATGTTGAGCGAGTTCTTTTTCGATCGCATCTTCAGCGGCTTCTTTGCTGTCTGGGATTTCAATGATGGCCTCAGGGCCGCGGTAGCCGTGACGCTTTTCATAATCCATGACGCCACGACGCAGCGCCAGATAGGCGGCATCCTGGTCCGCTTTGGTGATCGTGGTGTAGACGTTTAATCCTCGGGTGTATGTTTCTTCCTTGAACTGCTCGTACACTAATTGGCGTGCCATCTCTGCCACATATTCGGCGTGGATGCCAAATTCGCTACTATCAGTTTTGGTATGAAATACTTCGGTTTTGGCTTGCTCATATTGCGCCTCGGTGATGTAGCCAAGTTGCTTCATTCTTTGCAAGATATATTGCTGGCGAACCGTGGCGCGTTTGGGATTGGCGACTGGGTTGTAGGCAGACGGTGCCTTTGGCAAGCCAGCCAACATCGCGGCTTCGGCGATGGTGAGTTCTTTCAGGCTTTTGCCGAAATAGATTTGCGCCGCAGAAGAAAATCCGTAAGCACGCTGACCTAGGTAGATCTGGTTCATGTACACCTCAAGGATCTGATCTTTGGTCAGATTTTGTTCAATCTTCCAGGCCAGTAGGATTTCATAAATCTTGCGTTTAAAGGTCTGTTCGCTGGACAAAAAGAAGTTACGCGCTACCTGTTGCGTAATCGTTGAGGCACCCTGCTTGGCGCCACCGGTCAGGTTATGCAGTGCTGCCCTGGTGATACCCAAATAGTCGACTCCGCCATGTTCGTAAAAACGATCATCTTCAATCGCCAGTACAGCTTTTTTCATAATTTCAGGAATTTCCTTGAAATGCACGACATTGCGCCTTTCTTCGCCAAACTCGGCGATCAGCATATTGTCGGCAGAGAACACGCGTAGCGGCATCTTCGGACGATAGCTGGTGATCGAATCCAGTTCAGGTAAGTTCGGATAAGCCATAGTTAAGGCGAATCCGATCATCAGCAATCCGGCGATGAATAAACCCAGAATGATGCCGCCAGTTCCCAGCAGTAACTTGACTGCCCAATGGCGGGTCTTCGTTGTTGCTTGTTGTTTTGATGTATCTGAAGAAGTGGGTGTCGCTGGCATGGGAGATTTTAGTGGTGTTTCGATTGAGAATTTAGGCTGACATTATATCCTTTGAGGGAAGTCGCCCAGCGAAAGCAGTGAAGTGTATAAATAAAAGCAACAATAATTGGTATTGCCAGCTTGTAGTTTCCGGTATTTATTTTTTGTGTAACCAAACGTTGCTAAATCTAAATTGGATTGGATTTTTGATAAAATTTTGCTTTTTTGCAATTAAATAACAGGAATTTATGTGAATTTTTGTTGTTTCTGCGGGTGAATCTCATTTTTTGCGTGGGGAATTGGCAACGGATAATGTTGATGCTGCGTGGAAAATGCTTTACACAATGAAGCGCTTATTGCTAGGATTTCATGTAAGCTTGGATGATTGTCTCCTAAATAGCGGTTTTTAAACGAAAATTTCTATTTGACGCGCGCAATATTTAGGCATTTTGTAGCAACAGCCGCAGGCTAAAAGTAATGCAAATAAAACAGTATTTTTTGAGGGGATATCCTTGGCTTTAGATCTTGCATCATTGCTCGGTAGAAAAAATCCGCCTTTAATTGGCCTGGATATCAGTACGTCTGATGTCAAGCTTGTGGAGATTTCTGAGGGGAGCAATAAGGCGTTCAAACTAGAACGTTATGGCTCCGAATTGCTGCCTAAAGGTGCAGTGGTAGACGGAAATATTGAAAATATCGAACAGGTCTCAGAGGCGATTCGTAAGGTAATAAAAAAAAGCGGAGTCAGTGCAAAAAATGTCGCACTTGCGATGCCCGCCTCAGCTGTGATCACGAAGAAAATTATCTTGGCTGGTAATTTGAGCGAGCAGGCACTTGAGCTTCAGGTTGAGTCAGAAGCCAACCAATATATTCCGTTTGCAATGGATGAGGTCAGCCTAGACTTTTGCGTCATTGGTCCTGCGGCTAATAACGCCGAGGAAGATGTTGAAGTCATGCTGGCTGCTTCAAGAAAAGAGAAAATCGAAGATAGGGTCGCTGTCGCTGAGGCCTCTGGCTTACAGGCTAAGGTCATGGATATCGAATCCTATGCTGCACGCGCATCCGTCTTGCGACTGATTGGGCAGCAACCAAATGCGGGCCAAGATCAGATTTATGCCTTGTTTCAAATCGGTGCTAAGGTCACCTACATCTCTATCTTGCTCAACGGAGAGGTGATCTACGAGCGCGATCAGCAATTTGGCGGTAATCAGCTGACGCAAGATATTGTACGCAATTATGGCCTGGCCTTTGAAGAAGCGGAACTCAAGAAAAAACAAGGGGATTTGCCCGATAGTTACGAAATGGAGTTGCTTGAGCCGTTTCTAGAGAGTGCAGCCCTTGAAGTCACCCGAGCAATCCAATTCTTTTTCACCTCCACTCCTTACACCAGGGTAGATCAGATTTTCCTGGCGGGTGGTTGCGCAGTCATCCCTGGGCTTGTAGATATGATTGCAGAGCGTACGAAAATATCCACTAGCGTTGTTAGTCCGTTTAAAGGTATGGAACTATCGTCAAATGTAAGCGAGAAGGCTTTGCGTACTGACGCACCTTCTTATATGGTGGCTTGTGGCCTCGCAATGCGGAGATTTGGCTAATGATAAAAATTAACCTCCTTCCTCATCGTGAGGCTAAGCGGAAGCAACTTAAGAATGATTTTTACACTCTGCTATTATTTTCTGCGATAGTTGCTGCGTTAATTATTATTACAGTCGGAACCTTTTTTTCCATGAGGATTTCTCAGCAGTCGGACCGAAATAATTTTATTAAAGCAGAAAATTCTAAGCTAGATGAAAAAATTAAGGAAGTTGCTAGCTTGAAGCAGGAAATCGACGGATTAAAAGCTCGCCAGCAAGCTGTAGAAGATCTGCAGGGCGATAGAAATCAGCCCGTATTTATGTTGGACGAATTGGTTAAATTGACGCCTGAGGGAGTCTTTTTAAAAGCACTCAAACAAGACGGTCAACGAATTGTACTGAACGGTTACGCGCAGTCGAATCAAAGAGTCTCAGAGTTTTTGCGTAATCTCGGTAATAAGTCTCCTTGGATGGATAAGCCTGAGTTGATTGAGATTAAATCTGCAGGACTTGGTCAAGGTCGAGATGCGAAGAAGGTATTTGATTTCACTGTTAATGTAGGGATCAAACGTCCTCGTGAGAGGGACTCTGCTGCCGCTTCTGGTGCCGCCATCATAAATCCAGATATCAAAAAGCCTTGATAGGAACCGAACAGGAAATAATGATGACAACATTGAATGAGCTTAGTGAGTCGGTTAGCGGGCAGTTTAGTAATTTAAACGGATTACATCCAGGTTTGTGGCCGCTCGCACCAAGACTACTCGCTGCAGCATTGCTATTAATTGCACTTATTACACTAGGATGGTTCGTTTATTGGGACGCTCAATTAACAGATCTTGACATGGGGCAGCAGGAGGAGCAAAAACTAAAGGATTCCTATAAGCAAAAGATGCAACAAGCCATTAGTTTGGATGCTCTTAAAGAGCAGCGTAAATTAGTCCTCCAATACGTCGCGTCGATGGAGAAACAATTGCCTAGTAAGGCCGAAATGGATGCACTGTTGTCGGATATCAACCAAGCGGCTACTGGTAGGGGGTTGACGTTTGATGGGTTTAAGCCTGGGCAGCCAACAGTTAAAGATTATTATGCCGAATTACCAATAGATATTAAATTGGTTGGTAGTTATCACGATATGGGGGAGTTTGTGAGTGATATAGCTAAATTACCTCGAATTGTGACTCTCAATAATTTAGCTATTGCTACTAATAAAGATAATATTTTAGTGCTTGATGTAGTTGCAAAGACTTTTCGTTATCTTGATCCAGAAGAGGTTTCTGCACAAGCGGCTTTAAAAAAAGGAGCTAAAAAATGACACGCTCTTTTAGACCCATTTTTTTTACATTAGTTTTGAGCACGGGCTTAGCAGGTTGTAGTGATAATGGCGTATCAGATGTTCAGGAGTGGATGGGGCAAGTAAAGAAAGATACCCGTGTAGTTATTTCTAAAGTCACTGAGCCAAAAATTTACGTTCCGTTTGCGTACGCTGGAAAAAATGACGTCGACCCCTTTAATTCGGCGAAATTATTGGTAGTGCTCGCAAGATTAAAGGCTGAATCAAACAATGGCTTAAAACCAGATATGGAGAGGAGAAGGGAAGCTTTAGAGTCCTATCCGTTAGATACACTTCATATGGTTGGCACTATAGAGAGGCCAAATTTAAAATATGCCTTAATCCATGTGTCTGGTGAAAATAAAGTTATTCAAGCAAAGATTGGTAATTATTTAGGTCAAAACTTCGGCATGATTACAAAAATTACTGACAACGAAATTGAAATTAAGGAAATCGTTCAAGACGCGGCTGGAGAGTGGACTGAACGTCAAGCGAAGTTAGATTTGCAGGAAGCAAAAAAATGAATGCCTTAATAAATGCAAGTAAAGGAAGCGCTATGCTTGTCAAACTAACTGCAGTGAGTTTACTCACATTTTGTCAGCTAACTTTTGCACAATCTAATAGTATCGAATCGATTACTGCTAATCAGCAGGGTATTAATACTATTGTCAAAATTGGTTTGAAAAATCCGGTTATAAAATCTCCTATTGGATTTGCAATAACAAATCCTGCTCGAATCGCTTTAGATTTTTCAGACACCAGCAATGGTACTGGTAAGTCTTCTGTTGAGGTCAATATTGGCGAGCTGCGAAGCGTGAATCTTGTTGAAGCTAGCGGTCGCTCTCGACTAGTTTTTAACATGAATAAGCCGCTCAATTATGCAACTGCAATAGAGGGTAATTCGATCATCGTTACCATTGATGGATCCGGCGGAATAGCAACTGCCGTAAACTCCGTAGGCTTACCTGTGACTACGCCTAAAGCGATTACTTTAGTTAAACAGAATCTGCGCGATATTGATTTTCGTCGTGGAAGTAATGGTGAAGGAAGGATTGTTGTCGACTTACCAAATAATCAGGTCGCTGTTGATGTTCGTCAGCAGGGCCAGAAAATCGTTGTTGATTTCATCAAAGTGGGGCTTCCTGAGATACTCAGAAAACGTTTAAATGTTGGAGATTACGGTTCTCCTGTGCAAACTATCACAACAGGAATACAAGGCGAGAATGTTCGCATGACTATTGAACCGCAGGGCTTATGGGAACATAGCGCCTATCAAAGTGATACTCAGTTGGTCATTGAAGTGAAGCCTATTAAAGAGGATCCTAACAAATTAACCCAAGGAACTCAGGGGTATCGTGGAGAAAGGCTTTCTTTTAACTTTCAAAATATTGAAGTTCGTGCGTTATTGCAAATCGTTGCTGAATTTAGTGGGTTAAATATTATTGCAAGCGATACGGTTACTGGCAGCTCAACTTTACGTTTAAAAGATGTTCCTTGGGATCAGGCTCTTGATATTATTATGCAATCTAAAGGTTTGGATATGCGTAAGAATGGATCAGTAATTTGGATTGCTCCAAAGGATGAATTGTTGACCAAGGAAAAGCTTGAGCTAGAACAAAAGGCTCAAATCGCTGAGCTAGAGCCGCTCAAGACAGAAGCTTTTCAACTAAATTATCAAAAAGCAGAGGCATTTAAGCAAGTTTTTGGTGCTGACGGTTCTAGCACAAACCGAATTCTATCTAAACGTGGTAGTGCAGTGATAGAGCCAAGAACAAATCAATTGTTTGTTACAGATGTTGCCAATAAACTTGAGGAAGTGAGAAAGTTAATTCAAAAAACAGATATTGCTTCAAAGCAGGTTTTAATTGAGGCTCGTATAGTCGAAGCTGATGATAAATTTAGCAAAAATCTTGGCGCGAAATTGGGCTTTGCCGATATGAGGGGATTGCGTGGTGGTGACACGGGGTACCAGCTAAGTGGGAATCAGAGGGTTGCTGTTACAGGGAATTATCTAGGGGTGGGCGAACAAACTGGACAGGCAAAATTAACCGATCAGAGTTATTTGCCAAATACCCAATTCGTCAGTTTGCCGGCCGCAGGTATTAATGGGCTTACCCCAGGTAGCTTGGCGGTAAGTCTCTTTTCTTCTGCTGCTAATCGATTTTTAAATTTAGAATTGTCAGCCCTTGAAGCTGATGGTAAAGGGAAAATTATCTCTAGTCCACGAGTCGTCACCGCAGATCAACTAAAAGCATCTATTGAGCAAGGAACGGAATTACCTTATCAAGTTGCTACAAGTAGTGGTGCGACCTCAATATTTTTCAGAAAAGCAAGTTTGAGGCTGGAGGTTACGCCGCAGATTACGCCCGATGGAAATATCATTTTAGACGTTGATGTTCATAAAGATAGTGTTGGCGTTGAAACGCGTGCTGGTTACGCAATTGATACTAAAGAAGTTAAAACAATGGTTTTGGTAGAAAATGGTGGTACGGTTGTACTTGGGGGTATTTTTCAGCAAACTGAACGAGGTGATGTTACTAAGATTCCATTTTTTGGAGATATCCCTTTGTTTGGTAACTTATTTAAAACTACCGGAAGTACGAATAACAAAACAGAGTTACTAGTCTTTATTACACCAAAAATTATCACTGATCGCTTAACAACAAGATAATTATTTGCTGTTAGCCTAGGAAAAATTATGAATATATTTAGTAAAAGATTTGCTGTGCATAAATTAGTCTGTTTTTATCTGTCTATGACATTAGTTGCAATTCTCTCCGCTTGCGGAGGAGGTGGTGGGTCGTCTGGTACATCATCAGGTGGGAGCTCAACCCAAGATCCAAATGGTAAGTTGCAGATCTCACTTTTTGACCAGAATGGCGTCGTTAGTAATTTAATTGCCGGTTCATCGACGCTGACAGCTAAGGTAGTCGTGACAAATGGTTCCGGGGCACCGGTGTCAGGAGTTGTCGTAACATTTGCATCGAGCAGTTCTATAGCTATTTTGTCGCCAACAAGTGGAACAGCTCTCTCTGATAGTAAAGGTGTTGCACAAATTAGCATCAAGGCAGGCACTGGAACTGGTGCAGGAACTATCACGGCATCTGCAGTGCTAGTAGGGACGACTGTAATCTCAGCAAGTACCACTTTTTCTGTCGCAGCTCCCCCAAATGCTACTCCCGTTGCGATTAACTTTAGTTCTGCTGTTCCAAGTGATAAATCAATTGTAATTAAAGGGGCTGGGGGTACTGGTAGAACAGAAGTTGCGCTATTGATATTTAACGTTATCGATAGTGCAGGAGTTGGCATTGGAAATGTTAAGGTCAACTTTTCGACAATTAGTAGTAATCCTGTGACATTACCTGTAAATTCTGGCATTACTGATGCAACAGGAAAAGTTACCGTTACCGTCAATTCGGGTACTCAGCCGACAACAGTTAGAGCTGTCGCAACCATAGATGGAACTGCGATTAGTAGCATTTCTGATACTATTACAGTAACTACGGGAGTCCCTGTTCAGGCGGCAATGTCGTTAAGTTTAAGTAAAGACTGGGTTGAAGGTATCAATTGGGATGACGAAAGACTAATTGTATCCGCATTATTAGCGGATTCATTTGGTGGCGCAGTTGCTGATAATACTCAAGTTGTATTCTCGACAGATGTGGGGGCAATTGCGGGTATTGGGGGAACACAATGCCTTACAAATCAAGACAATATTACCTTACTACCAAAATTCCCTGGTTATTGCTCCGTAATTTGGAGAAGTCAAAATCCACGGCAAAATGGGGTTGCCACAATTGTTGCAACTTCGACCAATGGAACGTCCTCTCTGTCGAGGAGTGCTACTTTTTATGTTTTAGGATCTTATGGAAAAATATATAAAGTTAACGCAGGTGACTATGAAGGTAATACAACTAGAGCAACGACTGGTGGAACCATATCAATGGATTTTACGTCTTCGTGTACAAATCAAACACTTTGGTTTGAGGTTGTCGACTCTAACGATAATCCTATGCCTGAAAAGACAAAAATAACTACAACTAATTTGTCAGGCACTCCAACGGTAGTTCTGTCAGTACCAGAAATAGCGCACTGGAACGCCTCATTGGGAATCGGACAGGTTGCTAATAGAGGAACAGTGCAAAGTGCTGATGTTAAACCATCTGCTACATGTGATATTACTGGATCGAATACTGCTACAGACATATTCCAGATTAATTTAACAAGTCCAAAAGGTAGTCCAGCATCCACCCGAGTAAGTGTTACTTATAAGACGAAGTAGATCTGAATTCTCTTTCAGTTCAGAATGATTGCTATGCATGAGTGGTAATATTTTTCTAGTAGGTCTAATGGGCTCCGGCAAAACGACAGTTGGCCGGGCCCTGGCAAAAAAGCTCAATAAGCAGTTCATTGATTCTGATCACGAAATCGAGGCGCGTACTGGCGTCTCGATTCCTGTGATTTTTGAAATTGAAGGTGAGACCAGTTTCCGGCAGCGCGAAGCAGATGTAATTCGTGATCTTACTTCTCAAGATGGCATTGTGCTGGCGACTGGTGGTGGAGCGATTCTAAGTGAGGCTAGCAGAAAATATCTGCAAGAGCGCGGTACGGTAATTTACCTGCGTGCTGGTATCAGCAGTATTTTGCAGCGTACTCGTCATGATAAGAATCGGCCTTTACTCAGAACTGCCGATCCGCGCAAAAAGCTCGAAGAACTTGAGGCGCAGCGTGAGCCTCTCTATCATGAAGTCGCACATTTGGTCATTGAAACTGGCCGTCCTAACGTGCAGTTTCTGGTTCAATCTATCTTGGCTCAGCTTGAGCAGCGTACTAATTCCTCGAATATCCCAGGCGTAACAATGCTTCAACAAAACCATCACACTCTGCATGTCGATTTGGGTGAGCGCAGCTATCCAATTTCGGTTGGACAGTCACTTTTGTCGGATCCAACGATTCTTGCATTCCACGTCAAAGGCGAACGTGTTGCTATCGTCACCAACGATGTTGTTGCTCCTTTGTATCTGGCCCGCCTCGAGGAGTTGTTGCGTGTCTCTGGAAAGCAAATTGTCAGTATCATTTTGCCTGATGGAGAAGAGCATAAAACCTGGAATAGTCTGATGACAGTGTATGACGCGTTGCTAGAGGCGAAATGTGATCGTAAGACAACAATGATTGCCTTAGGCGGCGGTGTGATCGGTGATTTGACAGGTTTTGCCGCCTCGTCTTATATGCGTGGCGTACCTTTTATTCAGATTCCTACGACTTTGTTGTCGCAGGTCGACTCCTCAGTTGGCGGCAAGACTGGTATCAACCATCCTCTGGGTAAAAACATGATCGGTGCTTTTTACCAGCCACAGGCGGTGATCGCCGACACCTCGACATTGGCTACTTTGCCTGATAAAGAATTATCGGCAGGCTTAGCCGAAGTGATCAAACACGGCGCAATTATTGATGCACCATTTTTTGCCTGGATAGAAGCGAATATGGATCGGCTGCGTGTTAAGGATCCTGAAAGTCTCGCTTATGCTATCTCGCGTTCTTGTGAGATCAAGGCAGATGTTGTGCGTCAGGATGAGCGCGAGGGTGGTTTGCGAGCTATTCTTAATTTCGGACATACCTTCGGCCATGCGATTGAATCTGGCTTAGGTTATGGTAAATGGTTGCATGGTGAGGCAGTCGGTTGTGGCATGGTGATGGCGGCAGATTTGTCTTTCCGGCTTGGTCTGATCGATTATGTTAGCAAGGTTCGGATCACTAATCTGGTTGAGGCTGCAGGTTTGCCAACAATTGCACCTGATCTTGGTGAGGAGCGTTGGCTGGAGTTGATGGAAGTCGATAAAAAGAATGAAGGCGGTCAAATTAAATTCATTCTGCTGAAGCCTCTAGGTGCGCCCCTTATTACCACAGTGCCGAAAGAAAAATTGCTTGAAACGCTGCGCGCTAGCATCCAATAATATGTTTTCCGATACGCATCTCGCCCCTTATGCCGCTCAATCTGCGACATCACGCGGGCGCAGTTATGCGGAGCCTGCTTCCAGTTCGCGATCAGAATATCAGCGTGATCGCGATCGCATTATTCACTGCACCGCATTTCGTCGTCTCGAATATAAGACCCAGGTTTTTGTTAATCATGAGGGGGATTTATTCCGGACGCGCCTCACACATAGCCTCGAAGTTGCTCAAATCGCCCGTTCGATTGCACGGAATTTGCGTCTGAACGAGGATTTGGTCGAAGCGATTTCGCTTGCTCATGATCTTGGCCACACACCGTTCGGTCATGCCGGTCAAGACGCGTTAAATGCCTGTATGAAAGCATTTGGCGGATTCGAGCATAACCTGCAAAGCCTGAGGGTCGTTGATACTCTGGAGGAGCGTTACGGTGCCTTTGATGGTTTAAATCTTTGCTTTGAAACGCGTGAAGGGATCCTCAAGCATTGTTCATTGACGAATGCACATAAGCTAGGTGATGTTGGTCAGCGATTCATTCAGAAGAAGCAAGCGAGTCTGGAAGCGCAGCTCACGAATCTCGCCGATGAAATCGCTTATAACAATCATGATATTGATGATGGTCTGCGTTCAGGTTTGCTGATTGAAGCGCAATTAAACGAACTCGATTTTTATGCGAAATTCCGCGCAGAAGTCGCTACGACTTATCCTGGTATCAGCGGTCGCCGAGCAATTTCTGAGACCATACGACGCATGATCAACGCACTCATCGTTGACTTGATTGCGACCTCGGAGCAACGCATCAAAGACTGCGCGCCACAATCACTTGATGATGTGCGTAACATGAGTCCGATGATTGCATTTTCAGATGCGATGCAAAAAGAGGCAACACTACTCAAACAGTTTTTGCATGCGAATTTGTATCGTCACTACATGGTTAACCGCATGTCCAGCAAGGCGCGCCGGGTAGTGACAGATTTGTTTAATGTCATGATGGACGAACCCATTTTGCTACCAGATGACTATCAGATCAAAAAAACTGTCACTGACCAGGCTACACATGACACGCAGCAAGCGCGTAAAATTGCTGATTACATTGCGGGTATGACGGATCGATACGCGATGCTTGAGCATCGTCGTCTATTTTCTGTGGACGAAGTCTAGGCGACTCTTGCCTCATACTGAGTAGTATCGTTGTCCCGCAGTAAAGACCGTTTATCAGTGGCGAGATTAAGCCAATCCAATATTTCCATCCATTTTTATTATGTATTCCGTTAAGGGGTGTTCTATGTTGCGCACATCAATTTTTCGCCGGACGACGGCCTCTACTTTGCTTCTGGTTTCTTCCGCTGTCTTTGCCTTCTCGCTTGATGATCTTAGTAATCAAGATGCCAGTGCAGGATTAAAAGCGGCACTGGATAAAGGCTCGGTTGCCGCAGTTGCCAAACTCGGTGCGGAGAACGGATTTTTAAACAATGACAAAGTAAAAATTCAATTGCCATCCTTGCTCGAAAAGGCACGTCCGATTTTGAAAATGTCCGGTCGTGGTCAACAGTTGGATGAGCTCGTTGTGTCCATGAACCGCGCCGCAGAGCAAGCAGTGCCAATGGCAAAACCGCTATTGGTGAATGCCGTTAAATCAATGACGGTCACCGATGCAAAGAATATCCTGACTGGCGGCGATACTTCGGTGACGGATTTTTTCAAACAAAAAACGTCAGCACCCTTAAGTGTAAAATTTTTACCTCTCGTCAAAGGGGTAACGGATAAAGCAGGGTTGTCTGCTAAGTACAATTCCGTCATGGGGCAAGCGCAGAAATTTGGCGTAGTCTCCGAACAAGAGGCGACCGTTGAAGCTTATGTTACGCAGCGCGCTTTAGATGGATTATATTTAATGATTGCAGAAGAAGAAAAAGCGATCAGACAAGATCCTATCGGAGCCGGCAGCAAAATCATTGGTAAAGTGTTTGGTTTGCTGAAGTAAGTCGCAGTGAGATAATTGCCTCACCATCTCGATGAAAAAAAGCGCTGAAGAATTTTTTCTTCAGCGCTTTTTTTCATTGCTCAATGCGAATTGACAAGACTTAGACTAAATCGATTCATCCAGATGTCGCAGAGGATGTGCGTAATCTGGCCATGCATCGACAAAAAACGACGCTACCATTTCTGTCGTCACATCCGCCAGGCTGGCTGGTTGCCACTGAGGGGCGTTGTCCTTATCAACGACCAGCGCCCGTACACCCTCTAATACTTCACCATGCTTAAAGCAATGCCGCACCATGGTGCGTTCCATGCGCAGGCAATCAGCAACAGACATTGTGATTCCGCGGCGTAATTGCTCCAGAGTGACACTCATCAGTAACGGAGAACGCTTTTGCATGACGCTCGCTGCTTGCTGTGCGAATGGATGCGGATCACTGACCAAAGAAGCGGCAATGACCTTTGCATCATGACCAGAGAAATGCTGATCAATAATCGCACGATGTTGTGCAAGCTGGCTCTGCTCCGCACTAACCTGACCAGTAAAAGTCTCGGCAAATTCAGTAATGCTTAAGCGTATATCGCTGCTTGTCGTGGTCGCCAGCATCTCCATCAAAGCAGGCAATTCAGTGGTCGGGATATACACATCTGCCAGCCCTGCATATAGCGCATCGGCGGCATTGATCACCTCACCCGTCAATCCTAAATAGGTGCCTATTTGCCCCGGCACACGCGATAAAAAATAACCCCCGCCAACGTCAGGGAACAGCCCGATATTCACTTCTGGCATCGCCATTTTGGTACGCTCTGTCACGATACGCAAGCGACAGCCTTCACCGGCTTGCGCAATGCCCATGCCACCGCCCATCACAACGCCATTCATCAACGCGATATAAGGCTTAGGATAAAAATGAATCAGATGATTGAGTGCGTATTCTTCGGTGAAAAAATCTTCCAGCAATGCGCTGTCACCTTTGGGCGTCGCCGTGCCGACATCATAAAAAAAGCGAATATCACCACCTGCACAAAAGGCTTTTTCGCTGCTGCTATGAATGAATACTGCACGGATTCCGGCATTGTCGCGCCACGCAAGCAGGGTGGCCGTAATAGCGCGAACCATCGCCAGGGATAGCGAGTTCAGTGCCTTCGGACGATCCAAAGTAATAAAGCCGATATGGTTACGGATGGAGGTCTGGACGTAGTCGCTCATGATGACAGTCAAAAAATAAGAAGAAAGAATTTTAACTAAATTAACAGTGCAGATGCAGAGCTTTTATACGACAAAAAATAAAAGTGTCTGCGTAATTGTCTATCGCAACCCCAGCCATAAGCCTGTCGGCACAAACAACAATGCCGCCAGATTACCGAGTAAGACGATGGACGCTACCTTATCTGGCTCTTGCTGATACTGCTCTGCCACCATAAAACAAAAAACGGCGGGTGGCAGGGCGGCGAACAGATACATCTGGCCACGTTGAGCGGAGTTGAGAGGCAGGATTGGATCGAGTAACAGCGCAACCAGCAAACCTGCCACAGGGCATATCAATGCACCCACGACGCCGATGCGCCAGCTAGAGAAACTGATGTCCAGCATACGCACGCCCAACGCAAATAACATGATGGGGATGCAGGCGTCGCCCATCATTTTCATAGCGATGAATAAATAGTCTGGCAAATGAAGATGTAGCAATGCGAATACCATGCCCACCATCATGGACAGCATCATTGGGCTGAACAAAAATTTCAATGATGAACCTTGATGATCGGGATGGCCGCGTTGAATGATTTTGATCCCGACCGTGAAGTACACCAGATTGCATGCCATGAATAAGGCGACGGCCGCAGACAGTCCGTTCGCGCCAAACGCTAGTGCTGCCAGAGGCAGGCCCATATTGCCGCAATTGTTATACATCATCGGTGGCACAAAGGTGCGCACGTCGTAACCAAGCAGACGCACCAGAGGCCATGACAACAGACCGGAACCCAGGGCAATCAAAACGCCTGCCAGTATCAGCCAGGCATTGTGTGCGACATCAAAATCTTTGCCAGCCAGTGCGGTAAAGACCAGTAGCGGGCACAGTACATCCATGCTGACCCGATTGACCGCCACCATATCGTCTTTAACGCCAGCCCCTTTGTAGCGCGCATAGGCGTAACCGAGGCCGATCACGATAAACACCGGCAAAATAATCGAGACAATTCTTTCCAGTAATTCCATTCAGACTTTCTGCGTCACGGAGACATACTCCCCACTTTGTTATATAAAACTAGCCTTATTCCGCAATATTTGATTAGGGATTGGAAAAATACTCGATAGGAGTATGTTGGCTAATTTAATTTTCAATTGAATTTTTAATCTGATTGATTTCAGGATTTACTCGTTTTCAGTACCGCATAATCCAGTGGCAGCGCCGTGGTGCTTTTGATGACTTCCATCACAAAGCTAGAACTCACATCCTGTAAATCAGCAACTTTGACCAGCTTTTTATACGCGATATCAAAACCCGCCATGTCTGGCACATGCATTTTGAGCAGGTAATCAATGTCGCCACTCATACGAAAAATTTCCACAATCTCCGGTATGTCGCGCACACCGCTGACGAAGCGCTGCATCCAGGCTTCGTTGTGTTGCGCTGCCTTGACCGCCACCATCACAGTCAGTCCCAGATTAAGTTTGCGCGGATCGCATAACACCACTTGCTGCTGAATTACACCATCATCCTGCAGTCTCTGCACCCGCCGCCAGCAAGGGGTGACTGACAAATGTACCGCCTGCGCCAGGTCTGCCAGAGCGATGGAGGCATCTTTCTGCAAAATATGAAGAATTTCGATATCTTTTTTATCCATATATTTAATTTTATAGAAAAATTTTCTCAAATACATGAAATTTAGCTGAAAGTTTGGTAAAAAATTTCATCTCAGCATTGTTAGGATTTGCCTGCACCTAATTTAAAAAAACGACGATGTACCGCCCCAGCTTCTGGCGCCGCGAATTTGTTTTTAAAAAATACCGTGTGTAGGGCAACGAGGACTTATGCAAAAACCAAAACCTCTCACCTCAGGGACACGCAGGTATAGAGAAACGGTAGAAGTAACCGGTCCATGAAATATCGATTAAAGAGTTTTCAGAAATTCACCAAACGAATCCGCAGGCTGGGTGCGCCTGTTAGCACGAAATGCCCCTGAAAGCCGCATCCAGTCTGCGGATTCAATATGAATGATGAGTAGTAGTTTTTCGTTTTGCGTGAGTCTTGATCACGAATTTAATTCAAGTAATACAAGTAATTCAAACAATCTGCAATCTGAAACGATCCGAGAACAACAATGACACATCCCACATCGCACTGGCAGACAGCGACCAAGCTCACTCATGCAGGCCGCAAAGGCAAAGCCCATCACGGTCCGGTCAATCCGCCGGTAATCCGTGCGTCAACCATGTTGTTTCCGAATGTCGCCGGACTGAAGGAGGCGACCGGCACGCGTGCGATTTATGGCCGTCATGGTAACGAGACCACCTATGCGCTGGAGCAGGCGCTGTGCGCCGCTGAGGGCGCTGCTGCCTGCCTGCTGACACCGTCGGGACTCTCCGCCATCACCACGACGCTGCTGGCTTTTCTCAAACCCGGTGATCACTTGCTGATGGTCGATACTACCTATGATCCCACGCGCTTGTTTTGCGATGGACTGCTGAAGCAAATGGGTATCAGCACCACGTATTATGATCCGTCGATCGGCCGTGGAATCGCCAGCCTGATGCAGTTAAATACTAAACTGATTTTTGTCGAATCTCCTGGCTCACTGACGTTTGAAATTCAGGACATTCCGGCGATTGCGGCGATCGCTCACGCACGCGGCGCTATCGTGGTCTCCGACAGCACCTGGGCGACGCCGATAGGCTGGTCGTCATTTGAATTGGGGATTGATGTCTCGATTCATGCAGCCACTAAATACATCGTCGGTCATTCCGATGCCTTGATGGGCGTGATTCTGACCACTGCCGAGTTGCAGGGTCGCTTACGTGATACCTACAAACAGCTTGGCTTGTCGATCGGTGTCGATGATGCTGCCTTGGCCTTACGTGGCTTACGCAGTATGGCTGCACGCCTGGCCGTGCATCGTGTCAGTGCCATGCAGATCGCCCAATGGTTACAAGCGCAACCCGAGATCGCTGAGGTCCTGTACCCGCCGATGCCCAGTGCCGCAGGACATGCATTATGGAAACGTGATTTTCACCCTGACTATGCGTGCGGTCTGATGGGGGCTGTATTCCACGCTGACATCACGGAACAACAAGTCGCCGCCTTGATCGACAGAACGGAATTGTTCGGCATCGGCTTTAGCTGGGGTGGCTACGAGAGCCTGATCCTGCCGACCAATCCATCGAATTGCCGCAGCGTTAATGCCTCTAAATGGAAGTCGCCGATGATACGACTGCATATCGGGCTAGAGTCGGTGCAGGATTTACAACGCGATCTGCAGCAAGGATTTGAGGCCTTGAGAATGCTGACTAGCGTAGATGCCGCAGAAGCAATTGCTGCTTAAGCTGACGCAGTTTTTCTCAAAAGTAATCTGGTTGCTTCGCTTGGTGAAAGCTCAAACGAGGACGAAACATTGAAGAAAAAAATGACATCTTGCCCTTACTCAATTGTCTGTCGTTTGTATCTGTTTTGTCGGAACTTTGTCTTTATCGAACTTCTGGAGCCGTAACTAGTCTTACTATCCCTATGTATTCCTGATTTCTACTCTCTCCAAAAAGTAGAACTTTTACCCGCTGAGGTCTGGCGGGTTTTTTTTATTTGGCAAAGAAGTGAGATCGGGTTGCAGTTGTAATGCATTGCAAGGCAAGGCATGGCGTCGCATCGCCAGCCGAAAACCTAAACAGAAAACCTACTTAGTCAGTAAATAATTGAAACTAAATGACACTCTGTCGTTGTCCGTCATATTCGCGCTTACCCGGTGAAACACATCTGAACGGAACAGAACCAGCTTACCTATCGCCGGTTCAATCACATAATTGCCAAACAATTTGTAATGCATGTCCGTCGGGAAAATCGCGAGATCGCCGTCGTGTTGATTGGTATTGAAATAATAGGCACCACTGATGGGCAGACCTTCCACGTTTCTCTCGTGATTATGACGTTCCTGAAAGCCAAATTTCTTTGTAATATTGATCCAGCTCTGCGTGTACGTATGATCAAACTGAAAGGCTTGATCCTTGCGGGTTTTGCTGACGAATTCGAGAATATTATCTTCAATAAATTTTCTGAGTCTGTGCAGACTAGCGTGGGCGAAGAGGTTTTTTTCTTTATTAAATGAGGTCAGTACATTGTCTCCCCAGGACTGGCTAAGTAGACTTTCCATGAGCGCTCTTTGCTGCAAGACTTCTGCGCTGATCGCATTGATGGTCGCGTCATCCGCTTGTGAGATACCGACCAGCGTAGGGAATAAGACTTCAATGTCCATCACGTCTCCTGTAATTTGATGCATCTTGTCGCTGCATGAAAAATATCTCATGGTAGATGAAACATCTACATTTGTATCGCTTTGCATTGTTGCTACAGACTGCACGGCGATGCCTGACATGTCTGAAGGGGGGGCAGTGTATTTCAGGCGGAACATGTGAAATGACGGGCAATGATCTCACCATTCATCGCTGTCATATCGCCGTAATATCTCAGAAATATACTGGCACCAATCCTGAAATACTCTCCAAAGGTAGGATTTTTGCCCGCTCCTGTAGCGGGCTTTTTTTGTACTGAAATTTGCTTATGAGAGTATTTTATTACGGTGGTGTTACTGGCAGATCGATGTCCAGCGTTTTGATACCGGCTCCATTCAGAAACTCGTTATATGTCCAGTCACCTTCTGCATTGCTGACATTGTCAGGTACGGCCCGTGGGATTTCAGACTTGCCGGACAATGCCTGGCGCATGTAATCGATCCAGATCGGTAAGGATAAAGTCGCGCCGAACTCTCTGCCGCCCAGTGACTTAGGGTCGTCATAACCCATCCAGGCTACGGCGACGACATCACCGGCATAACCGGCAAACCAGCCATCGACCGCATCACTAGTTGTACCAGTTTTGCCTGCCAGATCACGGCGGCCAAGGCGTTGTGTAGCCGCCGCCCCCGTGCCGGTTCTGACGACTTCTCTGAGCATGCTGTCAATCACGAACGCATTACGGCTATCGAGCACGCGAGATTCTTCCTGTGCGATCACAGGGGCTTTGTTATCGGTCAGGATCTTGCCCCGTGCATCCGTGACTTTCTGGATCAGCCAGGGTTTGATCTGATAGCCACCATTAGCGAATACGCCGTAGGCTGCCGCAAGCTGTATCGGTGTGACTGAGCCGGTGCCCAATGCCATCGTCAGATTCTGTGGTTGCTTGTTGATGTCAAAGCCAAAGCGAGGCAAAAAGTCACGTGCATATCCTGCGCCTATGGCTTTCAGTAATCGCACTGACACGACATTCTTTGATTGTGCCAGCGCCGTGCGTAGCGTGATCGGACCATCATATTTACCGTCGTCATTACGTGGATCCCATTTGAGTTCTTCGGTACTGGTTTCCGATAATTGCACGTCGTTCGCAATGGTCGCCGGTGAATAGCCTTTTTCTAAGGCGGCAGAATAAATGAATGGCTTGATCGAGGAGCCAGGCTGACGCCATGCACTGGTCACATGATTGAATTGCTTGCGATTGAAATCAAAGCCGCCGACCATGGCGCGGTAAGATCCGTCTTGCGCATTCAGCGCGACAAAGGCCGCATCGACCTCAGGCAATTGCGTGATAGTCCAGCGCTTTTTTGCATCCTGCATGACACGTATCAGCGCACCGGGACGGATTTTTAAATCACGGTTCGCATTCGCTTGCAATGCTTTATCGGCAAAGCGTAAGGTCTCACCGCTGAGGGTAATGGTGTCGCCCGAAGCCATTTCTGCTTTGACTAATTTAGGGCTGGCTTCGATGACCACAGCGGAGAGCAATTTATCATTGCCCGGATGCTTTAACATCAATGCATCAATCGCGTCGTCCCGCTCATCTTCATCGGATGGTAATTCGATAAATGCCTCCGGGCCACGATAGCCGTGGCGCTGATCGTAGGCCAATACATTGCGTCGCAGGGACTCGTAAGCGGCATCCTGTTCGGCTTTATAAATCGTGGTGTAAACCTTGAGACCGCTGGTGTAGGCGGTGTCCTTATATTCGGCAACGATTTGCTGACGGACGATTTCTGCGACATAGTCTGCATGCGCATCAAACTGTTGATGGCTGCTGATATGCAGTTCTTCTTTGCTAGCCTGATCAAACTGCGCCTGCGTAATATAGCCATCGTCTTGCATCGCTTTTAAGACCAGCAGTTGACGTTGCTTAGCGCGTTGCGGATTGACTGCGGGATTATGGCGGGTCGGATTTTGCGGCAAACCTGCCAGCATCGCGGCCTCTGCGATAGAAATGTCTTTTAGCGATTTGCCGAAATAGGTATTCGCTGCGCTGGCGAAGCCGTGCGTTCTCTGTCCAAGATAAATTTGATTGATGTACAGCTCAAGGATCTGGTCTTTTGACAAAGCTGCTTCAATCCGGTAGGCCAGTACAATTTCCTTGAACTTGCGCATGACCGTTTTTTCTTGTGTCAGCAAAATATTGCGCGTAATTTGCATCGTGATCGTCGAGCCACCCTGATGAAAACCGCCGCGTAAATCTGCCAGCACGGCGCGTAAGGCACTGCGAAAATCAATACCGCTATGTTCATAAAAACGTTTGTCTTCGATGGCTAGTAAAGCGTTTTTCATCACTAACGGCACATCTTTGATCGCGATAAAATCACGATGCTCATCGCCAAATTCACCGATCAGCGCATTGTCGGCGGTATAAATACGGAGTGGAATTTTGGGTTGATAATCAGTGACCGCATCGAGCGAAGGCAGATTGGGCAAGATGCCGAAAAATATATAAATCAGAGCACCAAGAAAACAGGCGGTCAGGATGGCGATACTGCCAACGATCATTTTCATCAAAGCACTCATGTCGTTCTTACTCTTCTAAGGTTTGCAGCAAATATAGTTTTTGATAAATCCCGAGTTCCAGCGCCATCAGTTGCTGATGCGTACCTTGCTCAGCGATGTTCCCATGATTCAGTACCACGATCTGATCTGCATCGCGGATGGTCGAGAGCCGGTGGGCAATCGCAACGATCGTGACGCTGCCGCGCAATTCGGTCAATGCTGTTTGTACGACTTGCTCAGTCTCGCTATCGATATGTGAGGTGGCTTCATCGAGAAACAAGATACGCGGCTTTCCTGCCAGCGCACGGGCAATCGCGATCAGTTGTTTTTGTCCGGTGGACAGGCGTGCACCGCCTTCACCCAGAGGTGTTTCATAGCCTTGTTCGAGTTGCAGAATAAAGTCATGTGCCCGTGCCGCCTTGGCAGCGGCAATGATGTCGGCATCACTGATATCACGTCCCATCGCGATGTTTTCTTTCGCATTTGCGGCAAGCAAAAACGGCTCTTGCGGAACCAGCCCGACGCTGGCGCGGAAGTGCACATCACTAAAGCTGGTAATGTCCTGATCATCAATCGTAATACGGCCTGACTGCGCGATATAGAAGCGCAGCAGCAAACTTAACAAGGTAGATTTGCCGCTACCGGTGTGACCGACAATGCCAAAAAAACTTCCTGCCGGGATATGTAGATTAATACCGTGCAAGACCGGATGTGCAGGATCGTAACCAAAGCGCAGATGTTGCAGGTGCAGATCACCGCTGCCTATCTGTGCGTCGCTGACGACCGCTTGACTCGTCGGCTCACGCAGCAAGGTATTCACCCGCGCAGCGGAAACAACGGCCTGTTGTATCTGTCCGAATTGCAAAGTAATCTGGATCAGCGGATCGACTACGCGTGCGATATAGCTGACAAACGCATACAGAATACCGATTTCCACACCCGAAAAATCACGCTGGCTAAAGCAAAAAATCACAACGACCAGCAATAATGAATTCAGCAAATCCAGTGCCGGACGCAGCAGCCAGGCATTGGCGCGCAATTCATCGAGTCGCGCATGGTAGTGCTGCTGATTCGTCGCATCAAAACGGGCGCCGAAACGCAGCTCGGCATTGCTTGCCTGTAGTGCGCTCATCCCGTTGATACTCTCGGCAACCTGCGCGTTGATTTCACTGCGTAATTGACGGGCACGACTGACCGCCGGCGCACTCCAGCGCTGATAAAACCAGACGATAATCACGACCGCCGGGATCAGCATCAGCACGATCAGCATCAGCCGCCAGTCTAGCCATGCCATCGCTGCCAGTGCGCCGATCACGACAATCGAAGAGTCCAGCATGACGAACAATACTTGGACGTACAGATTTTTTACCGACTCCGTATCGTTAGTGACACGGCTCACGAGTTGTCCGGTAATTGCTTTATCAAAGAACGCCATCGGCAAGCGTAATACGTGACCGTACACTTGCTCGCGCAAACGACGCACTGAGCGCATCGCCACACCGGCTAGTCGCGACAGTTGCAGATAGCGTAGCCAGGTTGCCCACCAGCCGGTCGCAAGGTAGGTCACTAACAAACCGACGACAATCGCTACATCCATTTGACGAGGCAGCAGATAGCGATCAATAAACGCTTTACCCAATAGCGGTCCCAGCGCTTCCAGTCCTGCGGCGATGAATAAATAAAAAATGCCTAATGCCACATGGCGGCGTTCCGGTTGTGCCGCTTGCATCAGCAGATGCACCGCGAGTTTTTTTTCTGACTTACTTTCTGTCATGGGGAGTTTCTGTGTCAACTCAGGCTGCATCAAGACTCGCCTCCAGTTGCTGATAGCGCCATTGCGAGGCATACCATCCGGCATACGCCAATAACTCGTTGTGAGTACCCTGTTCGATAATACGGCCTTCACGCAACACGATAATATGATCGGCGTCGGCCACGGCGCTAAGCCTGTGACTCACGATGATGGCGCTGCGCTCTTTGCGCTGCTGGCGCAGCTCGTACAGGTGCTGCAGGATACGTGTCTCCGTATCGGTATCGACCGCGGACAAGGCATCATCAAGTAGTAATAAAGGGCTGTCCGTCAGCAAGGCGCGGGCGATCGCGACCCGCTGGCGCTGACCGCCAGACAAGGTCACGCCGCGCTCGCCGACCGGCGTATCGTAGCCCTGCGGAAAGCGTTGAATATCATCGTGCACCGCAGCCAACGTAGCGGCGTGCATAATCTGCTCACGTGTCGCTTCAGGGTTACCAAGTGCGATATTGCTGGCAATGGAGGCGGAGAATAAAAACGGTTCTTGCGCGACCCAATTGATTGCCGAGCGCAGGCTGTGTAAGCGATAGTCCGCGATCCGTTTCTCACCCCATTGCAGACTTCCCTGCGTCGTATCATATTGACGCAGCAGAAGGCGGATGATGGTAGATTTGCCTGATCCGGTATGTCCGACGATGCCCAGAGTTTTTCCTTCATCTAAGGTAAATGACACCTGATCCAGGGCGACGGCCTGCTGCCCCGGATACGAGAAGCTGATTGCATTAAATCCTAAGCTGCCATGCGGTAATGCGCTTATCTGACCATGATCCTGAATACTAAGTTCCTGTGCCAATACCGGTTGCAGACGATTCCACGCGGCTTTGCCTCGCTCCAGCAGCGACAACACCCAGCCCGCAGCAAACATCGGCCAGATCAGTTGCCCAAGATACATTGTGAAGCTGGTCAGGGTGCCAATCGTCATTTCGTTATGCCATACCAGATAGCCACCCATGCATAGCGTCAATGCACCTGCCGAGGTCAAGGCAATGCCGACTGCCGGTTCATACGCAGCTTCCCAGCGTTGTGCACTCAAGCTGGCATCGGCAGCGCGTTCTGCCAGTTCCGCAAATTGCGCGGCGCTACGCTGCTCCAGACCTAGCGCACGCAAGGTCCGCACACCTGCCAGTGTCTCTTGCACCTGATCGTTCAGTTTGCTGAAGCGATCCAGCGAATCACGCGAGGCATCATGCACATGATGGGTAATCGTTTTAAATGCCCATGCCATAAACGGAAAAGGTAATAAAGCGACGAGCGCCAGCCGCCAGTCCACACCGAGCAGCATCATGCCGATGACCAGAGCAAAGGTCATGCTGCCGTCAAAACCCGCCAGCATCGCCTCGCCCGATGCCAGTTCAATCGCGTCCGCATCATTGGTGCCCAGCGCCATCAGATCGCCGGTACGTTGCTGCTGAAAAAAAGGAGCGCCTTGCAGGCTCAGACGCTGATACAGACGGGTACGCAACTGCACCCCGAGTTGAAAAGAGGCGGTGAATAATTGTATGCGCCAGCCAACCCGCAAAAAATAAATCGCCACCCCCATCAGCACTAACTCACTTAACTGTATTGCCAGGCCGCGCGCATCCAGATTGTGCGCCACCATCGCATCAATAACCGCTCCGACCTTGCGGGGAATCAGCACGGTTAAAACTGCAACGGAGAACAGCATCGCGGCGGCGGCAACATAGTGACGTTTGCGGTCGCGGATAAATTGGGCAAGCAGTTGGTACAAACTCATGTTGGCGTCTTATGACTTGGTGTCAGGTAGATTGGCGGTGTTGTGATCGCGTGGCATTGCACACGATCCTCAGGATCCGCCGTGATCAGAGCCAGTGATGATACAGCATTTGATTTTTAATCAGGTTGGTCGGGTAGATTGCGATGATATGTATCTGACTTTACATTCATCTAGACAAATCTAGTCAATCGCTCGCAGATTGTAGGATATTTAATTTAAGTAGGATTGGATAATATTTTTTTAACATTGCATCTTGCTAATATTGTAAGATGTTAAAAACTCATTATTTTTTAGCAATGGGTTTGTCTCCGTATGTTGTTTGTAAAAAAATCAAGCAACTACCTCAACGCCAACAAGGAATATGAATGCGTCAACTTACTCGTCTGATTACTTTATTTTTTTTCTCTCTGCTATTCTCGTCGGCACAAGTCAATGCAACCACAATTACGTTAACATTTGAAACATTGCCGGGACCGGATGGCATTTTAGGTACTGCAGATGATTTGCCGACATCTACCGACTTTATTACTTCTTTGTCGAACCAATACTCATCAGTAGGTATTAATTTCTCTCAAGGTTCGCTATTAAGAGCAGGGTTTTATGATGGAAACCCAAATAATCATTTTATAAGTTCTACGAACCCAATCGGTACTTTTTCCGTACCAGTATTTGGTCTCAGCATTGAGAGTAATTCATTCTGGGATGCCGTTATGACTGTATATAATGCTGACGGTAAGGTGATTGCGGCTCAGACATTAGTGAACCCAAATGCGGGAATATCGTTTTTTTCTGGTTTACTATCTTTATCCACTGCAGAACCTATTTTTGGTTTTTCAATTCTGCCAACGCAAGCGAATCATATACTCAATTTGGATAATTTATCAATCAACGTATCTGACGTTCCTGAGCCTTCACAACTGATGTTGTTTGCACTGGGAATGCTGATGCTTTTTGGATATCGTAGTCGCCGCTCAAACTAAGATCTATTGATAAAATTTGATAAACGATATGAAAAAAACGCTGATTTAAGAATCAGCGTTTTTTTTGTATTAATATTTTGTATTAATAATTTCGAACCTCTTTAAAAACCATAATAATCGCTAGCGCTAATGCTTAATCACGACATCCGCATTATCCCGTTTCAGCATATTCCACAAAAATGAATAAGTGATTGCGGACATATCGGCACGTTGTGCGTTGTTCGCCGCACCGCCATGGCCGCCTTCAATGTTCTCGTAGTACCAGACATTTTTATGACCCTGACTTAACATCTTCGCCGCCATCTTGCGCGCATGGCCCGGATGGACGCGGTCGTCACGGGTAGAGGTGATGAACAGTACGTTCGGGTAGATGACACCTGCTTTCACGTTTTGATACGGGGAGTAGCGCGAGATGTAATCCCATTCTGCTGCGATATCCGGATTGCCGTATTCGCCCATCCAGGATGCGCCTGCCAGCAATTTGTTATAGCGCTGCATATCCAGCAGAGGAACCTGGCTGACGACCGCGTTAAACAATTCCGGATGCTGCGTCAGCGCCACGCCAGCCAGCAGGCCGCCATTGCTGCCACCCATGGCGCCCAGATGTTGCGGGCTGGTGATTTTGCTAGCAATCAGATCGGCAGCAACTGCGGCAAAGTCATCATAGGCACGCTGACGATTTTCTTTCAATGCAGCCTGATGCCAGCGCGGACCGAACTCGCCACCGCCACGGATATTGGCGACCACATATACGCCTCCTTTTTCCAGCCATGACTTACCGATACCGCCAGAATAAGACGGCGTCAGCGAGATTTCAAATCCGCCATAACCATATAGCAGCGTTGGATTGTTGCCATCGTATTTCACGTCTTTACGCTTGACCAGAAAGTAAGGGATTTTGGTACCGTCTTTAGACGTCGCAAACTGTTGTGTTGTTTCATAAGGAGAGGCATCAAAGAAGCTCGGTGCGGATTTTAATGGTTCGCGCTGATCGTTGCCCGCATGAGCTAGGATGTAGACGCTCGGTGTCAGATAGTCGGAATAACGCAGCAGATAATCATCTGAGTTATCGGCATCCAGTGCACTGACGCCGACTTCGCCCATGGTCGGCAGGACGACCTGACGTGACACCCATTTACCGTTCTCCAGTTTCCATTCGCTCAGATTACTTTTGACTGTATTTAATGATTGCACCAGCACATAATTTTTTGTGTATGCCGCGCCGGTTAACGAGGTGCTGTCGCTAGGTTCAAATAGGACGGTGAAATTGCGTTCCCCCTTTTTATACGCATCAAAATCCATGGCTAACATGCTGCCGGCCGCATACGTCTTGCCACCCGTGGTCCATGCTTCACGCGGCGTGACAACGAATTGTTTGCCAAAAAAACTGACGCTGGAATGGCTAGGTACATCAAGCTTCGTCAGCTTGTCACCTTCTTTTAAAAATTGTTCAGATGAGTAGAACGTAATTTGACGATTCACCAGTTCGTGATGAATACCACCGTGATCACTGCTCTGCGCCGAGATCGCCATGTCGGTTTTTTCACCTTCGAGCAATACTTTGGCCGTAGTCAGCGGGGTGCCGCGCTTCCATTCTTTGACGACACGTGCATAGCCAGAATCGGTCAGTGTGCCAGTACCAAAATCGGTTGCAACAAACAGCGTATCTTTATCGCGCCAGTCTAGACTCATCTTGGCTTCCGGCAGGCTGAATCCATCTTTGATGAAGCTCAAGGTAGTCAGATCAAATTCGCGCATGACCACTGCATCTGCACCGCCACGTGACAACTCGATCAGGCAGCGGTCGTAGGCTGGATCGCGACAGATACTGTTTTTAAAAACCCAGTTTTCATTCTCCGCTTTTGCCAGCGCATCAATATCGAGTACCGGTTCCCATTTAGGTTGCGCTTTACGATATTCCTCTAGCGTCGTCTTGCGCCACAGGCCGCGCGGATGTTCCGCATCCATCCAGAAATTGTAATAATAATTGCCCATCTTACGGATGCCGGGAATCCGGTCTTTGGAGTCGAGTATGACCTGTAATTCGCTACGCAATTTTAAAAATGCAGGATCGCCGTCGAGCTTGCTGCGGGTAATCTGATTGCGTGATTTGACCCAGTCCAGCGCTTTGTCGCCGGTCACATCTTCCAGCCATTGATGCGGGTCCGCTGGCGTACTTTGCGCAGCCGCATTGCCGATGATGCCCATTAAGAGCAGGGTAGCGAGCAGAGTGATATTGGTTTGGCGTTTCATTCTCTTCCTTATTGTCGAGCGCAATGCCTTGCGCAGATTTTTATGAGTTGCGTCCGTGCTCTCCGGTCTTTATCCGGACTGGAGGTTGACCTGTTTTAGCATGATTAAGTTCAGTGCTAACGCAGCATCGGTACCTGGTAAAAGTCCGGTTGAATCAGGGTTACTCCACAGTTGAACCAGATCGTGAGACCGCAGCATGATTCTAATGCGGACGTTGCCGATCATGCATCGTGAATTGTGCTCAGGATCGAAACTAAGTTTTGAGTTTCAGCAAAAGACAAAATTTAGCGTGGATTGGAGATCGCTGTAGCGCCTTGGCGTAACGGATTGGTTCTTATACGATAAATGATGGTGGCACGACCCGGAGTAATTTCGCTTAGTTTTTCAGGAAGGAATGCACGACGATTTTTGGCCATCGGCCGGAATTTCAATTGCGGTGATTGAAGCCATAACATGTGTGCGATAGCGCTTCTTTAATCGCACCTACTTGGCTCAAAAAATCAAATTAATCGATGTTGCTGCGCGTCTGATTGGACACTTCTTCAATTAGTTTTAACTTAAATCGGTAGTAAGAACCTTCAGAAATTTCTTTCGCCCAGAGATTTCTAATATGTTCATCTTTATAGAAATAATGCATTCCTTTTAACCAAGCTTCCCATACTTCCTTATCAATATAGCCTGACTCAAAGTAAAGATGTTCTTCTGCACAAAGATTGAAGTAATCAAATAATGTTTTGGTGTGGTCCGATGAAAGGAGGGTGCTTTTGTCTCTAGACACGATTGCGTTTAATTTTTCATTGAGAGCGTCGTATCGCTCGTTGAACTTATTAAAAAGGCTTACAAAGAGCTGTGTTTCTTGGTGATGTTGCTTATATAGAAAATGTATGAAACCAGCAATAGCACCTGTTATGAGTATGAATAATTCAAATGGTTTTGCAGGACTTAGAAGCAAATAGGCTAAGCTATTAGCGATAATTGCGAAGCTAATAAAAAACCAAGGATAACTAGTGCGTCTGCGTATACGGAAGTGAGGAGGCATAGTGAGAGAACGTTAGCGTAAAAAATTAATAAAAGCACTTTATCATTTCAAATACTACAACAATTTAATGTCTTCGGCGGCGCATTAAGCGCTCCTAACTTATGTGACGCGTAATGATCGTACAGTTCTGTAAGCAGTTGTATAGCAAGACATCTAAGAATAAAATATCTTGTTATTGATAATCATTCTCATCTATAATTGCTTCCTCTGTATCGCCGCACTATTTTTCAGCCAGCCACGACACTCTCCCCCTCTGTCAGCCAGCCTTATTTATTTGATTTTTTAATCAATTTTTACACTCGCTAAGAATCCAGGTTTCTCTATTCCTCTGCAGGAACCGGATCGCTGACAATAAAAGGAAAGTAATGAAACGTCGTCTTACCCCATTGGCTGCCGCTTTGCTGGCCGCTGTCGCCGCGCCTGGTGCTTTGGCACAAACTGCTCCCGTATCTACTACCGATAGCACATTGCCTGAAATTAAAGTCCAAGACAATGCGGATAAAAATCGTTATGCGCCGGAAAAAACGGCCGTCGCTGGCAAGGTCGCGACCGATCTGCGTGATATTGCACAAACGGTGAATGTAGTGAATCGTGCGGTCTTGAATGCGCAGGCGGCGACCACGATGACTGAGGCATTGCGTAATGTACCGGGTATTACGATCTCTGCAGGCGAGGGTGGTCAGATTGGTGACAACATTAATCTGCGCGGCTACTCGGCACGTACGGATGTGTATCTCGACGGTTTTCGTGATCGCGGTCAGTACACTCGTGATACGTTTAATCTTGAAGCGGTCGAGGTTCTGAAAGGGCCGTCATCGATGTTGTTTGGCCGTGGCTCTACCGGCGGCGTGATTAATCAGGCCAGCCGCAAACCGAATCTGAAAGCCAGTGGCGAAGTCACAGGTACTGTGGGGACTGATAGTTATTACCGCAGTACGGTCGATATCAATCGTCCTTTGTCTGAGACATCGGCTTTCCGGATTGACGCTTTTGCGCAGGACAGTAAGTCAACACGCGATGTCATCGAGAATAAACGCTTCGGTGTGGCGCCGTCAGTACGTTTCGGAATCGGTACCCCGACCGAGATTTTAATTACAGCTTTTATCCAGCGGAATAAAGATATTCCTGACTATGGTTTCCCTGTGGTCAATGGCAAGCCAGTTGATGCACCTGCGAATCGTTTCTATGGTTTTACGGATGATAAATATGATCAGGATGCTGACATCGTCAGTGCCAGCATTAAACATAAATTCGATAAAGATACGACCCTGCAAAATCGTACGCAATACGGCAAATACAAAACTACCGCATCGCCGACTCCGCTAAGCATTATCGGCACACCAGCAGCGGGCGCGGCATTGAGTCAGATTACGGCGAATTACAGCACGCGCGACCGCGTTGTGGATGACAGCAGTCTTGATAATCAGACGGATCTGATCGCTAAAATGCAGCTCGCAGGGGTTCAGCATACCTTTACTACTGGCTTGTCATTGGCCAAAGATAAGTATGCGAACACCGCTTATGCATGGACCGGCCTTGGTTCTTTAAATCTGGCAAGTACCACGTATGCTGCCAAGCCCGCCACGGCGGTACGCACCCTGAGTACACAAACGAATTCAGATGCGGATACGGTTGCTGTCTATCTGAACGATCAGATCGATCTGAATAAAGAATGGAAAATAGTTGGCGGTGTGCGTTGGGACCGTTATAGCGCGTCGCAGAGCGCTTACAACTACAGTACGAAAGTCAGAACCGATTTATCTCATACCGATAAGATGTTAAGCACGCGTGCTGGCGTCATCTGGCAGCCCTCAGAGTCACAATCGTACTATGTGTCGTATGGCACGTCGTTTAATCCATCGACAGAGACTCTGGTATTGTCAGCGTCGAATGTGAATCTCGATCCTGAGAAAAATAAGTCGATCGAGGCGGGTGCCAAACTTGATTTGTTAGACGGCAATCTGAGCCTGAACGGTGCGATTTTCAAGGTGCAAAAAACTAACGCCCGTACGACGGATCCACTGACTTCCGTAGTGACATTATCGGGTGACACTCAGGTACAGGGTTTTGAGGTCGGTGTAGTCGGCCGTATCACACCAGACTGGCAAGTGATGGCGGGTTATACGCTACTAGATGGCAAGATCAATGCACTGAAAGAATTGAGCAACGGCATCTCTGCAGTCGGTAAAACATTGCCGAATACGCCACGTGATAATGTCACTATCTGGACGACCTACAGCCCGATACAAAACTGGGAAATTGGTGGCGGTATTTTGTATGCATCGAAGCGCTATCTGAATAATTTTGAGACCGCTTATGTTGATGCTTACAAACGCTATGATGCGACCATTGCGTACAAACAAAAAGACTACGACATCCGCCTCAATCTGCAAAATCTGACGGATGAAAAATATTTTGAGGCAGCATCCGGTGGACGCGCCACGCCGGTAAAAGGACGTAGCGCACTGGTCACGGTGGCGTATCGTTTCTAATCTGACTTAAGCGCTTCCATTTGTTGGTCTGACTGATCTGGCCGATCAGCAAATGGGGCGTTGTTATTTATATCGTCTAGTTCGATTACTTGCTTCGATCGGCCGGTCAGTCAATATGATCGTTCATTGGACTTCATTTATCTCATCCATTTTTCACCATCATGCTGCTCGCTATTCCCGACGTACTTAGTCTTGATCAAATCAATTTTGCTCGTGATCAGCTCAATCAGGCGCAATGGGTTGACGGGCTGACGAGTGCCGGTTATCAGGGTGGTCAGGTCAAGCATAATTTGCAATTGTCAGAACAGCGCCCGGAAGCACTCGCTCTCGGTGATCTGATTCTGGCGACGCTGGAACGGCATCCGCAATTTATCAGCGCTGCACTGCCAGCGGTCGTGTATCCGCCGATGTTTAATCTTTATGGTGGTGGTCAGCATTTTGGTCATCACATCGACAATGCGGTACGGCTGTTGCCCGGCACCGGGAAAAAAATTCGTACGGATATCTCAGCGACGTTATTTTTATCGGATCCTGATGAGTACGAAGGCGGTGAGTTGCAGATCGTTGATACCTATGGCACGCACAGCGTCAAGCTCCCCGCCGGACATATCGTGCTTTATCCGTCGACCAGCGTACATCAGGTGACGCCGGTGACGTCCGGCGTCAGGCTGGCATCGTTTTTCTGGGTGCAAAGTATGATCCGGGACGACGCGCAGCGGGCTTTGTTATTCAGTCTGGATAGCAGTATTCAACAACTGACGGCAAGCGGTGCAGATACTCAGGCGGTGCTGCAATTGACGGGCAATTATCACAATCTGCTACGCATGTGGGCAGAGCCAGTGTAGTCAAATTTTAATATACTCTATACTAGTATTTTTTAATTCACTAGATAAACAGTGCGGAATAAGCCTTATTTTATAAAAATCTGGGGGAGTATATGCTTTCGACGAGTTATCGTTGCGCGAGTTTGGCTTGCGCAGGAACGTTACGCTTGATCCAGCCCAACATATCTAGCCAGATGCGTTGCACTTCGGCATCCGCTGGCATCACGGTGGCGTTCGGTAATTCGATGGTGACAACCGGGATGTCTTTGTGCAGACCGCTGTAGTTACCGAGTGAGCCTGGATAGACGCCGACCCGGTTGTAGATCAGGCGGCCAAAGCGGCGCGGAGGGGTAACCGGGCCGTCGAAGTCGAGTACGCCAAACGGTGCGTGTACCGAGATGATGACATCGGGTTTAAATTTTTCTATCGTGTCGTAGACCCAGCGGCTCTCAGGCTCTGAAATGGGGGCCTTGCCGGGGAAGCGACGCGGATCGCTGCGTGTTGTTTTTGCCCAGTAGCGTGGCGCATCCTGTTGCCAGTTAGGTGTAGGAAAATTGCGGTTCAGATCGACGCCACGCGCATTGACGCGCATCGGTTTGACCGCCAGCAAGCCATCAGGATTGACGACGGGCGCAACTTTCCACTGAAATTCTTGCGCTGCCGGTTTATGCATCACTTCCATCCACTTGAACACGATTGCCGACGCGGTTTGTTCGTCTCCATGAATGCCGCCTAGCAGCAATACTTTTAATGCTTGCTTGCGACGTGGATCCGCGGCGATGTCACGCACCAGAATTGGAAAGCCATTGGCAGAATTCGCTCCTGCTGGCTGGACTTTACTATTGCGGCAATCGCTATCAGAAATTTTGGGCAAGCGCGCCACCAGCGGTGTGCACCAGTCGGTGACGGGTTTACTGATTTTGGACGGTATGGTGATTGGGGGCGTTGTGGTCGCCAGAGCATGCGGCGACCACATGGATACAGCAGACATCAGGACTACCAGACCAACGCATGCAAGGCCAGACGATGAGCCGGGGGTATCACATTTTTTCGTCCAGCAGCGGTGATCTTGCTGCTTCGTTACGTGTTTTGTGACGTGTTTCGTAAAAAAATGTGATGTTGCGCTTATCGAATCAATCTGCGCTTCCCTGGGTATTACTTGAGACAACAACGGGGCCCGGCATTGCATACTTCAATCCATATTCAAGCACGTACTACAACGGTCAAAACGATACAAACAAGATGATCAGAGTCCGGCGGCCTTGCGTAACAACACGGCTTTGTCCGTGCGTTCCCAGGTGAATTCCGGCTCTTCACGACCGAAGTGACCATACGCTGCCGTCTTGGAATAAATCGGACGCAGCAGATCCAGCATCTGGATGATGCCTTTTGGACGCAGATCAAAATACTCATTTACCAGAGCGGCGATTTGCTCATCCGGAATCACGCCTGTGCCTTCGGTATACACCGTGACATTCATCGGGCGTGCAACGCCAATCGCATAAGCGACCTGAATCTGGCATTGTTTGGCCAGACCGGCAGCGACGATATTTTTAGCGACATAGCGTGCTGCGTAGGCGGCAGAGCGATCGACTTTTGTAGGGTCTTTGCCGGAGAATGCACCACCACCATGCGGGCATGCGCCGCCGTAGGTATCGACAATAATTTTACGACCTGTCAGGCCGCAATCGCCTTGCGGACCGCCAATCACAAAGCGACCGGTCGGGTTGATCAGGTATTTGGTGTCTTTGAGCCAGTCTTTTGGCAAGACCGGTTTGATGATTTCTTCGATCACCGCTTCGATAAAGGACGGCTTCATCTTGCTGCCATCGCTTTGATCTGGACTATGCTGTGTGGACAATACGACGGTATCGATACTGTGCGGCTTGCCATCGACATAACGCATCGTGACCTGGCTCTTGGCATCTGGACGTAAGAAAGGCAGACGGCCATCCTTGCGCAATTGGGCCTGACGCTCTACCAGACGGTGAGCATAGTAGATCGGCGCTGGCATGAGTTCCGGCGTTTCATCGCAGGCATAACCAAACATCAGACCCTGGTCACCCGCACCGGTATTCAGATGGTCGTCGGAAGCATGATCGACGCCTTGTGCGATATCGTTGGATTGTTTGTCGTAGGCCACGAGAACGGCACAGCCTTTGTAGTCAATACCGTACTCGGTATTGTCGTAGCCGATGCGCTTGATGGTATCGCGTGCGACTTGGATGTAATCGACGTTGGCGTTGGTAGTGATTTCGCCAGCCAATACGACCAGGCCAGTATTAGTCAGTGTTTCAGCAGCGACGCGCGAGAGCGGATCTTGTTCAAAGATCGCGTCGAGAATTGCATCGGAAATTTGATCGGCGACTTTGTCGGGATGTCCTTCAGAGACCGATTCAGAGGTGAAGAGAAAATCATTAGCCATCGCAGGCTCCTTGTAAAAAATGACCGTATTAAACATGCCGCAGTCGGAAAGAGAACCTGCGACGCTTTAGCGGAACTTGTATACCGCCTCGCAAGTTGTCTGTTAACTCGGCGGTTCTTACATAAAGCCTATTGCAAATTGAATCTAGCGTTGTTACACCGACTCGCCGTACCGTGTGTGCTGTCTTCATCGGCGCGTCTGGCCAGCTTAATTTTGCAATAGGCTTTACACATTGTGTGATATTTTACGCTTCTTCTTGAGGTCGTGTCTAATCGCTGGAAATTCCGCCTCTAATTTTTTCTCTCCGACTTGAGATGCATCATGCTCGTTGCTTTATTTCGCTTCCTGTCTATTTTTTCATTGCCTGTCTTGCATGCTATCGGTGCAAGTCTGGGCTGGCTGGTCTATATGGCGTCCGGCTCCTATCGTCGTCGTTTGCAAGAAAACATCAGCCGTGCCGGTTTTGCTGCTGATACGTCCTCCGCAGTACGCGAGGCGGGTAGAAATATCATGGAGTTGCCGTTCATCTGGTGCGCTGACCCAGAGCGTGTATTGCGTACCGCGACGGTTGAAAACTGGGAATTGGTTCAGGCTGCGCTTGATGCCAGAAAAGGCGTGATTTTGCTGACGCCACATCTCGGTTGTTTTGAAATCATTGCGCAGGCGATTGCCGCCAGAACCCGGTTAACCGCACTGTACAGGCCCCCGCGTAAAGCTGCCTTGAAGCCCCTAATCGAAGGTGCCAGAGCCCGTGACAATCTTATCCTTGCACCAGCC
This sequence comes from Undibacterium sp. Rencai35W, assembly GCF_049340185.1. Lineage (NCBI taxonomy): Bacteria > Pseudomonadati > Pseudomonadota > Betaproteobacteria > Burkholderiales > Oxalobacteraceae > Undibacterium > Undibacterium sp. Rencai35W. The sequence continues at coordinate 73,765 of NZ_JBMPPC010000005.1, forward strand.
AATCTCTCGGGTGTCCGAACCATGGCAAAAGCCTTGAAAAAGGGCGAAGCAATAGGCTTGCTACCCGATCAGGTGCCGCAAGAGGGTGAAGGGGTCTGGGCCAGATTTTTTGGCAAGCCTGCCTATACCATGACGCTCTCGGCCAAATTGCATACGATGACGGGTGCTCCGTTGATATTGACGTATGCTGAACGTTTGCCCCATGGTCGCGGCTATGTGGTGCGCTTTGTCGCGTTTGATGAAGTGTTGGGCGAAGACGCCACGCAACAAGCGGAGGCGATCAATGCGGCGATGGAAAAACTGATTGCCCGTAAGCCCGCGCAGTATTTCTGGAGTTATAACCGCTACAAAATCCCGCAGGGTGTCGCCGCACCGGTGACTTCGGTCGTTTCCACCGATACGGCAAAGGAGCGCACATGAGATTTGTTCTGGGATTTATGTGGGTAATGCACTGGTTGCCGTTGCCAGTGCTGGGACGCTTTGGCGATGCTGTTGGCAGCCTGTTGTTTCGTGTGATCAAATCGCGCCGTCATATCACGCTGACGAACTTACGACTGTGTTTGCCGCATCTCAGTGAAGCGGAGCGCGTCAAACTCGCACGACAGCATTTTCAGGCCTATACCCGCAGCGTGCTGGAGCGCGGCATCTTGTGGTGGGCTTCAGAAAAACGTTTAAAGAAATTGATTCAGGTTGACCCAGCCGTGCCGCTGGCGAGTATTCAGGATGGGCCGACGATTTTGCTGTGCCCACATTTTGTCAGCCTGGATGTTGCTGGTGTCGCGGTGATGCTGGAGTCGTCCCTGTGCTCGATTTATACCGAGCAACGCAATCAAGTTTTTGATCAGGCTTTACGTAAAGGCCGTTCACGTTTTCGTCCGGTGAAGTTGTTTTCTCGTGCCGAAGGTGTCAAACCCATCATCCGTGCGATGCGCGAGGGCTTGCCATTTTTCATGCTGCCGGATATGGATTTTGGGCCTAAAGATGCGGAGTTTATTCCCTTCTTCGGTGTGCCCGCAGCTACCTTGACGGCGGTCGCCAGAATCGCCGCTACTACACATGCCAAAGTGATCCCAGTCATTGCGACGATGCTGCCTGATTATCAGGGGTGGAAAGTCAGTTTCCGTGAGCCCTGGCTTGATTATCCTGGCGATGACATCATCGCCGCGACACGCATGATGAACGACTACATCGAGGCGGAAATTCTGAAGGCACCGGCAGAATATTTTTGGGCGCATAAGCGATTTAAAACCAGGCCACCTGGCGTGCCTAGCGTGTATTAACTGACTTACCTGTTGCAGATCGGCTGGCTGAATGACTAGTTAAGCCACATCAGTCCTGCCAGACAATGGATTATTTGAAGAAGGAATCGGCGAACAATGCGACGCTTAATTAGTAATACGCTCACTCACATGCTTACTCAGTTCACCGGCTTGACGGCCTTACTTTTTTCTTTGTCGTCTGTTTGTGTTGCAGCCGATCCCTCGGCCGTCCCGTTAGCCGCTCCTGTAGAAGCCCCATCAACTACGACCTTAGCTGCGGGCAGCAATAGTTTCAGTTTTACCGATACGCTCAGCGCCCCGGATAAACCGGTCACGGTCTGGTACTACAAACCGGCGACGCTCAATGCGCAGACTAAAGTCCTGTTTGTGATGCACGGTACCAAACGCAACGGCGAAGATTACCGAAATGCCTGGAAAGCATATGCAGAGAAATATCAGTTTCTGTTAGTCGTCCCCGAGTTTGCCGAGCGATATTTTCCCAGTGCCGCCTATCAGTTCGGGAATGTGACAAACGCCAATCACACGCAATGGAGTTTCTGGGTCATCGAGCATTTGTTTGACGACCTGCGTCAACGTGAATCACTGAGCGCGCCTACCTACTATTTGTATGGTCATTCGGCAGGTGCACAGTTCGTCCATCGTTTCATGATCTTCATGCCATCGCCAAGAGTCGAGGTGGCGTTTTCTGCTAATGCGGGCAGTTACACGATGCCGGTTTATCCCACGTGGAGTCAGGCGCGCTTTCCGATGAGTCTGGATAAGGACGTCGTCAGCGAAACGCAGCTCGCCACGGTTTTTTCACGTCGTCTGGTTGTGATGCTGGGTGAAGATGATTTGCAGGAATCAGGTGGACACGTTCCTAATTCGCCTCAGGCCCGTGCAGAAGGTAAAAACCGGTTTGAACGCGGGCAGAATTTTATGAAGACGGCAAAAGAAGTGGCTATGACACTAAATGCGCCATTGAAATGGGAGCTGCTGACAGTCGCTGGGGTGGGGCATAGCGACAAGGGAATGTCCAAGACGGCAGTGGAATATATGTTTCCGAAGTAGTGGTCCCTGAGCCTGCATTCAGTCTGACTCAATTAGTCTCAACTAGTCTCGACTAGTAATAAGGGCGCACTGTTCAGGCAGTGCGCCCTTGGTTTTTTATGACAGGGTTTGCGTATCAATGGATACTGATATGCATCAACTGACTAAGCCAGTAACTCGATCTCACCTGCGAGCAGGGTATCTGCCGGTAGTGCCTCAAGTTGTTTTAATTTTTCGTAATACGGTGCGAAGTCTGGTGCGGTACCGTCGAATAATTCCTGGAAGCTGTTGATCACAAAATAGCTTTCCTGATACGAATCGATTTTGTACAAAGTGCGCAGGCAACGCTGTATGTCGAGATGAATATGGCGTGATGTGGTGCCGGATTTCAAACAATATTCTACTTCACCACCGGACGACAAAATACCCGCGCCGTAGATGCGCAGGCCTTCCGGTGTATTGATCAGCCCGAACTCCACGGTATACCAATACAACCGTGCCAGATAATCGAGACCGCCCAGACCCATGGCTTTTAAACCGCCTTTGCCATACAGCTGCATATAGTCGGCAAACACCGGATTGAACAGCATCGGCACGTGGCCGAAGTAATCATGGAATACATCAGGCTCGACGATGTAGTTGAATTCTTCCGGCGTACGCAACCATACTGTGACCGGAAAACGGCGATTCGCCAGATGCTCAAAGAAGGTAAATTCAGGGATCAAACCAGGAACGGCGACGATACGCCAGCCAGTCGCTTTAAATAGTGCTGCGGAGGTCTGCTCAAAATCCGGTATGCCGCCAGCCGCATCCATCTTATGCAATGCCTCAATGAATTCATTGCAGGCGCGCCCTGGTAATAAGGCCTCTTGTCGCTGATAAAGTTTGCGCCAGAGTTCGTGTTCTGCTTCGGTATAACGATCCCAATTCTGTTGCACTACATATTGTGCATCAGCCAGCTTGTAATCACCGCGCAACGCGGCACCATCCGATTTTTCGGCGACGGTAGCGAGAAAGTCTTCATTCGAAATAGTCGTAGAAGTGGCATTGTGTGCGGTATTAGATGCAGCATTAGATGCTGTTGCAGTAGTCATGAAGTTGTCTCTTTCCTCAAACAAAAAAAGGCCAACAGACGACGCACTGAGTGTCGATCTGGTTGACCTTGTATTCTCTTAACGAGCTGCTGAATTATGCAGGTGCTTTTTCGTCTTTGAGAACGCCACGACGGATCTGATCCAGTTCTATGGACTCAAACAATGCGCGGAAATTACCTTCGCCAAAACCTTGATCGCCCTTGCGCTGGATGATTTCAAAGAAGATAGGGCCGATGACTGTGGTCGTGAAAATCTGCAACAGCAATTCACGTGATGTTTCTGTGCTCTTGCCATCCACCAGAATGCGCAGCTTGCGCAATGCTTCCAGGTTTTCACCGTGACCAGGCAGGCGGCGATCTACCAGGTCGTAGTATGTGTCGATGGTGTCCTGGAATACCACGCCATTGGCTTTCATGCCGCCCACGGTGTCATAGATATTGTCGGTGCCCATCGCGATATGCTGTACGCCTTCGCCGTGGTAGAGATCCAGGTATTCAGCGATCTGGGATTTATCATCCGAAGATTCGTTGATAGGAATACGGATTTTGCCGCAAGGTGAAGTCATGGCTTTTGACTTCAGGCCTGTGTGCTTGCCGGCGATATCGAAGTAACGGATTTCGCGGAAGCTGAACAGAGTTTCATAGAAATCTGCCCATTCTTTCATGCGACCACGATGCACATTGTGGGTCAGGTGGTCGATATACGTCAGGCCCTTGCCGACAGGATTGGAATCCACGCCAGGCAATGCCACGAAGTCAGCGTCATAGATGCTGATATTACCGATGGCACCTGCATCTGCGCCATCTTTGCCATGCCAGCGGTCAACGAAATAAATCAGGGAATCGCCGATACCTTTGATGGCAGGAATATTGAGTTCCATAGGGCCGGTTTTATTATCGAAGCCCCAGGCACCCAGATCCAGTGCGCGCTTGTAGGCGGCATTGGCATCCTTGACGCGGAAAGCGAATGCGCAAACTGACTGGCCATGTTTGCGGGCAAATTTTTGCGCAAAAGAATCAGGTTCGGCATTGATAATGAAGTTCACGCCGCCTTGACGGTACAGAGTCACATCCTTGGTGCGGTGTTTGGCAATCGCGGTAAAACCCATGGTGACGAATAATTCACCTAGTGCTTTTGGATCGGGTGCTGCGTACTCGATAAACTCAAAGCCATCGGTACCCATAGGGTTTTCCCAAGTTTGGAAGGTCATGCTTGTCTCCTGAAGTAATCGTCATAGCATCTGCGCGACAGTAGCAAATTTGTGCCAGTGCGCCGGATGGCGGCCATCAAAGTCAAAGTTTTTGACATAGATCAAGCTCTCAGTATAGTTCTTGATTCACGCCATTAAATTGCAAAATAACCCAATAATTGCAAAAATTACGCAATAATATTGCTGTGATAATTAAATTATTGGCAGACTATGACAACGATTCCTTTGGATAAGATTGATCGCAAGATCTTGGCGATTTTGCAGGCTGACGGACGCTTAACCAATCAGGAGGTTGCTGAGCGAGTCAATCTGTCGCCGTCACCGTGTCTGCGACGCATCAAGCGGCTGGAGGACAGCGGGGTAATCCGCAAATATGTCGCTCTGCTGGAGCCGGCCAAGATCGGTCTGGGCTTGTTGGCGTACGTAAATGTGCGTCTGGAGAAGCATAACGACGCCCCGGGAAAAGGCGCATCACGTTCCCCGCGTAATGATTTCGCGGCGTCGGTAGAGCAATGGCCAGAAATTGTTGCGTGTTATGCGATGACGGGGGAAATGGATTATCTGCTGCGGGTACATGTCGAGAATATGGATCATTTCTCCCGCTTCATGATGGAAACCCTGCTGCGTCACCCGGCGGTACTCGACGTGAAGTCGAGCTTTGCTTTGCAGCAGATTAAGGATACGACGGCATTACCTGTGCTGAATGCTTGAATTATGCATTGCTTGATTAGCGTATCTTTAGATCTTGAGATGGTCCAGTCAAACTGCATGGAAAAAAACGTAAGTAAAAACTGATCAAATAGTGTGACGGAGAACTGTTCCAATAAGACAGTGATATCGCAAGTAAAACCGGAAAGACAAATTGTGGAAAAAATATGGTAAAAAATAAAAGCGCTCAATGGCGCTTTTATTTTCACCGCTTCAAAATTCTACTTATTCAACAGCAGACTGGCAGCATCAAGTGATGCTCAGTAAAACTTAATCAGTAAAACTTAATCGATAAAATTAACTGCTCAACTTCAGCAGTGCTGGTGCAGCAAATGCCTTGGCATTGTGGCGACTAACTGGCGCTGTATTAGGTCCCGCATTAATCACAAAAACTGATACTGCATTGACCAGTTCATTTGATTGCGTTTCTAGTGTTCCAGAGGCCGCTGCCATTTCCTCTACGAGTGCAGCATTTTGTTGGGTGGTTTCATCCATTTGTACGACAGCCTGACCAACCTGATTAACACCATTGCTCTGTTCTACGCTGGCCGTGCTGATTTCTTTCATCAGATCGGACACGCTACGGATGCCCTCAACAATTTCTTGCATTGTTTCACCCGCCTGATCGACCAAGGATGTTCCTAGCTCTACTCTTTGCACACTATCGCTGATCAATGACTTAATGTCTTTTGCCGCGCTTGCACTGCGTTGCGCCAAATTTCTGACTTCACTTGCCACCACGGCGAAACCTCGTCCTTGCTCACCTGCACGAGCAGCCTCCACTGCGGCATTCAACGCCAGGATATTCGTTTGAAACGCGATGCCGTCAATGACGCTGAGAATATCTGAGATTTTTCTAGACGAATCATTGATATCTTTCATAGTTTCAACCACTTTCGATACAACCTCGCCACCTCTTATCGCAATGGCACTCGCGTTATCCGCTAACTTGTTCGCACGAATGGCGTTGTCGGCATTTTGGTTAACGGTAGTGCCAAGCTCCTCCATTGATGCGGCAGTTTCTTCCAGCGAGCTTGCCTGACTTTCAGTGCGGCTGGACAAATCCATATTACCCACCGCAATTTCCCTTGATGCACTGGCGACGCGATCAGAACTCTGCCTGACATTCGAGATCACATCAATTAAGCTGTCCTGCATTTCTTTCAGCGCCTGAATTAATTTACCCGTTTCATCGTTGCTATTGACCTCGATGCGTGTCGTTAAATTACCTGAGGCGACGGTTTCGGCAATTTTTACCGCTTCTCCTAATGGCTGGGTAATTTTCTTGGTAATGATCACGCCCATGAATATCGCCAGTCCGACGGCCAGCACACTAATTGCAAGAATTTCTATCAGTAATTTGTTTGATTCCTGTTCCGAAACAACAACGCTGTTTTGACTGATGGAATTAATTTCAGCTTTCGCTTTTTCAATGGCAGCAATCAGGGCGACTAGTAGTGGACGACAATCTTTACTGATTTTGATGGTGGCATTTTCGCGATCCCCAGCTATTGCAAGCTTCACGATTTCTGTTGCTACGATTGCGTATTTAGCCTCAATATTTTCAATTTCAGCAAAATTAGTACGTAATGCATCGGTAGATGCTTTATTAGTTTGTACCGCACTTTTTAAATCTTTCAGTGAATTATTGAGTTTTGCAAATGAGGCGACAACAGCTTTGTTTTCAACAATGACCTCTTGCGGATCGGTAATCAACGCCAGATTGCGGGCGGCTACTGCACGCGCATTGGCGGCATCTAATATATCGTTGATCAGCGTTTGGATTTGCTCAACGTTCTTGACTTGATTTTCAAAATGGGACTGCGATTTCGATAGTGCAAAAAGTCCCATTGCCGATACCAACACAACTGCACATGCCAAAATAGCGTAGCTGAATGTCAGCCGCATTTTAATTGTTAAGGTCCCTGATTTTTTCATTTTGCAACTTTCGTCAAGTTCGTTGAATGATATTAAAAGTCTCTAAAAAATGTACCCTTTCAAATAATTTTGATGGCAGGCGATTGTTAAATCGTTTTAGAACACACTTAATTTACTTAAACTTAATTCGGTAACGCTGAGATGAAGGTAGAGCTGATTTTATTGTGAAGTTGCGTTTCTCATCGCAGATGATGAACTTTTATTGCGCTTCATTAACAACCATGTTGATGACAAAATACCAGTGAGGTAATGACTTTTTAGTGGCTTGGCGTTGTTTTCTAGTTAACAATATAGCTGAAATGACAGACAGTGTGTAGAGATTTTAGCCTCGGATCAGGTGTGTTTGGGCATTTAACTAAAAATAAATCGGGGAAACAAACAACACTAAGCAACGACGAAAAACAGTGACAATTTGCAGTCACAACAAATAGTAACGTTGCCCTCACTCTGGCGGTGATTGCGATGTCTGCTTCTCATTTCCTGGTTGGTGTTTTTATATCGCTTATCTACGCATTGATTCATTATTAGTCTGCGTTATTACGACATCATGTCTTACGCCTGATATGTCCGGATTTCTTCTAAAAAACGATAAACGCGCTTCCCTCTAGTTCTGGTTAATCGTTGGCCTCTGACGCCTCAACCTGGCAAATTCAAGCGGTTCCCACTCGCGCATCGCGAGCAGTAGCGCGCTGCCGCGTCGTTTAGGCAGCGGCGACGATAGACTTTCCTGATGCAGTTCTGCGAATTTTTTGCGTATTTGCAGTAACTCTAGCTGCATTCTTTGCATTGCTGCATCCGTCAGCATTGCGTGGGCGAACTGGCAGGATTCCTGATGCCCTGAGAAACTGCTATCCAGGAAATCGCTTAAGCCTTGCTGTTGAAAGTATTGTCGTATCCAGCCATTGGGTCGCCAGTCAAAATCGCGGCTGACATTTAGTCGTATCCGGTTGCCTGGCAGCAGGTGAATCAATTGCAGTTTGTCCAGTCGTAATAATAGGGCGACACATTCGATTTCAGTGAACTGATAGCGGTTCAGGATGTCGCTTAAGCTCCATTGATTTAGTGCGCAGACAGCCACCAGTAATAATTGAGGATCAGAGACTAGCTCTTTTTCTTGTGCGTCTGTCAGGGTATCTAGGCGTGATCCGTTGCTGGCTGCTTCTTGCGCTAATTCAGCGAGAGTAAAACCCAGCATATTCGCGATTTGGACAATGCGATCCAGAGGGAAGCGTGTCGACATGAACAAACGTTTGACGGCTGGCTCGGATAAGTTCAGCAGGCTGGCGACGTCTTTATAGGTTTTTCCCTGCTGCCGTAACTGACGTTTGAGGGTAGCAATTAATTGCAAGGTTTCTGTCATTTGGTATTGAAATTGGATCCTTCGTTTGTAAAATAAGTCAACTTTGTTTATCAAGGTATCACTTTTAATCTATATAAGGCAAATTCCGGCTTGATTGTTTTAATTACCGGAGACCTTATTTTGAACTCTTTTGCGACTCAGCAGCATCCCTCCATTTTGACTCTTCCTGCGTGGCTCGTTGGTGTGATCAGTGCGGCATTGTTGATGCATGGACCGATTGCGCAATTGCCTCACTATCATGAATTTGCTGATCAATCGTCGTGGTGCGGCTTGCCGCATGCGGCAGATGTGTTATCGAATCTGGGATTTGCGCTGGCTGCCTTATGGGGCATGTGGCGTTTGTGGCCGGTACGTACTCATCCTGCGATCAAGGCTGGCTGGTACGCTTACCGGCTGTTTCTGGTTAGTCTGTTCTTGACGGCTTTTGGTTCAGGCTTTTATCACCTTGCACCGGATAACGCACGCTTGTTATGGGACAGGTTACCGATCGCTCTGGCGTGTGCGGGATTGCTGGCTGCGGTAAGGGCAGAGACGGTCGTAATGACCCCAATTGCGGCTGTACGGCAGCAACGTGAGCTCATCGCTTTCGTTATGTTTGCGCTAATCAGCGTTGCCTGGTGGTATGTCACCGATAGGCAGGGTGCCGGTGATTTGCGTCTATACCTTTTATTGCAGGGTTTGTCCTTGGTGCTGATCCCGTTGTGGCAGGCCTTGCATGGCGCGGATCGCGCTGACCGTATCGCCTTTGCCGCCGCGCTTGTGATGTATGTGCTGGCGAAGGTCGCTGAGATACATGATCATGAGTTAGCGCAGGCCTTGCGCCTTGTCAGCGGTCACACTTTAAAGCATCTGCTAGCCACGCTGGCTGCTGCGATTCTGGTAAGACGTCTGGTGATGCGTACCAGAGTTTGGGCCAACGCTGGGCGCTCGGCTACTTCTGTTTTTTGATGTGATAGGTCAGCGCGCTTGCAATACACAATGCAGCGATTTTCCTCAAAATGAAAGTCATCCGGAAACAGTGTGCAAGGGAGAGTGAGTGCGGAAGGTGCTGGCCAGATTGGTCTGGCAGTGAAAATACATGGTGTAGTGCTCAGGTTGCGCTGCCTTCCATGCAATTCTGATGGTGCTACCACTTTTGCGAATGGTGGTCAGGTAAGTGAGTTCACCTCACTTCAATGTTTCTTCCAGCGGGCCGACATCTGGTGTTGCGGCCGCGGTTGCGAAGATCAGTTCATGCATTGCCAGAAGCTTCTGCTGGATTGCTAATCGATTTCATGATGGCGCTGGCGGCTGACTTTGTCGTCAGGGGACTATTTATATCTCCTATATCTCCTATATCTCCTATATCGTCTTATATCGTCCCTACTGCTTACACTGCCGAGGTTTGCTTCACCGATGCTTCGCGTGCACTTGGCAAGAACTTGGCAATCGTTGAGAGTAATTCGTTTTCATCGACCGGTTTGCCAACATAGGCATCGCAACCGGCCCAGCTACCGCGGAACTTATCGAAGGCAGAGGATTTACTGCTCAACATGACCACGGCTGTATTTTTGGTGCCGGCATTCGACTTGATATGTTTGCAGACTTTATAGCCGTCGATCCCCGGCATCAGAATATCTAAAAATACGCAGGTGTATTTCTTTACCTCAGTCATCGCAATCGCTTGCTCACCGTTTTCAGCGTAGTCGACGTCGAAGTGGAACGGGGCTAATTTGATGCGCATAAATGCACGTACCGTCGCGCTGTCATCAACGACCAGCACGGATTCGGCGGCTTTTTTCGGAATATATAAGGCTTCGGGTAATTGCTTTTTATCGATGGTGCGGCGATAGGTATGACCATCCCAATGCTGCTCGCTGCCTTGCTGGCGGCGGCCGCGCTCTTGCAATGCGGCGTTCATCAGTTCATCCAGCTGACCAAACAGGCGCATCCAGTGTATCGGTTTTTGTATCAGCGGCCAATCGACAGCAACCGCCGGATCGCGACCGATGAGTACGGCAGGCGCATGGATATTCGGTGCGCGTTTTTCCAGCTCCTGCATTGCCTCTGCATTGTCGGTGTTGACCAGATAAATATCGGTACGATCTTCTTCACTCGTCGGCTCTGCATAGCAAAAACTTCTGCGCCCCGTGAGCCGGAAGGTGGATGCCAGCATCGTTTTTTCTGCATCAGAAAAGCCCAGCATTTCAAGAATGAACTGACGGCTATCGTTGTTGGGTATTCCTGTGGGGGCTGACGTCTGGTTCATGATGAAAATGTGTCCCTGATGGGTTGGAGATACGTGTCTTTTTGTGTTGTTGGCGAAATGATAACACAATATTCTCAGCTTGATGAATTATCAGTTTTTTTGCTTCAGTTGAAACCTGGTATTGCGAATGCCCGTGAACCAAGCTGACCGGAGTATTGTGTTGAGATTCCAGCACTGAGTCGAGCTCGTTCATTCAAAAGCAGCAGAGCTGCTTTTGAACTCTGACGGCAAATTGCCAGTCATTTGCCAGTCATTGTTGATGTTTCTCCTTGCGCATGCTTCGTCATATGCGTTTCGGTTACGCCAACACCACTTGGTCCAGCGCATTACTCCTATCATCTCAAATACAGATGAAAATCTGAATTGAATCCGCAACGGGGGCGCGCCTTCTGGCACGAAATGACTCGTGAAGCCGCATCCAGCCTGCGGATTCGATATTGGTAACTGCTAACAACCCTTTAATCGATATTTCATGGAGTCATTTGCGCCTGCTTTTTTCTGAGTCTCCGTGTTTCTGTGGTGAGAGGTCTTAGATTTTGCGCAAGTTCGTTTATGTGGTTTGTCAATGGGAAGGTTTTTAGACGGTTCCTCTTGGTAGAGGCTAAAAAAAACATACGCGAGCGCATCGCGTCGTCGGTATTCGAAAATCTTAAAACCTCGCAATACCGACGTATTGCTACTCGCTTTTCGTGCCGGACAAATTACCCAGCCATTTGACCGCAGCGCGGGTGTTGGCTTTGATCGTGTAATCCAGAGCGGCGACTTGCTCTTGCATGGCCTCTTTTAAAACGCTGACGGCGTCGGCGGGTAATAGTTTGAGATAAGCATCCGCTTCGCCATATTCACGATGAATTTCCATCCCGGCTTTTTTTGCGATATGGATCATGGTCTGATTCGAGGAGAGGCAGTGCATGTACAGCGTGTCGACATCCGCATTGCGGCAGTGAATCGCACCGCGCTCAAATAGCTTGAAACCGACACCTTTACCACGTGCGGATTCTGAGACCGACACACCGAACTCTGCTACTTTGTCTTTATCCGTGACTTCGTCTTCGGCTTGCTTCGGCGCGAACGCCAGATGACCCACACCGACCAGACGGAAGTGTGCACTCATGACGCCGAATACCTTGTCACGCGAGAAGTCGATGCCTTCGACGTACTTGGTCACCATTTCATCGGGCAGGTAGGTGCCAAAGCGTAGCAGGCGATCACTTTCTTTGAGCGCCAGAAAGTGACGCAAAATCCGCCGCCGGTCTTTTTCAGATAATTCCTTGACGAACACGGTATGTTTCTGGGCAGGTTTAGGTTCGGATGGCTCGCCATCTTTGCCGTTGGGGAATATGTCTGAAACGTTCATGGCGATCCTTCCGGTAAAGCAAATTGTGCGGTGCACAATTTATCGCTTCATTGTAGACGAACATCATCGATTATTCCAGAAAACCTCCTGAGACTGTTGACATTCCAAGTGGCATTGTAGTCATTGTGACGCCAGCAGACCCGGGATGATCCGCCTGCAGCAAGGAGACGTCGTTCTGACGCGCGTTGAGGTATCAAAGGGCTTAGCGCTTATTGATTATTGATGGGCAAGTTCGTAGTGCCGCTTAAAACTACGGACCGCCTCTACGCGAGCCTGATGGACGGCCGCACCTATCTGTTGTGGCTGTCCGGGGAAACGTTGTGCAATTTCGCCTGCCTGTACTTGCTGGGCTGCTTGCAGCGCCTGAGCCAGATAGTCTGCCTGCGGAAATTTTACGTCCGGTAAATTCGCACGACCAAAGCAATCGGATTGCGCAGCCTGTAATAATTCTAAAAACCGTTGCGGCTTGCGGAATGCATCGCTGCGTTCCAGCAGCGCCACGACGGTATCTGGCCGTAATTCCAGCGCACGGCCAATGTTGCCGTGATCGCGTGCGGTCATGATGGCAAGATCGCGGCAGTCATTCGGTATTTTTAAGCGCTGACAGAGCGCATCGACCAGATCGACACCGAGTTGCTCGTGCCCATGATGGCTAGGCCAAGCCGCAGCCGGGGTCGCGCCTTTTCCCAGATCATGCATCAGCGCGGCAAAGCGCACTGCCAGCGAGTAGCCTTGCTGTGCTGCGTAATCGACGACCATCATGACGTGTACGCCGGTATCGATTTCCGGATGATGTTTAGGCGGTTGAGGCACGCCCCACAAAACGTTTAACTCCGGTAGCAGACGCGCCAGTGCACCGCAATCACGCAAGACCTCAAACATGCGGGACGGACGTGCTTCCATCAACCCGCGCGCCAGCTCCTGCCAGACCCGTTCTGGCACCAGAGCATCGACTTCTCCGGCATGCACCATCTCTTGCATCAATTGATTGGTTTCGTCTGCCACGGTGAAGGCATGCGGCTCAACCGAAAAACGTGCGGCAAAACGTGCAACACGCAGGATACGGACCGGATCTTCGGTGAAAGCCGCTGAGACATGGCGAAACACTTTAGCCTGTAAATCACGCTGTCCGCCAAACGGATCGACGATACTGCCATCCTCATCCTGTGCCATCGCGTTAATACTCAGGTCACGACGGATCAGATCCTGTTCCAAGCTCACTCCGGCATCGGTATGGAATACAAATCCCTTGTAACCCGCCGCAGTCTTGCGCTCAGTCCGGGCCAGCGCATATTCTTCATGTGTTTTAGGGTGCAGAAATACCGGAAAATCTTTACCCACTGGCGTGTAGCCCAGTGCAAGCATGCTTTCCGGACTGGCGCCGACGACAACATAATCACGATCCTGTACCGGCAGACCGAGCAAACGATCCCGTACCGCACCGCCCACAATATAGATTTTCATTCTTAGGTTTGTATGGCGCTAATAGTCAGACCGCCGGGCGCGCATCATGGCCGGGCATTTCGTCGGTTTCGGCTTCGGCATCGCGTATCCATTCAGCCACTGCCGGATGCGCGGTTACGCGCTCGACATAGGCTTGCAACGCCGGTGCCAGCGACACCCCATAGGTGCGAAAGCGCATCACAACTGGCGCAAAATACGCGTCAGCAATCGAAAAATCGCCAAACAAAAACTGATGCGCACCATAACCGGACAGGCAGTCTTCCCAAATTTCGCTAATACGTCCGATGTCTGCCTGGGAGCCTATCGTGCGGCCTTTACCGTGCAGTTCTGCCCGGATATTCATCGGCATATCAAAACGCAAGGCTGCAAAACCAGAATGCATTTCAGCGCAGATGCTGCGTGCAATCGCTCTGGCCGCAACGTCTTCGGGCCATAGATTTTGTAATGGAAATTGTTCTGCTAAAAATTCACAAATCGCTAAAGAATCCCAGACAGTAATTTCGTTTGCGAGTAAAACCGGAACACGTCCTGCCAGTGAGTATTCAGAAATTTGCGAGGTCGTATTTGGCTTATCGAGCAGAATACGGATTTCTTCAAACGGAATGCCAAATGCTTTCAGTACGACCCATGGGCGCATGGACCATGAGGAGTAATTTTTATTCCCGATCACCAATTGCAGTGAGGGTTTTTTATCGCCAGAAAAGATGGCGGCGAGCGTAGTTTCTAATTCAGTATCTTGCATAAAGACCTTAAGGTAAATCGGAATCCGTCGCTGACATTCCTTTGGGAATTACTGTACCCAGACGAGCTTTCAGCGATTGGGGTTTTTTTTCAAATAATGCCGCGTAATAGGTTGCGTTAGACAGGACATTTTTGACGTAGCCGCGGGTTTCGGCAAACGGAATCGTTTCTGCGAAAATGGCTCCCTCGACCGGACGCGTCAGTGATGCGCGCCAGGCGCGTGGTCGCCCTGGGCCTGCGTTGTAAGCGGCAGATGCAAGGGCCTGCGAGCCACCCAGATCTGTCAATACCATATTCAGATAATTGGTGCCGAGCGCGATATTGGTGTCGATATCATTAACCTGGTCCGGTACGAAATTGCCGAGGCCGATTTTCTTCGCAACATAACGCGCAGTTGCCGGCATGATCTGCATCAGGCCAGAGGCGCCGACATGCGATTTCGCTGTCATGATAAAGCGTGACTCTTGCCGGATCAGACCATAGACCCACGCCATGTCGAGTCCCAGCGCCTGCGTCGTTTTATACATACTGTCATTAAACGGCGTTGGATAGCGCTGGCTAAAATCCATCTCCGCCTTGGTGCGGTCTGAGGTATTCACCATACGGTCGAGTAGATTGTTCTGGCGTGCTAATTCTGCCGCCGCAATATGCTGACGCTCATTCATTTTGCGCAGCTCCCAATTCCATTCGCGGGTGCCTTCGAAGCGCAAATTCATGGCATAAAACCGCAATGCCCGTTGCAATCCGGGGTTCTTCTCCATGGGTGCCAGTTCATCGGCGGTGACAGGTTTAACGGTCAAAGGAACGCCGATTTTCTGACCACGTTCTTCCAGCGCCAGCTGACCATAAAAGTGCAACTGATCAGCGATGCTGGCAAACATCGTCTGCGCTTCGTCGTTCTTACCTTCATTCTTCAGTGCCCGTGCATACCAATAGACCCAGGTCGGTTCATTTTTTAAGCTTGCAGGCATGGCGGCAATCGCACTTTTTACCAGCTTCCACTCACCTTCGCGCAAGGCTGTTCTGACCCGCCACTGATAGCCTTCCAGAGATAGATTTGCGCCGTCGGCACGTTGCCAGTAACCAAGCGCTTCAGGCTGTAATTTGAGCGAGGCTTGCAGTGCAATATGCGCCCATCCTTGTGCTTTTTCAGTATCGCTGAATTTGCCACTGTAGCGCGATAAGGTATCTGCTGCCTCATCGGGATCCGTCTTGGCCAGACGACCGAGCGCGATCAGGTAAAGCTCATGCGAGGCTTTACCAGCTTCTGGTGATTTTTTGAGTAAAGTGGTCGGCTTGTCGATGGCTGCTACGACTTGTTTCTCGGCGATATCTAACAGCTTCGCCAGCCTTTGCGCCAGCGGTAATGCACCGTTCTCGGCAGCGATACGCATTTGTGCCCACAGGTCAGCTTCATTGAACTGGCCATGTTCCGACAGATAGGTCACCAGCGAATAGCAACCGGCACCGTAATCGCGTGGTGCGGTGACCAGCGCGCGTGCCGCATCGGCGACTTTTTGCTGTTTGACGGCTTTGGACAGCAAGGCATAGCATTTGAGCTGTGTGTCGTCAGCGACAAGGAATTGCGGATATTGGACGTCAAACGTATCCCATTCGCCACGTTGACCGAGGATTAGCAGCCAGTCATTGCGCAGGCGGTCGGCGATGGCGCTGCCTTCATACTGCGTTAAAAAAGTCTGAAATTCGCTGGCAGAGGCAGTGCGGAGCCGGGTCTTGAGACGGTAATAGTCGACATAAGAGGGGATGTCAAAATTTTTCAGTGCTGCTGCATGGAGCTCTGCCTGGGTCGCATCATCATGCATGGCCGCATCGCGCAACGCCATAAAGCGATCATCGTCATTCACAAAACTCTTGTTGCTTTTTGCCGCTAGCGCATTAGTCTGCAAGGATAAAACTGCTACCATGCAAAGGCTGACTGGCAGGACGTATCTTCGTGCAAATTCTTGTCCGGACTGTGTGCTGCGACCGGCAATTTTCTTCATAGACCACATTTTCTACCGCTTCCATCATGATGTTTTTGACAGTATGACACAGCCCTTCCAGCAAGCAAGCCTGAGTCCGCAAAACAGCGGAAAATCCGGTACTCCAATCAGTCGCAGTATCTTGCGCAAGCAATTGCTTGATGCGCGTCGCGCCAGCAGTGCCGAAGAGCGGGCGCAATGGGATCATCAATTGGGGCAGCAAGTGATTGCTTGGTGTCAGCGGCACCAGATCAGCAGTCTCGGCGTATTCTGGCCTATTCAGGCCGAACCTGATCTGCGCGATTGTTATGCCCGCTTACACCAGATGCAAGTACAGCTTGCCTTGCCACTGGTGCTTGGCAAAGACAAGCCCTTACAGTTCCTGAGTTGGGCACCCGGAGACCTCATGGTGCAGGACGATTACGGGATTCCGGTACCGGCACAACGAGGGAAACTGAGCCAGCCTGATGCCTTGTTGATTCCTTGCGTAGGATTTAATTCTGCGAATTACCGGCTTGGATATGGCGGCGGATTTTATGACAGAACTCTGGCGCTTCTGCCGCGCCCAAAAACGCTGGGCGTCGCCTATGCGCTGGCGCAGGCGACATTTGCTGCGGAGTTGCATGACGTGGCATTAGATTTTGTGCTGACTGAAAGGATTGCAGGAAGTTTTTGAAGCAACTTAATTGAAATAACTTAACCGGTAGTGAGAGATTTCGTGATGTCACGCCTAGGTAAAATGCGGCTTGCCGGGCGAAAACGTGCGGTAAGCCGCATGAGCATTGCGGATTTCTTATCGGGAGTCTCTAAAAACTGCCAAATTAAAAAATCATCTCTCTAGAACTGACGTAAAAACCAAGACCTCTCACCACAGAGTCACAGAGAAAAACAAGAGTAAGCGGTAATGCCGCTCAGTTAAGCCTCAAACTTAAAGTTGTCATCCCTGCGCAGGCAGGGATCCGGCGTCTTTTGTCTTTTGGCAATGATGAAGCGAAGGGTGTGGATTAACTGAGTAGCATTATAAGTGAGCTGCTCCATAAAATATCGATTTAAGGGTTTTTAGAAGTTCTGCATCGGAAACGTCTGCATCATCTTTCAGCTTATCTTAAGTGTCCGTCGCTCAGCTCAAGTCACAAAATGATACATCGCCAGCCATCCGGCCAATAAAGCTAGACTTAACAAAAATAATCCAACCGCGCCGTTTGGCCGCAATACGCCAAAATAGGAAATGGCGATCGTTGCAACGCCTTTTTTACTTTGCTTCATGCCGCGCCAGCGCTGCCATCCCTTCATTGCCGACAGCACAAAAGTGAAGGTGGCGCATGACAATAACGTGACCCGGAACACATTGAGTAAATTGAGCTCGCCAAGCGAGATTTTTTTATAGATCAGGCCAATGATCGCCATGGCAATCGCTGCGCTGATAGAGATCGCGACATTCACGTACATGGTTTTGCGACTCGTCACGGCAGCATCTTCGAGTTCGCATTTCAGCATGTCGATTTTTTCATTGATCAGTGTTGAGGTCTCATGCTTGATCGCCAGAATCCGCTGATCAAGCGCTGCGCCTATCTGTTCGGTCGAGTAATCAATCAAGGCTTTGATGTCATCCTTGGTCATGCTGCGCTGATTATGAATTTCGTCTGACAGCACTCCAATATTGCGATCAATTTGCGCACCGGCTTGCTGGATCACTTGTGAGAGTTCGGTGCTGACTTGCTGTATCGAACGATCCACCAGCGGCGCTACATTTCGCTCGATCAGACGTTCCATGGATTGCTCAAAATCGCTGGAAGCCTGTTTTAAATTGAGAAGATCTAAGCCCATGAATTGCCTTCGCGAATGCTTACATGTAGATGCGCTGATGTCCGGAGGGACGGCTGATTGGTACGGTCTTCGCGCAATATGGTGGTCGTCAAACTGCTAGATGGCGGTAATAACGTGAATTCCAAGGGGGTATTACATGCATGAGGTTACACGCTGATTGCGATGTTTTTTAATTTCAACACCATTCCGCAGTGCTCATGCGCTCTCTGGCGTGTTTTTGCCTCGCAAGCCGCATGAATGCTGCGGTATTCATTTTTAAAATGATTAAAAACGAATTTAAAAAACGAACTTAAAAAACGAATTAAAAAATACTTTTCCAATTATTTGGACATACTCTGATTAATTTCATCGATCGCATCCGCGTCCAGATGCGCGATGTCGCCCCAGGACAATAATTCTAGCCCGTTTGCTAACGTGCTGTCGTAACGAAAACGATTGATGCTGGCGTTGTAGATGGTGACGTCGCGGGGGGCGTTCAATGGCAGATTCTTGGCGGCGCGATAGGCGCATTCGAGTACACCACCGTGCGCAACGAGGGCGATTTTTTTGCCTTCAAATTGTTTGCCGTAATGCAGAATGTGCGTGATGGCACGCTCATGAAACTGGCGTATGGTTTCACCCTGATTCTCGCCTGGCGGAAACGCTGCATCCGGATCGCGCGATTGCCAGGTCGCATACGCTTCCGGGAACTGGTGTGGAATCTCGCTATACAGAACACCTTCAAATCCGCCGAAGCAGCGCTCACGCAAACCAGCATCAATGCGTGTACTCAGTCCTTGTAGTCTGGCGATCTCACCGGCGGTCTGAACGGCTCGTTGTAAATCGCTGGAGACGATGGCATCGAGCTTTTCATTTTGCAATGCCCAAGCCAGTGCTTTAGCCTGACGTGTGCCTTCGGCATTCAGTGGAATATCGAGATGGCCTTGCAGGCGGCGCACGGCGTTCCAAGCGGTTTCGCCATGGCGGATTAAGAGAATTTCGGTCATAGACTTTTACAGGGTGGGCTTACTGGTGAGCCAGAACGTGACTGGACCATCGTTGGTCAGCGAGACTTTCATATCGGCGCCAAACTGACCGGTCGCAACATGCTCATGTTTTGACGCTGCCTGCTGCACCACATAATCGAAAAGGCGTTTCGCTTCATCGGGTGGTGCGGCTGGTGTGAATGAAGGACGGGTGCCGGAGTTCGTGTCGGCCGCCAGAGTGAATTGCGGTACCAGTAACAAGCCGCCCCTGGTATCCGTCAGGCTGCGATTCATCTTGCCTGCATCGTCGGAGAAGACCCGGTATGCGAGCAGTTTTTTGAGCAAGGCATCGGCTTGACTCTCGCTGTCGCCGCGTTCCGCGCACAACAGTACCAGCAGACCCGCATCAATCGCGCCAATGGTATGGCCATCGACGACGACTTTAGCTTCTGTGACTCGCTGCAATAAGGCGATCATGCAGACAGGGTGATTTTGGCGAATTTACGCTTGCCGACTTGCAATACAAAGGTGCCTGCTTCAATTTTCACTGCCTTATCACTGATAACGGCACCATCCAGACGCACGCCACCCTGATCGATCATCCGCATCGCATCAGAGGTAGAAGGGCAGAGATTCGCTTGCTTCAGTAACTGCGCGATAGCGATAGGTGCGCCACTCAGGCTGATCTCTGGCACGTCGTCGGGAATCCCGCCTTTGGAGCGATTGACGAAATCGGCCAGTGCATCTTCTGCCGCTTGCCGGGAATGGAAGCGTGTCACGATTTCTTGTGCAATGGCGACCTTGATATCGCGCGGATTCTGACCTTCTGCGACGGCTTTTTTATAGGAGGCAATTTGTTCCAGAGAGCAGAACGATAGCAACTCGTAATAACGCCACATCATGGTATCGGAGATGCTCATGATTTTGGCGAACATGGTGTTGGCCGGTTCAGTAATCGCGATGTAGTTGTTCTTGGATTTGGACATTTTTTCGACACCGTCCAGACCTTCCAACAAAGGCATGGTCAAGATACATTGCGGCTCTTGCCCGTAATCTTTTTGTAATTCGCGGCCAACCAGGAGGTTGAATTTTTGATCCGTTCCACCCAGCTCCAGATCCGAATGCAGCGCAACGGAATCGTAGCCTTGCATTAGAGGATACAAGAATTCATGAATAGAGATCGGCGTGCCTGCTTTAAAACGCTTGGTGAAATCATCGCGTTCCATCATGCGTGCTACGGTGTATTTTGATGACAACTGAATCATGCCGCGTGCACCAAGCGGATCGCACCATTCTGAGTTGTAGCGAATCTCGGTTTTTGCCGGATCGAGTACCAGACTCGCTTGTTTGAAATAGGTTTGTGCGTTTTCTTCGATCTGTTCGCGCGTCAGCGGCGGACGAGTTGCATTACGCCCTGATGGATCGCCGATCATGGAGGTAAAGTCACCGATCAAAAAAATCACGTTATGGCCCAGATCTTGCAACTGACGCATCTTGTTCAATACAACCGTGTGGCCAAGGTGCAAATCTGGTGCAGTCGGATCGAGACCGAGCTTGATGCGCAAAGGCTTGCCAGATTGTTCACTGCGAGCGAGTTTCTGGGCGAATTCGGACTCGATCAGGAGTTCATCGACCCCGCGTTTAGTCACGGCCAGCGCATGTTGTACCGCATCGGATAAAGGCAGAGTGACCGGAGTAGATTTGAGATTGTTGGCGTTAGTTTGTGTAGAAGTCATGTTGATTTTTTATACATCGATTTTTTGTAACACTGCTAGTCGAATGAGTACCGCAAGCCCATAATCGGCGTTTCGTTTTAAAAGGTTTCGCTAAGGTATTGCCAGGGTTTTGCTATATAATCACGCGACCTTTTCAGTGCATCAGAATTCAGTAGTACAGACAGAAATAGCTAAAAAATAGCAAATAAATAATTGTGTTTCGCTAAAGATGGTTCACACGCTGGTTCACACTCAATGAACAACTAAGTGAAGATCTAAATGAGCAGCAATTATTTACTGATTAATCACTTCGACAAAACGCTATTCATCAGAATTTTGTCGGTAAAAACAGTTAATTTTAACTTATTGCATGCGTCTATCAGATAATTTCCATCATTTAACTTCTGGCAGCAGGCTGTTGTTCGGCACCACGCGCACCTCACGTATCGTTTCGGTGTGCGGATTGTTTTTTGCCGTGTGCGCTTTTGGTGCAGTCGGTGTGGCACCGATGGCACCTGACGCTTCTGATCTGCCGGTCAAGAAGATTACCCAACAACTCGCTTTGCCTCAGCTCGATGAGCAGATCGCCGCTCTGGAAGAGCACGAGCAGCATTTCATCCGCGAAGAAAAAGTCTTGCGCGGCGATACCTTGAGTGCCTTGTTATTGCGTCTCGGTGTTGATGACAGCGAAGCCAGTGATTTCATGAAATCCGATACGACGGCCCGTAGCCTGATGCAATTGCGCGCCGGTAAATCTGTACGAGCCCAGACGAACGACGAGGGCGAACTGGAGTGGCTGCAGGCGACTTTGCTGGATAACAATGACAAACCAGCGCGCAGTATCACGGTTACCCGCGATGCGAACGGCAAATTGATCGCGTCCGACACGAATGCGAAACTGGAAAAGCGCGTGGAGATGCGTTCCGGCGACATCCGTTCTTCTTTGTTCGCTGCGACGGATGATGCGCAGATTCCGGACAATATTGCGACCCAGATCGTCAGCATGTTTGAAACGAATGTTGATTTTCGCTACCTCCAACGCGGCGATCATTTTAATGTGGTGTATGAGACTTTCTGGCAAAACGGCGAGTTCGTTAAAACTGGCCGCGTCTTGGCCGGTGAGTTCAGCAATGCCGGTAAAATATTTCAATCCGTCTGGTTTGACGAGTCCCCTAACAGTGGCGGCTACTATAGCTTTGATGGCAAGTCGCTGAAAAAAGCCTTCCTCAAATCGCCATTGGAATTCACTCGCGTCTCATCGGGATTTTCGATGCGCGTACATCCGATTTCCGGTCAATGGAAAGCGCATAAAGGTGTGGACTTTGCCGCAGTAACGGGCACGCCTATTCGTGCTTCCGGTGATGGTGTTGTCGATACGGCAGGGCCAAGCGGCGGCTACGGTAATCTGGTTGTGATTAAACACTGGAATAATTACAGCACAGCCTATGCACACATGAGCCGCTTTGCACCGGGCATTCACAAAGGCAGCAAGGTAGCGCAGGGCGAAGTGATCGGTTATGTCGGTACGACAGGCTGGTCAACCGGGCCACATTTACACTATGAGTTCCGCGTCAATAATGAGGCACGTGATCCCATGTCGATCAGCGTACCGAGCGCTCCGCCGCTGGCTGGTGCGGATTTGCCACGGTTTAAAACGGTGGCCGATGAGATGTCCCATCGTTTCGCTTTATTACGTCCTGAACGCATGGCGGAAACCGTGAAGCTCGCATCCAGATAGTGTGTCTGCGGTGACAGTGCGATTACAATACAGGGCCGAACTGCATGTTCGGCCTTTTTCTTTTTCACGGAATTACGCGAAGCCACCCAGCTCCTCGCCGTCCTAAAGTTGCGGTCTTCGTCGTTACGCCGCACCGGGACAATGTTGCGTAAATCCTATTTCAGATGCCAGCAATGAATAAATTAGACAGCGCAGTCAACAATCTATATATCGGCCTGATGTCGGGCACCAGCCTGGATGGTGTGGATGGCGTTGCGGTCATTTTGCCAGCGACGGGAGAACACTCTGCGATGCGCTTGCTGGCAAGTTCTTATGTGCCGTTTTCCGATACGCTGCGAGCTGAGGTGATGGCCTTGCAGCAATCCGGTGAAAACGAAATTCATCGCGAGGCAATGGTTGCCAATGCTTTGGTAGAACGCTACGCGGCCTGTGTTGCTGACTTGCAGCAGCAACTCTCAGGCGATCCGATGACGTTCACTCTTGTAGCTGATGCAGCAACTGAATTAGCAACTGAATTAGCAACTGAATCAGTAACTAAATCGGTGGCTGTACGTGCAATCGGTGTGCACGGTCAGACCATACGGCATCGTCCAGAATTAGGCTACACGTGGCAGACGAATAATCCTGCCTTACTTGCCGAGTTGAGCGGGGTTGATGTGATTGCAGATTTTCGTAGCCGTGATATTGCCGCAGGAGGGCAGGGTGCACCGCTGGTACCGGCGTTTCACCGGGCTATTTTTGGGCTCTCCGGTCATTGTCGTGTGGTTGCCAATATCGGTGGTATTAGCAATATCAGTATCCTGCATGCGGATGGTTCAACCACAGGTTTTGATACCGGCCCGGGTAATGTTCTGATGGACGCCTGGATTGCACAGCATCAGGCAAAAACCTACGACGCCCATGGTGACTGGGCTAGCCAGGGACAGGTACATGAGGCCTTGTTTGCTGCCTTGTGTGATGAGGATTTTTTACGTCAGATGCCACCGAAAAGCACTGGCCGTGATCTGTTCCGCATGGAATGGATGAATGCAAAATTACATGCGTTCCCTGAGGTGCCGGCGGTCGATGTACAAGCGACTTTATGCGAGTTCACTGCGCAGACCTTAGCCGATGCGATCCTGACGTATGCGCCGGATGTCAGCAGCGTTTATATCTGCGGTGGCGGTGCGTATAACCGGTATTTAATGCAACGTATCGCGGCGCAACTACACCTTCGCCAGTCGTCGGCTGCACTTGCTACAACGGAGGATTTGGGTGTTTCACCGCATCATGTTGAGGCGCTTGCATTTGCCTGGCTGGCGCAGCAGTTTATGCTGGGTTTGCCAGGGAATTTGCCTGACGTGACCGGAGCCAAAGCACAGCGTATCTTGGGCGCTTTGTACCCTGCATAAAATCATTGCAGGAATCGATCTCGCTAGTTATGATTATCAGCGAAGCAATCGCTTCAACGTCGCTCGGACGGATCCGGGCGCTTACGTACAATTGAGATCATGACAAATACAGTTACTCCGCCGGGACGGGGTTATTCCCAAGCTTATTCCTTTTCCCGTATCAATCGTCTTCCCCCTTACGTCTTTAATATCACTGCCGAACTCAAGATGGCTGCACGTCGCCGTGGCGAGGATATTATCGATATGTCGATGGGTAACCCCGATGGTGCTACGCCAGCGCACATTGTTGCCAAACTGGTTGAAGTGGCGCAGCGGCCTGATACGCATGGCTATTCGGCATCCAAAGGCATACCGCGCTTACGTCGTGCGATTGCGCACTGGTACAAGGCGCGCTATGACGTCGATTTGAATCCTGATTCAGAAGCAATCGTCACGATAGGTTCTAAAGAAGGGCTCGCGCATCTCATGCTGGCGACGCTGGATAAAGGCGATACGGTACTCGTCCCGAATCCCAGCTACCCGATTCATATTTATGGTGCTGTCATTGCCGGCGCGGATATCCGTTCCATCCGCATGAGTCCGGGTGTCGATTTTTTTGCGGAACTGGAACGAGCGATACGTGAAAGTTACCCTAAGCCGAAAATGATGATCTTCGGTTTTCCATCGAATCCGACGGCGCAATGTGTCGAGCTGGAATTCTTTGAACGTGTGGTGAAACTGGCGAAAGAACACAGTATTTTAGTGGTCCACGATCTCGCTTATGCAGACATCGTGTTTGATGGCTGGAAAGCGCCATCCATCATGCAGGTACCGGGTGCGCGTGATGTCGCAGTTGAATTTTTTACGCTGTCTAAGAGCTATAACATGGCTGGCTGGCGTATTGGTTTTATGGTCGGGAACAAAGAACTGGTCGCTGCTCTGGCACGTATTAAGAGCTATCATGACTATGGTAGTTTTACGCCGGTACAGGTCGCCGCGATTGCTGCTCTGGAGGGCGATCAGACCTGCGTGAACGAGATTCGCGACAAGTATCAGCGCCGTCGTGATGTGCTGGTGAAGGGCTTGCATGAGCTGGGCTGGATGGTCGATACACCAAAAGCCTCGATGTATATCTGGGCGCATATCCCTGAACAGTATCGTCAGCTTGGTTCACTGGAATTTGCAAAGCAGGTATTAGAAAAAGCACGTCTCTGTGTTTCTCCTGGCATCGGTTTTGGAGAATATGGTGATGAGTACGTACGCTTTGCCCTGATTGAAAATGAGGCGCGAATACGGCAGGCATTACGTGGTCTGAAGAAGATGTTTGCGGAAGACGGTCTGACGGTATAGCCAGATCGCAGGGTAGTCCAGGCGACCCGGATGACATGCGCCTACACGTGATATGAGTCATATGTGTAGTACGGCGCCTGGATTTTATTCACATTTTGATCGATAACGACATGCAACGGATTAATATTTCTCTCGGAGGTTCCCAGTTCTCCCGCATTGCACTGGGCTTATGGCGTCTGGCTGACTGGAATATGACGCCGCAGCAGCGCGTGACGCTGATTGAGCAGGCACTGGAGTTGGGTATCACCACGACGGACCATGCGGATATCTATGGCAATTACCAGTGCGAGCGGCTGTTTGGCGAAGCGCTGGCGATCGCCCCGCATCTGCGCAATAAAATAGAAATCGTCAGCAAATGCGGTATCAAACTGGTGTCAGATCAGCGGCCTGCACACCGTATACAGCACTACGATACCAGTCGTACACATATCATTTCTTCTGCGGAAAATTCTTTGCGCCAGATGCAGATTGATACACTGGATTTGTTGCTGATACATCGCCCCGATCCATTAATGCATGCAGATGAAATGGCAGAAGCTTTCCATTATTTGCAAAAGAGCGGCAAGGTCAGACATTTTGGCGTATCGAATTTTACCCCGGCGCAGTTTGAATTATTGGCATCCCGTTTCCCGCTTGTGACGAATCAAGTGGAACTATCCCTGATGCATTTGCCGCCTTTGCATGACGGCACACTCGACCAGTGTCAGCGTCTGGGCATTGCACCGATGATCTGGTCTGCACTGGCGGGCGGTCGCTTATTTGGTGATGAGAGTGAGCGCGGTGTACGCGTACGTCAGGCTTTGCAATCTGTTGCAGAGCAGTTGCACGTATCGCCGTCAACGGTCGCGATTGCCTGGATATTGCAGCATCCTTCCAGGCCCGTGGTACTCACTGGCTCAGGACGTATTGCCGCAATCAAAGAGGCAGCGCAGGCGACCAGCATTCATCTGACGCGCGAACAATGGTTCACCTTGTGGTGTGCATCCGCAGGCAAGAGTGTTGATTAGGAATTGATTAGAAATAACGAAGAATCGTTGGAGCGTGCTGGAAATTGCTTAGACTTATGTAAATAAGCAATGAGATGCGTGGATTCGGATTGCTGTCGCTTTGGCGATGCACAGGCTTTATAGAGAAACAATGCTCTCAGCACAGAACCATAAAGGCTCAGGCGAAAAACAGGCTTCATAGAGTGAATATTGATACGAAACCGTAAGCGGGACGCGCCTTCTGGCATGAAATGCCTTGGAAAGGCTCATCCTGCTTGCGGATTCAATCGCGAGAATTCCTAAAAATCCTGTAATCGATTAATCGGTATTTCATGGAAACGCTTACCCCTGTTTTTTCTTTGTAGCTCCGCTGTCTCTGAAACACGGCAACGCAAGACGGTATCCGACAGATAGTGCTGGCATTTCCCAAATGTCGCTGTTAATGTTATTGCATACTATATTGATCATATTTTTGTTGGTACCGGCCAAGTGATGCTTTCCAGTAAGTCGTAATTTCTTTGTCGCAGTAAGCGTCATCATATTGGCGACAGACGCTTGATCGGATCACTTTTTTTTTGCGCAGAAACACCTCTCACCTGATTGATGGAGGGATAGTTTGGCGATTCTCTTGCAATGGATACGCAATCACTTCCTGATCGGTCAGTCAGGCGTGACTGACATGCAGCAATGGCGTGCGCAAGTTTTATCCGCCGTTCTATTTGTCGCATTTGCCTTGGGCGCTGTCACGGCGATTCCCAGTATTCTGCTTGCCTTAAAACAAGGCTTACTTTCCATCGTTGCGATTGATCTGTTTGCCCTTGCCTGGGTCGGGATGTTGTGGCTCAAGCCACAATTGCCATTTCTTTTCCGTGCCTGGAATTTACTGATACTGCTGTACCTGTTAGGCGTCTGGTTTTTACTTACGGTCGGCTCGGTCAGTCAGATCTATTTGATGGCATTTCCTGTGATGGCGGCGTTATTGGTGGGTTTTCGTCCTGCGGTCATCGCCTTGTTCTGGAATGCAATATCCATGCTGTGTATTGGTTATTTTTTTAACGCGAATTTGCATATTGAAAAATACGATGACCAGCCATTTATTCAGTGGATTGTTATCACACTGAATTTTACTTTTATCAGTTCGGTGATTACGATTTCTTGCGGTGTTTTGCTGCAACGTCTTGAGCGCTCACTGAAGGAGCAACTGGCAATCGCTACTTCGCTGAAGGTCGAGCAATCGAATTTGCGTGCAGCAAATACGGCGCTGCGCTTAAACGCGGTCGCACTTGCGCGTCTTAATGACATCGTCTTGATTATGGATGTGGGATCCGGCGCAGAGCATCAGATTGTTTTTGTGAACGATGCGTTCGAACGCAAAACCGGTTATACCCTAAGTGAAGTGCTGGGCCAAACCACCAGCATCTTGCACGGGCCGAACACACAGACGGCGGAGCTGAGCAGAATTGCAGAGGCATTTAAGTCCGGTGCATCAGTGCATGCCGAGTTGATCAAATATACCAAGTTTGGCGAAGAATTCTGGGTTGAAATGGATGTTGTTCCACTGGAAGACGATAAAGGTTCTGCAAGCCATTGGGTTGCCGTAGAGCGTGATATTACGGAACGAAAAAAAGCCGAGCAGCAGTTATATCAGCTGGCTTATTTTGACGTGCTGACGGGCTTGCCAAACCGGCGCCTGCTGATGGACAGGCTCGATATCTTGCTTGCCACTGCACGACGTACGGGACTGGTCAGTGCCGTCTTGTTTATTGATCTCGATCATTTTAAATACATCAATGATGCCCGCGGCCATGCCGTCGGTGATTCTTTGCTGGTACACGTCACTCAACGATTAAAGTCCTTATTACGAGAAGTTGATACAGTAGCGCGGATTGGCGGCGATGAGTTTGTGGTCGTCATTTCGAATATCGCCAGTGATATCAGTGCGGGCGCATTAAGTGCATTGGCGGTGGCTGAAAAAATCAGAGCCGCGATCGCGGATCCCTTCGACATTGACGGACAGGTATACAACTCAGGCTGTAGTATCGGCGTCACTTTGTTACCAAAGGCAGAACAAAATACGGATGACTTATTGCGTGAAGCCGATACCGCAATGAATCGCGCTAAGGCTGCAGGACGGAATCAAATTGCCTTCTTTGAGGCGACCATGCAGTCTGAAGTCGAGCAGCGTCTGATTCTCACCAGAGACCTGGCAAAGGCACTGCATGAGGGGCAACTGCATATGGTGATGCAGGCTCAGGTCAATCATGAAGGAAAGCCCGAAGGTGCCGAATTACTGATGCGCTGGGTTCATCCCGAACGTGGTCCGGTTTCTCCGGCTCTGTTTATTCCGATTGCAGAAGAATCCGGCATGATTGTCCAGTTGGGTGACTGGGCGTTATTGCAGGGTTGCCTGGCATTGCTGCATCTGGAACAGGCCGGGTGGCTGCTGACCTTATCGATTAATGTCAGTCCAAAACAATTCAGACAAGCCGATTTTGTGGATAAAGTCATCGCCGTATTGAACGAAACCGGCGCCCCGGCAGCACGTCTGGTGCTGGAAGTCACTGAGGGATTATTGATCCATAATCTGCAAGAAACCGTAGAGCGCATGCATGCTCTGGCGGCATTGGGTGTGCGGTTCTCGATTGATGATTTTGGCACGGGATATTCGAGTCTCGCCTATCTGAAAAAGCTACCGATCTATGAACTGAAAATCGATAAAAGTTTTGTCGACGACACACCCGGCGATCCGAATGATACGGCGATTGTGCAGTCGATTTTATCGATGGCCAGCCACCTAGGATTGCGTGTGGTTGCGGAGGGCGTAGAGACGCAGCAGCAGGCAGATTTCCTGATCGAGAGTGGCTGTGCCAGTTTGCAGGGATACTTGTATTGCCGGCCAATATCGATCAACGGATGGCTAGAAAAAAATCCCTCAGTCGACATGCATGTCTACATCGGGGATTGATATGTCTGACGCATCCAGTTAATAAATAACTGGACTTCAGGTCGGATAATCGCCTGAGCTTCGTGCACCAGATAATAGGCATGAGGCGGGGTGGCGAGTTGTGTATCGAATAGGCGCACGACGTCGCCTCGTTCTATCATTTCCTGAGCGAAATGCTGGCGCGTCAGGCCGATGCCGTGGCCGTGCTTGACCGCTTCCAATAGCAAGCCTAGGTCGTCGACACGTAAGCCAGTGGTCGGTTCTGGCCATTCCAGTCCGGCGACTTCAAACCAGGGTTGCCAGGGTTCTAGTGCTGAGCGTAATAGCTTGGCATGCTGCAGGTCTGCTGGATGTTGAATCGCCGGAATCGTGTTTAAATATGCCGGACTGGCGACGGCAAAAGACGGCTCTACAAATAATTTTTCTGTCACCAGATTAGGATATTCTCCTGCACCAAAACGAATCTCGACATCGCTTTCTGACAGGCTCAGATCGTATAACGGGACGAACAAAAAAATTTCAATTTCTATGTCTGGATGCAATGCAGTAAAACTCGCCAGACGCGGCATAAACATATAGCGCGCAAAAGTTGGCGGCAAGGTGACTTTGACGCGCAACTGTTTTTGCATTGCTTTGTGTGGCAACGGAAAATCTGACAAGGTTCGTAAAGCCGTACGTACCACATCAAGATAGCGGCGGCCGAATTCGGTCAGTGTGACGCTGCGACCTTCTCGGACAAACACACGCTCACATAAGTGTTCTTCCAGCAGACGGATGCGATGAGATAAGGCAGAGGGAGTGATGCAAAGCTCTTCTGCTGCTACCGCGAATGAGGCGTGGCGGGCAGCGGCTTCAAAGGCGGATAAGGCGTGTACTGGCGGTAAGCGTGTTGCCATTATTGGTGTCCGTAGGTCGTTAGTGTTTTAGTGTTTTTTGGTTAAATTAGTGGTGCCGTTTGCGCTGGTCTTTATAACGACAGGTATACGCATATTCGGCCTGATATCTGAGTTCATCATTGCGTTTTTGCCGGGCATGACATATCTGCGTCCCATTGGATGATTTTGCCGGGATTCATGATGTTGTACGGATCAAAAGCCTGCTTTAAGGCGCGCATCATGTCGATCGCATCCTGACCATGCTCTTCAATCAGAAATGCCATTTTATGCATGCCCACGCCGTGCTCACCTGTACATGTGCCGTCCATGGCAAGAGCGCGTGTCACCATGCGGCTGTTGATGCCTTCCGCTTTGGCGACATCGGCCGAATCATGTGGGTCAATCATCATCAGGACGTGAAAATTACCATCTCCGACGTGACCGATAATCGAGTAAATGATGTCGTGGCGTTCGCAATCGGTCTGGGTGTCGAGTATGCATTCTGCAAGGCGCGAAATCGGTACGCAACAATCGGTCGAGATGGCACGTGCGCCCGGACGCAGCTGCAGCAGCGCGAAATAGGCATTATGCCGCGCAGCCCAAAGACGCGAACGATCTTCCGGATGCGTGGCCCATTCAAAGCCACCTGCACCGTGATTCGCCGCGATCTCTTGTACGAGTTCAGCCTGTTCCTGCACGCTGTGCTGGCTGCCATGAAATTCAAAAAGCAGTAAAGGTTTTTCCGGCAAACTGAGTTTGTCGTATGCATTGATGGCACGCACACCGTTTTCATCAAGAAACTCGACGCGCGCTACCGGCACTCCCATCTGTATTGTCTGGATCACGGTGTTGACCGCATCGGCAGCGCTGGTAAAGCTGCATACCGCTGCTGAAATCGCCTCCGGCAAAGGGTAGAGCCTGACGGTGACTTCGGTGATGATGCCTAAGGTTCCCTCGCTACCGACGAACAGTCTGGTCAGATCGTAGCCTGCGGAGGATTTTTTAGCGCGTGAGCCGGTTTGAATGATGCGGCCATCGGCGGTGACGACTGTCAGCGCCAGCACGTTTTCTCGCATGGTGCCATAGCGCACGGCGTTCGTACCGGAGGCGCGTGTCGCTGCCATTCCGCCGATTGATGCATCGGCACCAGGGTCGATAGGAAAAAATAAACCGGTGTCTTTGATCTCGGTGTTGAGTTGTTTGCGGGTCACACCGGCCTGAACCGTTGCGGTTAAATCTCCGGCATGGACGGCAACCATCCGGTTCATTTGCGACAGATCAATCGTGACGCCGCCGCGCAAGGCGAGGACATGTCCTTCCAGTGATGAGCCGGCACCATACGGAATCATCGGGATCTGATAATAATGGCAGAGCCGGGCAATTGCTGCGACTTCGTCTGTCGTCTGGGCATATACCACGACGTCGGGCGGCATCGGATCGTAGGAAGATTCGTCTCGTCCATGATGCTCACGCACAGCCAGCGAGGTAGTGCAGCGATCCTCAAGCAGAACCTTGAGCGCTTGCAATAATGCATCAGGCAGCGGTTTTTTAATCGATGCGAGTTTGGCGGACTGGTTCATAGCGATGGTCCCGAAAGGATTCAGTCGTCCATTATGATGCGTTCCTCAAAAAAATGCCGTATCCTGCGGACATCAAACAACGAATAAACTTCTTGCTATAGGTAATCATGGGTAACCGACTTTCAAAAATTGCCACCCGCACCGGTGATGCAGGTACTACCGGCTTAGGTGACGGCAGCCGTATTGATAAAGATGCTTTGCGTGTGCATGCGATGGGTGATGTGGATGAACTGAATTCACAGATTGGTGTATTGCTATGTGAAGATTTGCCAGAAAAAATGCACCATGCGCTGGTATCGATTCAGCATGATTTGTTCGATATGGGTGGTGAGCTCTGCATTCCGGGTTACACCATGATCACCGAAGCCCAGGTCGAACGTCTGGATGCCTTGCTGGCGCATTACAACGCGGATCTGGAGCCGCTGCGGGATTTTATTTTGCCGGGTGGTTCGCGTGCAGCGGCGATTGCGCATGTTTGCCGCACCGTTTGCCGTCGTGCGGAGCGTGCGATTGTGAGCGTCGGTAAGGCGGAGCAAATCAATGAGCATCCGCGTCAATACATGAATCGCTTATCAGATCTCTTATTCGTTTTGTCGCGTGTCCTGAATCGCTATGCCGGTGGGAGTGATGTCCTCTGGGAAAAGGAAAGGCAGCGCTGATCGCTGTGTAGGCGGAGCGTGCGTGAAGGCATATTGTAGATGCCGGATTACTGCGTCAGCGGCTGAGACAGGTGTCGGGATGTATGCGGTAATGTCTGTTTAAATGAATGTTTAAACGAATGTTGAAATATCGTTTAATAAGATACTCCCCATTATTTTATTGAAATCTGGCTTGATCCGCTTTGTTTTCAAGGTGTGTGTCAATATACTTATGAGGAGTATATGGACAATCCACTACAGTGTCCGTTAAGTCCATACACTGCTGGCACGGCATCTGATCAAAATAAAAAGCCACGTCTGCAACAGCGCAGCGTGGCTTTTTTGTGGATGTCCGGTTCAAACTTCAGATTTCACAGCGCCTGTGTGGCGGCATGTCTGCGTGAACTGAAGTTGCTGGCGAGCTGGATTTCCTCTTTAATTGTTCACGACAAGTTTTGGTGTGTCGGGGGCAAATTTTTTGCGGATGGACGCTTCAATGCCGGGAGCATCCAGGCCACATTGCGCGAGCAGAATTACCGGATCACCGTGATCGACAAACTGATCAGGCAAGCCAAGAATTAACAGCGGTTTGTTGATGCCTGCCTCGGCCATCGCCTCTGCTACTGCTGAGCCAGCGCCGCCCATCACGGTACCTTCTTCGACTGTCACGATGAACTCATGACTTGCCGCGATGCTTGCCAGCATCTCTGTATCCAATGGTTTGACGAAGCGCATATTGACGACCGTAGCGTCGAGCTTGTCCGCTGCTTTCAGGCTAGGCTGAACCATGGAACCGAATGCCAGAATCGCGATGCGCTGTCCCTGGCGACGTAACTCCGCTTTGCCGATCGGCAGGGTCGTCAATTCCGACGACATCGCTGCGCCAACGCCTGCGCCGCGCGGGTAGCGGATCGCTGCCGGACCGGGATAATGGAAGCCAGTTGACAGCATCTGGCGGCATTCGTTTTCATCGGAGGCGGCCATGACCACCATATTCGGAATACACCGCAAATAGGCCAGATCATAATTGCCTGCGTGAGTCGCCCCGTCGGCACCAACCAGCCCGGCGCGGTCCAGCGCAAAGGTGACGTCGAGATTTTGTAATGCGACGTCATGGATTAATTGATCATAAGCTCGTTGCAAGAAGGTCGAATAGATCGCGACGACGGGCTTCAAACCCTCACACGCCATACCACCGGCGAACGTTACCGAGTGCTGTTCGGCGATGCCGACATCGTAATAGCGGGAGGGAAATTTTTGTTCGAACTCAACCATGCCCGAGCCTTCACGCATCGCCGGTGTAATGCCAACCAGCCGCGGATCGGCGGCGGCCATATCGCATAACCAGTTGCCGAATACCTGGGTATACGTTTGTTTGGCCGGAGCGGTTGACGGCTTGATGCCCTCGGCCGGATTGAACTTGCCCGGGCCGTGATACAGAATCGGATCGGCTTCGGCAAGTTTATAACCCTGGCCTTTTTTGGTCACCACATGCAGAAATTGCGGACCTTTGAGGTTCTTCAGATTTTGCAACGTTGGTACGAGTGAATCGAGGTCGTGGCCGTCGATAGGGCCGATGTAATTGAAACCGAATTCCTCAAACATCGTCGCCGGAACGATCATGCCTTTTGCATGTTCTTCAAAGCGTTTTGCTAGCTCCAGCATCGGCGGTGGCAGGACAGATTTACCCACGTTGCGCGCTGCTGCATAGAATTTACCTGACATCAACCGCGCTAGATAACGGTTCAGCGCACCGACCGGCGGTGAGATCGACATGTCGTTGTCGTTCAGGATGACTAGCAAATTAATATCGTCGTACACACCGGCATTGTTGAGAGCCTCAAACGCCATGCCAGCCGTCATCGAACCATCGCCGATAATCGCTACCGAATGACGGTCTTCGCCCTTGGTTTTTGCTGCGAGTGCCATGCCGAGCGCTGCCGAAATCGATGTCGACGAATGGGCCGTGCCAAAGGTGTCGTATTCACTTTCCACACGACGCGGGAAGCCGGAAATACCGTCGAGCTGACGCAAGGTGTGCATGCGATCGCGGCGACCGGTCAAGATTTTATGTGGATAAGTCTGATGGCCGACGTCCCAGACCAGGCGATCTTCCGGCGTCTGGAATACATAGTGCAGAGCAATCGTCAGTTCTACGGTACCCAGATTGGATGACAAGTGACCGCCGGTTTTGGAAACGGAATCAATCACAAAATGTCGTAGCTCATCTGCCAGCGGCTTCAGCTGGGAGCGCGAGAGTTTGCGTAAGTCGTCCGGGGAATTGATGGTATCGAGTAAATTCATATTACGCTTTCCGCTGCACAATCAGATCTGCGAGGCTGCGCAGCATGTGAGCTTTTTCTCCAAAGGGCAATAACGCTGCGTGGGCGTCTTTGCATAATTTTTGTGCGAGTTCCTGTGAGGCGCTTAAGCCAAGCAGTGATACATACGTCGGTTTGTTGTCTGCTGCATCTTTGCCTGCGGTTTTGCCGAGTGTTGCCGAGTCTGCGGTGGCATCGAGCACATCATCCACGACCTGAAACGCCAGGCCGATGGCACTCGCATACGCATCCAGTGCCGCGATCTCATCGTCATCCAAAGTTTTGCCACTCATCGCACCGAGCAAGACCGAGGCACGCAATAAGGCGCCGGTTTTTAAACGATGCATCTGCTCTAATTGCTCTATCGTCAGCGCTAAGCCGACGCTGGCCAGATCGATTGCCTGACCGCCGCACATGCCGGTTGATCCTGCTGCCTGTGCTAACAAACGTAGCATTGCTAAACGTGCTGCAGGATCGCCTTCGCCTTCCGAGAGTACTAGAAATGCCTGGGCTTGCAATGCATCGCCTACCAGCAGGGCGGTTGCTTCGTCGTATTTAACATGGACTGTAGGTTTGCCGCGGCGCAGGGCATCATCATCCATGCAGGGCATGTCGTCATGTACTAGCGAGTAAGCGTGAATCATCTCTAACGCGCATGCCGCTCTTGCCAATACCTCAGCAGGGGCATCGAACAAGCGGCCTGCGGCAAATACCAGCAGTGGTCGCACGCGTTTGCCACCGTCCAGCGCCGCATACCGCATTGCCTCATGCAGTTTGGCCGGAATGACATCGCCGGCTGGCAGGAAGAATGCTAATGCCTCTTCACATTGCTGCTGGGTGGATGTCATCCAATGGCGAAAATCCTGATTCAGATCCGCATGGCTCATGAGTTGGCCTCGTCGTTGCTGTCAGCGGAAAAAGGTTTCAGCATACCGGCTTCTAAGACTTTGACTTGCTGCTCGACTTTGTCCAGCTGGCTGGCGCAGTATTTAATCAGCTCCGAACCACGTTGGTAAGCACTTACAGAAGCTTCTAGCGGCAATTCGCCAGCTTCCATTTGCGCGACCAGTTCAGAGAGTTCTGACATGGCGGCTTCAAATGATTCTGGCTGACCGGTGCCTGACGATTTTTTTGGCATATAAATAGCAGATGCAAATTAAGATTAACCCTGCATTTTAGTGCAAAGCTTGCCGATAAATGAGGATTACTATTTTTTGCCAGGGATTTTGGCAATATTTTTGTTGTTAAGCTCTCGTTACTAAGCTTCTGTTGCTAAGAGCCGGAAGTATCTGGTGATGCTGTTTTGTATTTAATTTTTACTTACTCATGTGCTTAATCCCGTCCTTACTATTGAGCTGATGAGCTGATTTAAAATGTGAGCTGACGAGAACTGCCTTTTTTGTCGCATCTGGTAACAAAATTTGTGCAAAAAAGTGACGTAAATTGCGTTTCAAACATTTCCACATGGAAATTAATCGCCTATAGTGCAAACAAGTTGGTTTCTTTTGCGCATTTTTGTTGGTTACATTTTAATAAAGCATTAAACTCGGTAAACTTTATTTTAAGCACTATTCGCTTCTTATTGTCTTGTCATCAACATCGCAGAAAGCATTAGCAATAAGCGTTACCTTAAGTTAAGCCAAACCAAGCCAATTGACCTAAAACCATCATGTCTGCCCAGTCGCCCGATCACCGCCCAGCTCAGAAAGCACCCCTAGCGCGTGCGGAGATGTTACGTGCGCTGATTCCGCAGGCGACTCATCTGGTAGTAGCGCAGCTAGACGCGTTTTCTGCGCGTTTGTCGAATGCATTTTTTGCGGCTTCCGAACAGGTCAGTGATGCGCGTGAAGCTAATCTGAGTTTCAACTCCGCTCAGTTACTGAAAAATAATGGGTATGCTTTCTATTATCTGAGCTCCGCTGGTATAGAAGCGGCGTTTCGTAAAGAATTACAAGCACTTCAGTTATCGAGCAAGCCAAAGACGCCGAGTGCCCAGACCGCAGATGTTGCCCTGACCTTGGTGTCATATGAAGAAATGGACAATAAGCTGGCAATGGGTCGTGCTAGCCGCAGCCTGGAACTGGCGAGCGCCGAGCAACTGGCAGCGCTGAATATGCGTCTTGCCAGTGTGCTGGAAGTCGATAGCCTGAGCACTGCACAGAATCCTTTCCGGCCCGAGATTTTTTTACGCTCCCTGCATGCTGCCTGGTGTGAATTCAATCCCGATGCTGAAGCTCATCCGCTGATTTTGCCGTTGTTGCGCGCAGAAATTTTATTTGATCTGTCGCCGATCCTGCAATCGCTGAATGAGTTTCTGGTGCGTCAGGGTGTATTGCCGGATCTGCATGAATCGTATCGTATTAAAAAGACGCAAAATAACGAGAGCAATCCCGTCGAGAAAACTGACGTCAAACAAAAGCTGAAAGACATTTTCTCCCGAAAGAATCCCAACGGATCACCATCTGGACGTGCTGCCAATGACGCATCTGATCCGCAAGACGGTAATGAGCAATATGGTCGCTTTAGTCATTCTCAATTCCACCAGCCAGAGTATGCCGATGCTCCTTCTCAGGTAACCGATACCCGCCTGTTCCATTATTTAGCTGATTTGCAAAAAGGCATGGCGTTGCGTCAGTTTGTCGCAGGCGCGCAGGATGTAATGCGCTTATCGCAAATGCGCGAGCAGATGCCGGAGTTGGCGAATAGCAGTGTAGAGAAAACGACACTCGATTTACTGTCAAAAATATTTGATACCGTTTTTCATAATCAGACTATTCCGACGCAGATCAAGGAACTGATCGGTGTGCTGCAAATCCCGGTATTAAAAGCGGCCTTGATGGATAAGGAGTTCTTTTTCCAGGAAGCTCATCCGGCGCGTCGCCTGATTGACTTGCTGACGCAATACAGCGTCGCGGTAGATCAGAGCAAAGGTCAGGAAGATCCTTTGTTCCAGACGATGCAACGTAATGTCAGTCGTGTGCAAAACGAATTCGATCAGCAGATGACGCTGTTTGACGAGGTTGTGTCAGATCTCGAAAGTTTTGTCGCAAAAGAAGAAGAGGCCAGTACTAAGGCATTGCAAGAGCCGATTCAGCGTGCGCTCCAAAAAGAACGGATCAAGCAAGCGAACATCGCTGCGACTAACGAGGTTGCCATGCGTGTTGGCACGGGCGAAGTGGTCGCTTTTGTCGAAACCTTCCTTGAAAATCGCTGGACCAAAGTACTGACGCTTGCCTATAGCGTCCAAGAACAAAAGCCGCATGCAGTCGCTGATGCGATCAAGACGATGGATGATTTGATCTGGAGTTGCCAGCCAAAAATCACCTTGCCTCAGCGTCAGGAATTGTTGAACCGGTTACCGGCAATTTTGGCCCGATTGAATAAATGGTTGAGCCTGATCAAATGGGACGATGCAGACCGGGCACAATTTTTTGCCGAATTAGCCGAGTGTCATGCCTCGATTGTCAGGGCACCTCTGGAATTGTCACCAGAACGTCAGATTGAAATCGCGGTAGAAGCAGCGCAATTGGCAGCTGAACGCCGGCTCGAAAAACGTGCCCAAGCTGAGGCCCAAGCTCAAGCAGAGGCAAATGCTGCCGAGGTAGCAGAGATCGATGGCATTCCTAATACCGAGCCGGGTGAAGATGATTATGCTGAGGTGGTCGCCAATCTCGAAAGAGGTGTCTGGTTACAGCTGACCAAAAAAGATGGCAACACCAACAGGGTAAGACTCGCATGGGTTAGTCCTATGCGCAGTTTGTTCATCTTCACTACCAACCAAAAAGAAAAATCATTCTCAGTGTCTGCTCAGGAGCTGGAGCAAACCTTCCGTGAGCAGCGCGCTCAAATTCTGATGCTGGATAAGGTCGTTGATCGTGCCTTGATGGAAGCGCTTGAGCAGACGCCTGAGCCAGAGACAGCGTTGAGCGAATAAAGCAGACGTCTAAGAGTCTGTAGTTATCCATTTCCCCTCCTTCCCTCTCTTAATAAGCTTCCAATTTCCATGAACAATCAGTTCGTTCTGTTGGTCATGCCAGCTCAAATTTTCCTTTTTTATGTTATCAAAATCATTGCTTGATCAGGGATACTGCTTGTCTGAAGTTTTGTTTGCTGCAGGTGCGATTGATGACATTGAACATCAAGTAGCCCGCCTGCGTTATCAAGGTGCTGGAACTCGCCAACTACTTGAAATGCCATGGTGTGCGGACCTGGCAAAACGTATGGCACAACATGAACAGCTTGCGCCGTTACTGCCGCTTGACCCGGTTGCTGTTCAATGTACCTACTTTGAAAAATCTCTGGACCAGAATTGGTTGGTGCCATTACATCAGGATCTGAGTATTCCCGTTGCAGAAAAAGTTGATCATCCAGAATTGACAGGATGGTCCGAGAAGGAGGGCCGTTATTTTGTCCAGCCACCTATAGCCGTGCTGGAGCAATTGGTGGCAGTGCGGCTGCATATTGACGATTGCGGGGAGGGAGACGGTGCCTTGAAAGTGGTGCCGCATTCTCATCGGCTTGGGCGCTTGTCTGGCGCGGCAGCAAGCTCAGCGCGTGATCAGTTTGGCGAAACCATATGCTCTGTACCGAAAGGTGCGGCACTTATAATGAGGCCGCTGGTCTTGCATGCGTCCTCCAAAGCGACTGGATTGAGTAAAAGACGGATACTCCATTTTTTGTATGGACCAGCATCCCTGTCACACGGATTACGCTGGCACCATGCCATACGATGATACCAATATTCACTCGTAAGCGGCTAGACGCTTTTGTTCATTGCTATCAAACATTTGGTTTCTGATTTGCTGGAGCGCTGCGATTTGTTCTGTTGCAGGTTTATTCGCAGCGTCGCTTAAGATCTTGCTGCGTTCATTCAGATAGTTGGCAATACGGGTTTTCCATTGTGCATCTTCCCTGTCCAGTTCTGCCAGCCGGGCAGCCGCCTCCGGTGTCGTGGCTGCGGCGCGCATGCGGTAAACCTCGTCGTCGCTGGCACCTTGTGCGCGCATCTTTGCGACGTTTTCCTCTAAGCGGATTACCTGATATGGCGCTTCTTTTTCGGCACGTAAACTGGCTGGCATGGCAGCATCAAGAGTTTGCAATTTTTGCTTTTTTTGTGCATCGCTCAAACGCTGGTCGTCGCTAATGTCCATACGTGCAATCGCGTCGGTATCGTAAGCATCATCGAACGCAAAAAAAGCCTGATTTTCCTTCTCGCTAAAATAGCGCTGACGGGTTTGCTGCATGATCGCCAGCCGCGCTTTGATGGCGCTAGTTGCAGAGTTCGTTCCTGGCGTAGGGCTGGTTGACGGAGGTTTTTTTTCTATGTCGGCTAATTCCCGTTTGTAATCGAGATAGCGGCCCAATAAATTTTTTGCCTGAGTCGCGGCATGTTGACTCAGTTTCGCATCCAGTTCTTTTTCTATCTCCGTGCGAATCGCATCGAGAGATTTTTCACCTACAGCGGCCAGGTAATAGTCAAATAAGCGACGCAAGGCATTATCTACAATCAATGTATCGCCATCGGCTTGTCTGATCTGTCCGTCTGGTACTGTGCCCTCCATTGATCGTACGAAAGCAAAAGGATCCTTGCCGGATAGCGCATCGCCGGAATTCTCGTTGTGTTGAGAGGCTGATAAGGCAAAAAAAGCAGCGGCAACCAGTACCGCTGCGCCTAACACGATGATTCCTGCAAATACTGCAGAACGTTTTTTGATAGTCATGACATTCTTAAAAAAATCGTGATGATTTGTTTCTGCTGTATTAGCGTTGATCGGGTTTGATTTTGTCCGGATCTAATTACAGTCCTTGATTCTTCAGGCGATTTGCATGCTGGCGGTAAATCGTTACTGGATTGGTTTCAAAGATATTGACCAGTCCTACTGTCTGATTGACTTCATCCAGATGGTTCATCGCATAATCATCGCGGATGACTTTGCCCAGATGCGCCGAGCAACTTGCGACGAGGCCGTCATTTTTTGCACCGCCAAATGCCAGTGATGTTAATGCGAGGGCAGGGTCGATGATGTCCAGTACATTGGTATAAGCTTGTGCGCCACTCCATGAGAAATACGACACACCATTTACCTGATATGCCCCCTCACCACAACTGCTGGTCGGAATGCCCTCCGGATGCGCTACATTGAACTTCAGTGAGCCAGCGGTGCTCAGTGATTTTGCTGCTGCCAGCGAATCCTGAGTTAAGCCTTTGCCGCCGGAGAGGAAGTTAATCACGGTTGCCAGACCATTTGTGATCGATACAATGACTGCGTTAGACAACGAACCATCCGGTGCAATACCCAGCAACAGATCGGCAACTTTAGAGCCGCGATTGACACCACCTACGGATGTCACAGATGCGATCAGGTCGGGGCGTACCGAGGCGACGTAGCGAGCTGTCGGGCCGCCATGACTGTGTCCGATCAGATTGACTTTTGCTTTGCCGGTGACCGCGATGATTTGTTTCACTTGCGTCAGCAATTGTTCTCCGCGAACTTCCGTGCTGTTCGCTGCGGAGACTTGTGTCGCATAGACTTTGGCGCCATCGGAGCGCAGGGCTGCCGGAATGCCATACCAATATTCAACCGGACCGATATTGTCGAATCCAAACAGACCATGTGCCAGCACGATAGGATATTTTGTTTCCGTATAGCCGGTGGCCCATGAAGGTGCGGGTAACACCGTCAAAGTAATCAGTAAAGCGCAGATTTTTTTTACGAAGGATTTGTTCATTTTTTTGTCTCTTAAATTATTTTTTTCACATAGCCAAAATGAAGCAGGACCGCGTCGTGTCCTTTACTGTGCCTCCTTTCCTTGTTAGTTACGATACGAACTTTTTGTAGCATGTGCCGACCAAGTTCTACCAATGTGCCGTGCTCTCCACACTGTTTTTATTGGTTATTCTGGTCGTTACAAAACTGCAAAAAACGCACTATGAGATAGATAGCTCGTCCAAAGAAATTGAACTACCCATCACTGCCTGTCCACGTATTCGCAGACTTTGAAGTAACTCAGGCTAGGTTTTGCCTATTTCATAAGCAAGCTGCGACGCAGCAAAAATAATGGCCGCTGTGCACTGCAGCATCCTTGGCGTTGAGAGGGAAATTCAATTAGGGCAAGCTTGCCTCATGGGGAGGATTAAAAAAATGTCACGGCGCATGACAGACAAGTCGATGCGATCAAAAAAATTAGACGAAGATTACTAAAAATGCATTTGCGTTAATTTTGAGGCAAATATGTCGGCTGCTGACAACAGTCCGTGAGTAAAGATTTGAGCCGGCATAACGGCAATCGC
Source organism: Undibacterium sp. Rencai35W (assembly GCF_049340185.1). Taxonomy (NCBI): domain Bacteria; kingdom Pseudomonadati; phylum Pseudomonadota; class Betaproteobacteria; order Burkholderiales; family Oxalobacteraceae; genus Undibacterium; species Undibacterium sp. Rencai35W. Next base: position 115,776 of record NZ_JBMPPC010000005.1, read on the forward strand.
CGCACGGTAGCTACCCAGTGCAGCTGATTCAGGTATAATCCGCGGTCTTGTCCAAAATTTCCTCTTCATTCTTTTTGTGTGAGCTTTTGCCTGAATATTGTCGCAACTGACCGCGATATGCAGTTAAAAGCAGGTTTTTGTGGATTCTTTCTCCTTTAGGTTGGTGCAAATTAATTTGGGGGGTAGGGATGTCCGATCTGGCTTCTTTTTCCAAACTCGCGCGCTCTGACGCGCAACTTCCTGTTCACGTGTATTTTGATCAATCCTTATTGCAACGGGAGATCAAACAACTTTTCCAGTCTGGCCCGCGTTATGTCGGTCATGAATTGATGGTGCCCAACGTCGGCGACTTTGCCACGCTCGCTGCCGAGAACGAGGGTCGCATGCTTGTTCGCAATGCCGAGGGGGCTACTGGTATTGAGCTCATGTCCAACGTCTGCCGCCATCGCCAGGCATTGATGTTCAACGGTCGCGGCAATACCAATCATATTGTCTGCCCGCTGCATCGCTGGACTTATGACCTCAAAGGGGAGTTGATCGGCGCGCCGCATTTCGACGACACGCCTTGCCTGAATCTATCGCGTACACCTTTGCAAAACTGGAACGGTTTACTGTTCGAGCAAAACGGTTATAACGTGATGGAAAAAATGGGGCAGCTCAGCGTCACCAAAGACCTCGATTTCACCGGTTATATGCTGGATCATGTTGAAGTTCATGAATGTGATTACAACTGGAAGACCTTCATCGAAGTGTATCTTGAGGATTATCACGTAGAGCCTTTTCATCCTGGCTTAGGCAGTTTTGTCACCTGCGATGATTTGCGTTGGGAATTTGGCGAAGACTACAGCGTGCAGACGGTTGGTGTGAATAACGGACTCTTGAAATCTGGCTCCGCTACGTATCAGGCCTGGCAAGAACAAGTGTTGAAATTCCGTAACGGCGAGACGCCAAAATACGGCGCGATCTGGCTGACGCTGTACCCGAATATCATGGTCGAATGGTATCCCCATGTCCTGGTAGTGTCGACCTTATGGCCGACTGCGACGGGCAAGACGCGCAATGTGGTTGAGTTTTACTATCCTGAAGAAATTGTTCTGTTCGAGCGCGAATTTATCGAAGCCGAGCGTGCCGCCTATATGGAAACCTGCATTGAAGATGATGAGATCGCTTTGCGCATGGATGCCGGTCGCAAGATTCTGATGGATCGCGGTGTCAGTGAAGTCGGCCCGTATCAATCACCGATGGAAGATGGTATGCAGCATTTCCATGAGTGGTATCGACGCAGAATGCAGTTTTAGCCGCAGGATAAAATTACCTCAGTTGCGTCAGTCGGTTATGTAACTTAGTTATGCTACTTTGCTATGTAGCTAAGTTATTCAAACTAAGTTATTCAACTAAGTTACTTAGCTTAGTTAGCTTAGTTACCTAAATGAAGACGTCAATCGATTACCTGCATAATAGGGGAGCGAAATAGCTCCCCTTATTTTTTTGAGAAAAACGATGCAGTCACTTTGGATGCTGGTAGCCAGCTTCTTGTTTTCTATCATGGGTGTTTGCGTGAAGCTCGCCTCGGATACGTATTCAACTTCAGAGATCGTTGCTTATCGCGGTGCGATTGGCATGCTGATGATTTTTATCCTGATCCGTGTACAGGGCGGTAGCTTGCGCACGTCGATGCCAGGACATCATCTATGGCGCGGAGCAATTGGCGTGCTGGCATTGTGGTTATGGTTTTATTCAATCAGTCGCCTGTCGCTGGCGATGGCGGTTACCCTGAATTACATGTCACCGGTCTGGATTGCCGTTTTTTTGTTCACAACGGCCTGGTTTAAAGCCGCACGTGACGGTAATGGCAATCGCCGTATCGAATGGGGTCTGGTAGGTGCCGTGACTCTGGGATTCGTCGGCGTGATTTTGTTATTGCGACCGAGTATGCATGCTGATCAGATGCTGGGTGGTGTGGTTGCCCTGGTTTCTGGCATGCTGGCTGCACTCGCGTATATGCAGGTGCGTCAGATGGGTTTGATGGGGGAGCCGGAGTACCGTGTTGTGTTTTATTTTTCTGCAACCTGTGCAGTAGCCGGTGTGCTCGGCGCCTTGCTTACGGGTGGTTTATCCGATCATTCGCTGGCATCCGGCTGGCATCCCCACAAGCTCAAAGGTTTACTGTTATTGTTGGTCATTGGTGTCACTGCGGCATCGGCGCAAATGGCGATGACGAGGGCCTATCGCCTTGGAAACACGCTGGTAGTCGCGAATCTGCAATATGTCGGTATTGTGTTCTCCAGTATCTGGGATGTGATGCTGTGGCATGATCAGCTAAGCTGGTTAAGCTGGTGTGGTATCGCCGTCATATTGAGTAGCGGCCTGATCGCAACGTTTTATAATAGTCGTAACAAACCGGTTCTTCCTAACGATCCGATTGCCTCGGAATAGCAAGCTTTCGTTCGGTGGCGCGGGCATCGCACCTTACGCATGAATGTTCTGTCATCCGTGTTTTCTACAGAGGGCATTTGGTGTTGTAAGCATTTTTCGTCAGTTATTCAGATAAAGGAAACTATGTACACGACTCTGATCTCTGCAAGTGATTTAGCTGCCCACATCGATGACCAGCGCTGGGTCATTCTCGATTGCCGCCATGATCTGATGGACACGCATGCCGGTAAAAAAGCGTATGACACGGGCCATCTGCCGCGCGCCCAGTTCGCTCACCTCGACAGCCAGTTGTCTGGTGCTAAAACCTCGTCAAACGGTGCTTTTCACGGGCGCCACCCTTTGCCTGCTAAAGAAGATTTTATCCGCGCTTTACGCTCATGGGGAATCGATCATTCGACTCAGGTCATTGCATATGATGCACACGGCGGTATGTTCTCAGCGCGTCTGTGGTGGATGTTGCGCTGGGTTGGTCACCGGTCCGTTGCGGTGCTGGATGGTGGCATCCCGGCCTGGCAGGCAGCGGGTTTGTCACTGACGGAGAAAGTTGCTGATGGAGGTCGGGGCAATATCAGCGCGTCTGCCAGCCTGGTCAACCAGGTCAGCGTCGGTGACGTACTGGCCAATCTCGCCACCTCGGCACGCACGCTGGTGGATGCTCGGGCTGCGGATCGGTTTCGAGGTGAGAATGAAACGATTGATCCGATTGGCGGTCATATTCCCGGCGCTAAAAATCGCTTCTTCAAAGATAATCTTCAGCCAGATGGCCGCTTTAAATCAGCCGAGGAATTGCGGGCGGAGTGGGCTGCGATTGTGCCGGATGCGGCTAAATCGATTATGCAATGCGGCTCCGGGGTAACGGCTTGCCATAACCTGCTGGCGCTTGAGGTTGCCGGTTTAAGCGGTGCGGCGTTATATCCGGGATCATGGAGCGAATGGTGCTCGGAGCCAGCGCGTCCCTACGTCACCGGTGCTGAGGGATAATCCGCATAAAGCGGCTGATGTGAACAAACAAATAAATAGTTAAATACAGATACTCCCCTCTTTTTTTGTAAAATATGCTTAATTCCGCATGTTTTACCTGCGATGCGAAAATATACAGGGTGGGAGTATATTATTTCTGATAGGTGATATCAAAAGTATCGTGTGATCCTGATGGCGTCACATTATCCTTCGACTGCGCGTATGGTCCAGAAATCTGCTGCCAAGTTTGACTCCAGCAAGTAAGCATAAGGCACGGTAAAAAATCCCTGCTTTCCCCATTGCGGCCCCCACGAATTCATCACAATAAAGCGCTCGCTCTTATCATCATAACCGACCGCTAATACCGAATGACCACCGACCAGTCCCTCATTTTTTTTCGGCATCTGCAGCACGCCGGATGCCGCCATCTTGTCGGATTCAAAACCCTCGTACAAGGTTAGTCCGAACACAAACGGATGACCCGTCGCCAGACAGACTTTTAAATGATCGAGTTTTTGCTGCAAGCGCTGGTAGCAGATTGCCTGATGATCCAGTGCTTCGTCATAGGCAGTGCGCGGCGGTTTGGTCGCATACTTCTTCGCGACGTACGGCCAGCTAGTTTCACGACAAACGCCCTGCTTGGCGATGCTCTTGATTGCATCGCGAATCTGCGCACCGTGATTTTGGCGTTCTGTTCCTATCATCACCCGGGCGTTGTAATGCAAGAACAGGCGGGACGGCATGAACGGACGTTGCATCCCCTGCTTCATCAGATTAAAGCGAAAGGCGTTACATACCGCATTTGCCGTACAACTACCGATGCGCTCGCCTTGATCAAACACGCTGGGGCAGTGCGGACGTAGGTCAATCTTAGTTGGTAAGTGGTGCAGATAATCCGGTGGCAGATCGAAGCTATGATCGCGATGATCCGGTAAGTCTGGCAACCATCCATATCCCGCGATTTTTCTGCTCATATCAGCCTCTGTGACTCGTAACGAATAACACCAGAGCGACGCCCAGTGCGATTAATAGTATTTGTGGAATCGTCTCACGCAAGGTCGCACGACGCTGCATTTGCGGCATCAGGTCGCTTACCGCAATATAAATAAAGCCTGACGAAGCAAACACCAGCACGTACGGCAGCAGATTGCTCGCGCCCTCCAGCATATAAAAACCCAGCACGCCGCCAACCACCGCCATCAGACTACAAATCAGGTTGTACATATAGGCACGGGTACGCGAAAAACCCGCATTCAGCAACACGATAAAATCGCCAATTTCTTGCGGAATCTCATGCGCGATAATCGCCAGACCAGTTACCAGACCTAGCTTAGGATCAGCCAAAAATGCAGCGGCAATCAAAATCCCATCGGTAAAATTATGCAAGCCGTCACCGACCAGTATCATCCAGCCTGCTTTACCCGCCTCATGTGCATCATGACCATGCTCGTGATGATGTCCGTCACCTTCGTGATGATGCGAATGCCGCAGGATCGCAAATTTTTCGAGTAAGAAAAACGCCAGCAAACCGCCCAGCAAACACGCAAACAAAGTACGCGGATCGGCACCCGATTCAAACGCCTCAGGTAGCGCATGCAACAGCGAGGTCGACAGCATAATGCCGACCGACAGGCTGACCATACGTTCGACCATTTTGGATAACAGCGAGAACGAAAAAATAGCCGCAGCACTAATGCTCAGCACGCCAGCAATCGTCGTGGCGAATAAAATGGATAACAACGTGGAGTGAATTTTGAACCTCGAATCATCAATGCAAGCCATGCGCTTGCAACTGGGTTGCAAATTAAAACACAGAGTGAGGTTTTCTGCAAATTACTACCCACATACGCTGCCAGATAATACCGATTTTTTATCCCATCAAGCTTCATATGAGATCGGAGGATCGCTTCTGCTAAGCTTAAAAATAATTTGATTGGAGTAGTGGAAAACGCCAGCACAAAAATGACGTTAACGACCAGATACGGAGTGGAGACACATAGTCATGTTGTTAACACAAAACTTACAGAATTTTCTATCGTTGCACCTGCTCTGAAAATATTGGGTCGAAACTAAACCTCGTCTCGCCGTTTTAGTTAATTCCTACAGCTCATAGATTTAGTATCTATTTTGATCCTAGAATTTCTAAAACCAAGCCCTAACCCGTAGTTTATATTTCACATACTCCTCACCAAACAATTCCGTCAGCGCCCGCTCTTCCGGCGCGATCTGGAAGTGTTTGATCCAGAGCATAAAGCCAGCCGGACCAATTGCCACCAGCGGTGACATCAGAAATACAGTCCAGCCACACAGCACGAGGAATAATCCGACGTACATAGGGTTGCGGGTTAGATTGTAGATGCCGCTTTGTACCAGTGACGAAGTCTTTTCGGGTGTCATCGGATTGACGGTGGTTTTCGCTGCGCGGAAAGCGATGGCGCCAGCGAGACTGTAGACGCCGCCAATGCTGGCGATAGCGAGGCAGAGTATCAATCTGAGTGGATATGGTAATTCGATTACCGGTAGCACGCGCGCTAGCAAGCTCATGCCAAAACCTATTGCCAATGCGAGTAAGGGCGGTGGAATTTTGAGTTCTAGTGATGACATGCTGAGTCCTCTTGGTGACTAGACTGAAGTGGGTATTCGTTTGGTCGCAGCTCGTGCGGGGGAGGGAATTTATCCGGTCTGAGTCTGCTCGGACCGGATAGGGCGCTGATCAGGAAGCTGTTTGGCGGTCAGTATGTTGAATCGGGTGAGACTTACACCACGCCGTTTTCTTTAAACCAGGCGACGCAACGAGTCCAGCCGTCTTTAGCATCTGCTTCGACATAACTAGGACGATAGTCAGCGTGGAAAGCATGGCCGGAATTTTCGTAGACTTTGAATGTGGATTTGCTATTACCTTTTTTGAGTTCCACTTCCATCTTGAAAATCGACTCGGCGTTGATGCCGGTATCTTTCGCGCCGTACAGGCCGAGCACGGGCACTTTCAAGCCCGCTGCGATGTCAACAGGGTTGCTTGGGGAGAGCGGTGTAGGCTCACCAACCAGGCGGCCATACCAGGCGACACCGGCTTTGACGCCGGGATTATGAGCGGCATACATCCAGGTAATGCGACCACCCCAGCAGAAGCCAGTGATTGCCAGTTTGCTGGTATTGCCGCCGTTGGTCTTGGCCCAGGCAACTATGGCATCGAGGTCGGACATGACCTGGGCATCGGGCACCTTGGAGACAACTTCTTTAATCAGTTCACCGATGTTCGGGTACTTGCTGGCATCGCCCTGGCGGACGAATAATTCGGGTGCCAGAGCGAGGTAGCCGAGCTTAGCGAAGCGGCGCGCGACATCGGCGATGTGTTCGTGGACACCGAAAATTTCAGAGATCACGAGAACCACAGGCAGATTGGTTTTGCCCTCAGGTTGTGCGCGATAGACAGGCACTTTTTGCCCGTTGATTTCTAGTACAACGACACCAGCGGTCAATCCGTTGGTGTCGGTCTTGATCATGGTTTGCGCCATGACGGGTAAAGCAGCGGCGGCAAAGCCGACACCGACGGCGGTCTGAATGAAGCTGCGGCGATCAACGCCCTCAGCCAGTTTTGACTTACCGACCAGACTATCGAAATCCTGTTGATTCTGCATAACAATCTCCTGAAGGAATTATTGTGGCATGGGGAAAACAGCGCATAGCATACCGGAAAACCTCAAACCCTTGCGTTGGTGATTTGTATCGCCGCCGTGCCAGCTTGTCACACAATGACCGTGGTAGCCTGGTCACTTTTCAGATGCTGTTATTTCCAGCCCTGCAGCCATTTGGTGGTGTCTGTCAATTCCTTCCAGGGAATGGTGCGGCTATTCCCGGAGTGAACTGCTTCGATTATGATCAGCTCACATGGCTTATCCGGAGTATCTGGCGTCTCCGGCTCAATGAGCTTAGTCACAATAAAATGCTTTTCTTTGTTCTCAGGCTTAGCCGCAGTCCATTTGCTGAGCAGGAGTTTTTTGGGATTGAGATGGCTCAATTGGCGTCCGGCTCCAGATAAAACGCATCCGGCAATTGTGCACCGGCGGTCGTGTGTTTGATGTCACCTTTGATATTGGTCAGCACGACAGCTAATGTCGGTCCGCCGAGTTCGATGATGACCTGGCGGCAGGCACCGCAGGGGGCGATCGGGCCGTCGGTATCGCCCGTGACAGCAATTGCTGCGAAATCACCGGGGCGATAGCCGGCTGCGATGGCACTGAACAGCGCGGTGCGCTCGGCGCAATTACACAGGCCGTAGGATGCGTTCTCGACATTACAGCCGCGAAAAATTTTGCCGTCTTTGGTTTGTACCGCGGCACCGACTTTAAACTTGGAGTAGGGCGCGTAGGCGCGTTCGCGGGCTTGATGGGCTTCGGCGATCAGGTGTTGCGTGAGGTCTTGGGTTGTCATACGGATTCTCTTTGGAGGTAAAGTGTCTGAGCAGAATAGCCAGACCAGGCAGATCGATTCATCATCATTTTAAAATCAATCCCGCTTATCCGGTGCGGCTTCCAGACCGAAAATGGCTGGAGAGGCGCATGAATAAAGCGGGATCGTTTTGAAATTCTCTAAAACTTTATTTCTTAACGCCGAGTTCTTTCAGTCGTTCTTGCAAATAGCTACCGGAGGTGTGACGTTCCGACAGCACCACGTCGGGACGCGGATGCAGGAACAGCGGCAAAGAAATACGTGATTTTTTCGCTTCTTCTCCAGTCGGGTTCAGGACGCGATGAATAGTCGACGGGTAGTAACCCTGCGACGCTTCATCGAGCATGTCGCCGATGTTCACGATCAGCATACCAAAATCGCAGGGCACATCATGCCATGTGTCGTCTTTGCCCAATACCTGCAAGCCCGCCTGCGTCGCAGCTGGCAATACGGTTAGCAGATTGATGTCGCCATGTGCTGCAGCGCGCACCGCATCCGGTTCTTCATCGCCGCGCAAAGGCGGATAGTGCAATACGCGCAGCAAAGTCAGGTCACTGTCGGTAATCATATCGGACAGTGGCATGGAGTACTTGGCTTTGATGTCGGCTGGCGTGTGATCCTCTACCCATTGCAGCAGTTCGGTCGCGAGCTGATTGCCCTGGTCGTAGTACTGGCGTGCTGCATCGGATACTTCGGCGGGATAACGACCTTCCGGGTAGATATGATAGAACTCTTTCAGATCGCGTTTGGTATTGCCCTTGGCCGTTTCAGAAATTTTCGGCGAAAAATAGCCGTCCATTTTTTCGGCATCGAAGTCGTATTTATTCTTCGCATCCGTCTGGAAGAAGTCATACCATTCCTTGTAAATGGTATTGAGCAGATCTTGCGACAAAGGGTGATTGGTTAAGACGCCAAAGCCGGTGTTGTGCAGACTTTCGGTGAATTTTTTTGCGGCTTCCGGATCGCGATAATCAACTGGTTGAATATGCATGACGGCTTCTCCTTAGTTGCTCAGCGCTGGTTGTAGCCAGTTGCCGGACAAGGTTGCATCGATCAATGTAGCGCAGGCATCGGCATCGACTTTCATGCAGACGCGGGTCTCTGGCTTGCTGATTTCCCAGCCCGGTTGCGGGTAAGGAATCGCGAGTTTTGCCATCATGGTCTGGCCATTGCCTATACCCTCTTTGGCGACACGGACACGGCCGGATTGCGTTTCGAATATCTCTGGCGCGACCAGCCACACAAACGCTAGTACGTCATGACCATAGCAGGCATGACCGAGGTCAGGACGGATGCTTTGGTAGAAGTTTGCATAGAAATTCACCGCATGTGACAGTGTGTCCATCGCGATGTGCTGATGCTGTGCTGCCAGGCGGGCGAAGAAGCTCGATGGCAATACTACGCGGTGGGTGACGTCCAGACCGACCATGGTCAGATCCCAGCCTGCAGTAAATACCAGATCGGCGGCATCAGGATCATTCCAGACGTTGGCTTCGGCGACCGGCGATACGTTGCCTGGTTCGTCAACAGCACCAGCCATCAGTACGACTTTTTTCAGCAGCTTAGGTAATTGCGGCTCCATCTTCAGTGCCAGACCCAGATTGCCGAGCGGACCTACCGCGACCAGGGTGATTTCACCCGGATGCTGACGTGCCATTTTGACGATGAATTCTGCGGCGCTTTCGACTTCTGCTTTGCCACCGACGTCGATACGGCTTGGCAGATTTCCCAGACCATCGGCACCATGGATAAAGTCAGGCGGTGTGCCAGCAGCTTTTGCGAATGGTACGTCCACACCTTGCGCTACCGGAATACTGCGGCCTGCGATGCGGGTCAGATACAAGGCGTTGATCGTTGCCTGCTCTACATACACATTACCGAAGGTGGTGGTAATACCAATGACGTCGATGTCTTGATGGGCGAGTGCAAAGTACAGCGCCATTGCATCGTCCACACCTGGGTCTGTATCAAAAATGACTTTGTGTTTTGCTTGCATGGATGTTCTCCAAAATTACTCCGGCTGGCCATTAACAGAACCCAGACGCGAAATGACTTGTTGCGGTTGACCCGGTTCAAGGAGGTCGAAAACATGATCCAACATGGCTGTTCGCTATATGGCCACATAGCTATCTAGCTCTATGGCTGCTGCGATCTCAGCGATGGTTCTCTCCCTCAGGCGGGAGAGCGTATTTAATTTTTTAACGCGACTTCACAAACGGTACGCCAATTGCTTTTGGTGCGACAGATTTCGCCATCAAACCCGCGAGTACGACGACAGTGACGACATACGGAATCATCTGTATCAGGGAGCCGGGGATTTTGCCAATGCCTGGAAATTCGATACCTTCGATCTGTACTTGCAAGGCGGTAAAAAAGCCAAACATCAGACAGCCTAATGCTGTTTGTAAAGGCCGCCAGTTGCCGAACACCAGGGCAGTCAGTGCCAGATAGCCATTACCGGCAGACATATCGCGCAGGAAGAATCCGCTTTGTATGATAGACAGATAAGCGCCCGAAAACGAGCATAAGACACCCGCACATAACATCGCCATGAAACGGGTACGCTCAACATTGATACCTGCAGCATCTGCCGCGTGCGGGTTTTCGCCAACAGCACGCAGGCGTAAGCCGAAACGGCTGTGATAAACGACCCAGTGCACGACAGGGATTAACGCGAACGCCAGATAAACAAGAGCGCTGTGACCACCGATCAATTTGCCGTAGAGCCAGCCGATCAGCGGGATATTCTCTACTGCTGCGGTACCCGGTAAAACGATATCAAACAGGCGCGCCTGTCCCAGATCTGGCGTACGCCCACCTTGCGAAAAAAAGAATTGGGCAAGGACAAAAGTCAGGCCGCTCATGGCAATATTAATCGCAATACCGGCGACCAGTTGATTACCTTTTTGTGTGATGCTGACAAAGCCTTGCAGCAAAGCGATTGCGACAGAGATGCCGACTCCTGCCAGTATGCCCAACCAGGGATTTTGTGTTGTGTAGGCGACCGCAGCAGAGACAAAGGCCGAGGCCAGCATTTTGCCTTCCAGTGCCAGATCGACGACGCCGCTGCGTTCAGCAAACAAACCCGCCATCGCGGCGAAAATAAGAACCGGCGCATTGCGGATGGTAGAGACCAGTATGCTGGCGAAATGAAAATCATCAAACATTATTAACTCCGCTTCAGTTCCGCTTAAGTAGGCGCGCTAACACCGGTGCATACAGGTTTTCCATGGCGCCACAAAACAAGATGATCAGACCCTGGATAAAGATGAAGGTTTCGGTGGGGATATTCGGTTTTTCCAGCGACAGATCAAAGCCGCCCTGAATCAGCGCGCCGAACAGGATTGATGACAGCAAAATGCCGAGCGGATGCTGACGACCCATCAGGGCAATCGCAATGCCGATGAAACCAGCGCCTGCCGGGAAATTCAGGTTCAGATAATGCGTTGACCCCATCAGGGAATTCACGGATGCCAGGCCAGCGAGAGCACCGGAAATCAACATCGCGATGACAATAGTTTTTGTGATCGAGATACCCGCATAGTGGGCGGCATGCTGGTTCAGACCCGTGGCGCGTAACTGATAGCCCCAGGCAGAGCGCCACACCGCGATGCCATAGATGACCAGCGCGACCAGCGCCAGGACGAAACTGATGTTCAGCGGTGTTTCGCCAAGTACGGGCAATATTGCATTCAATTTCGGTAACCAGGCAGCTTCTGCAAACACACGGCTGGCGGGGTTTTGCTGACCGGTTGGAATTAGATAAGTGACGATCACAAAATTCATCAGGCTGGCCGCGATGAAGTTAAACATGATGGTCGTCACCACGATATGACTGCCGCGTCTGGCTTGCAGATAGCCGGGCAAATACGCCCAGGTCGCGCCAAACACCGCGCTGCCGATGATTGCCAGAGGAATCAGCAACCATCCCGGCAGACTCGCGTCGAGCGCCAGCAACACCAGCGTTAAGCCAAGGCCGCCGACATACATCTGGCCTTCACTGCCGATATTGAACAAACCCGCTTGCATTGCGATGGAGACGGACAAGCCGGTAAAAATGAATGTCGATGCATAAAACAAGGTATAACCCAAACCCTCAGGATTGAGTACCGCCGCGTTAAGCAGAATACCCAGCGATTCAACCGGACTTTCTCCCAGAAGGTAGATAACCAGTGCAGCCACTAGCAATGCGGAGAGCAAGTTCAGAAGCGGTAGGGCGATCGCTGTAGCCCAGCGTGGCAATTCGTTATTATTCATGGCTATGCATTGCTCTGTGATGTCGGACGCGCCGTGTCGGTTGAGTGCGCCGGCTGAGTAGCGGAGCCGCCCATCAGCAGGCCGATACGTGTTGCGTCGAATTCTTCTGCCATCAGTTCACCCGTGATGCAGCCGTCGGACATGACCAGAATCCGGTCGGCCAGCGCACGGACCTCTTCGAGTTCGACCGAGACCAGCAAAATTGCGACGCCTGCATCGCGCATTGCCAGGATTTGTGCATGGATATTTTCGATGGTGCCGATATCTACGCCACGGGTCGGCTGTCCGATCAGCATTAATTTAGGTGCTGCAGCGATTTCGCGGGCAATGACAACTTTTTGCTGGTTACCGCCTGAGAGCAAGGCGATACGCAGGGCAGGATCGGCCGGGCGTACATCAAATTTTTTCAAGAGATCCGTACAGCGCGCCAACGTGCCTTTGAGATCCAGCAAGCCGAACCGTTTTTTGACCTGTGTCTGATAGCCGAGAAAGCTATTCATCATCACCGAAAAATTCTTCACAACCGCATCACGCAAGCGGTCTTCCGGCACATGCGCGATCCCGAGCTGGCGGAACGTTGCTGGCAGTCCGTCGGCGTCTTTGCGTCTGGCGATTGGTAATGTCTTGCCTTGCATGAGCATTTCACCGCTGCTTGGCAAACGCATGCCGGACAGGATCTCCAGCAATTCGCTTTGGCCGTTACCTGAGACGCCGGCAATGGCGACAATTTCACCTGCACGTAGGGTGAAATTAATATTTTTCAGTAGTTCGACAGATTGTTTACTACGCAAATTCAGATGCTTCACTTCCAGCACTGGCTGACCCGGCGCATAAGGCCCACGCGGCAATTGTGTCTGGATCGGGCGACCTACCATCAGGTTGGCGAGTTCTTCTTTATTCGTCGTTGCCGTTGCAACGGAGCCGACCACAGTACCGGCGCGCATCACGGTTACCTGATCGGTGATGTCGAGAATTTCTTGCAGCTTGTGCGTGATCAGGACGATGGTTTTACCCTGCTCTTTAAACATACGCAATACGGCAAACAGCGAGGCAGTTTCTTGCACGGTCAGAACCGCAGTCGGTTCATCGAGGATCAGGATATTCGCACTGCGATAGATCTGTTTGAGAATTTCAACCCGTTGCTGCAAGCCGACGGAAAGATCCTGAATTTTGCTGAGAGGATCAACATCCAGTGCATAGCGCTGGCAAATTTCACGTAACTTTTTCTCTACCTCGGTGCGATGGGCAGCGAGGCGGAAGCCACCCTCGGAGCCGAGCATCACGTTATCGAGTACCGTCATGTTTTCTACCAGCATAAAGTGCTGATGCACCATGCCGATACCGAGCTTGATGGCTTCCTGACTGTTGCGGATGTGCTGAGCCTGACCGTTGATCAGTAGCTTGCCGCTGTCGGCGCGATAATAGCCGTACAGGATACTCATCAGTGTCGATTTGCCTGCGCCGTTTTCGCCTATAACGCCATGAATACTGCCTGGCGCGATAGAAAAACTCACATCACGATTGGCATGCACTGCGCCAAAGCGTTTCGATATTTGCTGGAATTCTACGGCTGCTTGCATACAGGGATGGTAAAAAATGAGCTGAATGAGGATGGCTATGGTTATGGCAACAGAGGACTGACGATCACCGGCAATTTATTCTGCCCATCATCTTTGCAGATATGGGCAGCGGTCTTACATCAATCTCTCTTTATCTTAGGACTTATGCAAAACCGCCCCAGCGTCGTTGTTGCCGCCGTGCCATAGCACTGTCTTCGTCGGCACGCCTAGCTGGAACAGTTTTGCCTAAGCCCTATATCTATTTGCTGGTTCGCTGGCCAATTAATCTGACATGAATCCAGCATCAAATCGGTATCAAGTCGGTATCAAACCGGGCACTTACTGCCTTCACGGAAATCGATCACTTTGACTTTGCCGCTGATGATATCTTGCTTGGCGGCGTTCACACGTTTTTCGATTTCTGGCGTAATCAGGTTGCGGTTGTCTTTATCTAACGCCCAGTCTACGCCGCCTTCTTTCAAGCCTTTGCTGATGACGCCAGCTTTCCAGTTACCATTTTTGATTTGCATGAAGCTGTCATAGATGGCCTGGTCAACGCGTTTCACCATCGAGGTGAGCATGGTGCCCGGATAGAGATAATTTTGATTGGAGTCCACGCCGATTGCCAGCTTGCCTTTTTCTTTTGCAGTTTGCAGTGTACCCATGCCGCTGCCACCCGCTGCCGCAAAGACGACATCGACGCCACGTTCAAACTGGGCACGCGCCAGCTCACCACCTTTAGCCGGATCGTTCCAGGCAGACGTCGTGGTGCCGACCATATTGGTTGTGACATCGACTTTAGCGTCAATGGCTTTGGCGCCTTGCGCGTAGCCGCAAGAGAAGGTGCGGATCAGCGGGATGTCCATGCCGCCGACGAAACCGATTTTTTTGGATTTGCTCGCCATTGCTGCGGCTACACCAACCAGATAAGAGCCCTCTTGTTCCTTGAACAGGACGGAGCTGACGTTATCACCTGTGGCGACGCCATCGATCAGGACGAATCTGGTTTTTGGAAATTCTTTGGCAATATTCTGAACTGCCTGACTCTGAGCAAAACCGATCGCGGCGATCAGGTCGACGTTCTTGCGTGCCAGATTGCGAAGCACCTGTTCGGTCTGGGTGTCGCTGGCAACCTGGACTTCGAGATACGAGATTTTAGTTTCTTTTTTGAAGCGTTCTGCGCCCTCGGAGGCCGACTGATTGAAGGATTTGTCGAACTTGCCGCCTGCATCGTAAATCACCGCCAGCTTAGGGTCCGCGGCGTATACATTCGCGGCGAACAGGCTCGATACAGCGGTCATGGTCAGGCAAAGATGCTTCAGTTTCATCGGTATATCCTCGTCGGTCGTATTCGTTGGAGATGACTGCTTGGCCAGGCAGGTTCAAATCAGTTCAAGCGTATTTTTACCAGCGGCTAGCAAGCCTAACATGGTCTTTCTATTCCAGTCAGGCAGCGCCGATTTTATTTCAAAATTTGTTGCCGTGATGCTGAGCTGACTGGTCTAATGTCAGCATCCGGTTAAGCTACTTTTGCGAAATTAGTGTTAGCTAAGCCGCTTGGCGGCGTTGCATAAATTCCAGTACATCTTGACGATGCGGGATGGAGGTTTGTGCACCAAGTTTGGTCACCGTCAGTGCTGCCGTATATTGCGCCTCGCCGCTGGCATCGAGCACACTCAATCCATTAGCTAGACCAACCGCGAATGCGCCAACAAAGGTATCGCCCGCTGCTGTCGTATCGACGACGTCAACTTTGATCGCGGCGATAAACTGGCTACCTGTTTTATCTGTAATGATGACGCCGTGCTCACCCATGGTCAGCAGGACAGTGCCTACACCACGCTTTAGCAGTGCCTGCGAAGCTGATTTGGCAGTGTTTTGGTCGGTCACCGTGATGTGGCTGAGCTGAGATGCTTCTGTTTCATTCACCACCAGATAGTCAACCAGTTGCAAAATGTCGTCACATAAGTCTTGTGCGGGAGCCGGATTCAGGATAACGCCGACTTGATGCTGATGGGCGATCTGAATCGCACGTTCTACGCTGGCCAGAGGCGTTTCGAGCTGGCAGAGCAAGAGCTTTGCCGCACTGATCGCGGTGCTGGCGCTCTCTACCTGGGCCACGCTGACGCGCGCATTGGCGCCGGCTGCCAGCACGATACTGTTGTTGCCGCTATCCTCGACCAGAATGCCTGCGACGCCGGTAGCGACGCCATTGATCGTTGCCAGATGGCTGAGTTCTATGCCTTCTTTTGCCAGACAGGCTTGAGAAAATTCACCAAAACCATCATTGCCTACTGCGCCGATAAAGCTGACTTCCGCCCCCTGACGTGCTGCCGCTACCGCTTGATTTGCACCTTTACCACCGGGGATTTGACAGAATTCATGACCGTGCATGGTTTCGCCGACGGCGGGCATGCGAGGGGTGCGAAACACCAGGTCCATATTGACGCTACCAACAACGGCGATGCGTGGCTTCATTTGACGATCTCTTGGCTAAAAAAATGATCGCGCAATCGTTTGCGCAATCGATTTCCTATTTAACTATGGTGGGCTTATGCAAGTCAAGAACTAATCTGCAAAGCGTTGAAATTTTGCTTCAAATTCAAAATGTTGCAAATTTTGGACGGGATAGTTAGCCATGTCAAATCATCATGTAATAAATGCTCTGCCAGCGTGGCATCCGGTTGCAAATGGTGAGGGAATTAATGACCATGTGACGACGAGTTGGACGAAGAGTTTGACGAAAAAAAGACATTTGTTTAATATTGTAGACAAATGTTTGTTTTATTCCGCTGTTTTATCTTATTTTTATAGAACTTACGCAAAAACCAAGACCTCTTACCACGGAGACACAGTGGCACGGCGATACGGGGAAAAGACAGAAGTAAGCGATTCTATGGAATATCGGTTGAAGTTTTTTTAGAAACTCTTTTAGGAGCTCCCCCAAACGAATCCGCAAGCGGGGTGCGCCTGTTGGCACGAAAACCTTTTGGAAGCCGCATCCAGCCTGCGGATTCAATGTGCTTGGTGGTGATTAGATTGTCGTTTTGCGTAAGTCCTCTTTACTTCACCGTTTTCACGGTTGTATTTTTTTGCATCATTGTATTAATGCCTTACTTTTGGACGCCTTGTGATCGAATCAAAAAAAGAACAGGTATATCAAATTATTCATGCCCAGCCGTTTATCTCGCAGCAGGAGCTGGCAGAGCGGCTGCAATTATCGCGTTCAGCGGTGGCAGGTCATATCGCCAGCCTGATTCGCGAAAAACGCTTGCTGGGGCGTGCCTATGTATTTCCTGAGCGCAGACCGGTGGTGTGCATCGGCGGGGCTAATATCGACCGCAAAGTACGGACTGTGGGGACGTTACAGATGGGGACGTCGAATCCGGTCAGCCAGCACGAGAGTTTTGGCGGTGTGGCGCGCAATATTGCTGAAAATCTCGCCCGCCTTGGCAGTGCCGTGAGCCTGATCTGCGCTGTGGGGGACGATGCGAGCGGTGCTAGTTTGCTGGCGCAGGCGCGTGTTGCCGGGATGGACACCAGTGCCAGCCTGACGCTGAGCGGTCAGGGTAGTGGCAGCTACACCGCGATTCTCGATGCCGATGGTGAAATGGTGCTGGCACTGGCGCATATGCAATTGTGTGAACAGCTTGATGTAGCTTTTCTGGCGAGCCGGCAGACGCAAAGGGCGGTCGCCCTGATGACCGTTGCGGATCTGAATTTGCCTAAATCCAGTATTGACTATTTGCAGGCTGAAGCGATCCGTTGCGGTCACCCGCTGGTTCTGGTTGCCGTGTCCCAGCCGAAGATGAGCCTCCTGCCTGACAACTTGCAAGGAGTCAGGTTGCTGATACTCAACCGGGCCGAGCTGGGAACCCGGGTAGCGCAAACGCTTGATACCGAGGATGACATTAAGCATGCCTGTCGCTTAGTGCAGGCACAAGGCGTACAGGATGTCATTGTCACTTTGGGCGAGGCTGGCGTCATGCTGACCGACGGCGCGGAATGGCATCAATTACATGCGCCAGCCGTGGATGTCTGTGATGTCACCGGCGCAGGTGATGCGTTTGCCGCGGCGGTTTGCTGGTCGCTGTGCCATGACGATACGGACATGATATCGGCAGCACAGCGCGGATTGCATCTGGCTGCGCTGACCTTACAAAGTGCTGCAACTGTCTGCCCTGACCTGACTCCTGATACTTTGATAAATTTACCTAAATAAGAAATACATTATGCAAAACCATCTCGTTTTTTCAGAAGAAGTCATCCAGGCAAAAGCACAGGGCAAGGCGATTGTCGCCCTGGAATCCACTATCATTTCCCATGGCATGCCTTACCCGCAAAACGGTCAGACTGCGCGTGAAGTCGAGCAGTTGATTCGTGCGTCGGGAGCGGTGCCAGCGACGATTGCGATCATCGGAGGCAAGATACGGATTGGCTTGTCTGACGCTGAGCTTGAACAGCTTGCCAGCGCACCGGACGCGATGAAAGTCAGTCGCCGTGATTTGCCGTATGTGCTCACGACCGGCAAGCTCGGTGCGACTACTGTGGCGGCGACGATGATTTGTGCGGAGCTGGCGGGAATACAGGTATTCGTCACCGGCGGTATCGGTGGCGTTCATCGCGGAGCTGAAACCAGTTTTGATATCTCTGCCGATTTGCAGGAACTAGCCCAAACTTCGGTCGCAGTCGTATGTGCCGGTGCAAAGTCGATACTGGATCTGGGGCTGACACTGGAATATCTGGAAACCCATGGCGTACCGGTCGTTAGCGTCGGTCAGACGGCGTTCCCGGCGTTTTTTACTCGCGATAGCGGCTTCAAAGCGGACTTCCGTTTAGATAGTGCGCAGGAGCAGGCCAGTTTTGTGCGTTGTAAATGGAGTCTGGGTTTGCGGGGCGGT
The DNA here is from genome assembly GCF_049340185.1 of Undibacterium sp. Rencai35W. Lineage (NCBI taxonomy): Bacteria > Pseudomonadati > Pseudomonadota > Betaproteobacteria > Burkholderiales > Oxalobacteraceae > Undibacterium > Undibacterium sp. Rencai35W. The sequence goes on from NZ_JBMPPC010000005.1 coordinate 134,338, forward strand.
GTAGTTATTGCCAATCCGGTGCCAGAGACTGAGGCGATGCCAAAGGCCGAGATTGATCAGATTACAGAACAGGCTTTGCAGGAAGCGGCACAGCAGGGTGTCAGCGGTAAGGCAGTCACCCCATTTTTATTACACAGGATTAAGCAATTGACGGAAGGTCGCAGCTTGGTCACGAATATTGCTCTGGTCAAAAATAACGCGGTAGTTGGTTCGCGTCTGGCGGTCGCGTTGAATGCTCTGAATCAGGCTGCTTGATACGTGCTACATCAAGGATAAAAAATGCTCACGTGATATCCGGCAGCTTTGATGTCGGATAACTCAAAATACAATTTAACGGATTGTTCGCTAGAAGGGGAAAAACCTTTAGGCAGGTCGTTTTTATTGTTCAGGTAATCGGATGGTACAAATACTTTGCGCAGAACGGGCTTGTCTTTTGCATCGTTCAGCACCAGCTCTAGCATTGGCCATTCTTGCGTGAGCGACCCTTTGTTTTGCAATTGTACGGCCAGAGTAAAAACATTTCTGGCGGCAGACAGCGCTTGCAGCTCATTTGATTCAATCGAAATCTGATCGATCTGTGCGGGCAGGCTGATCTGGCATTTTAGTAATTTGCAGCCCTCGATTAATGTAGGTTTTGTCTGCGGCAACCAAGCCGCGATCTGATTGCGAGCGCTGTAACTGACCAGGCCTGTTAGTGACAACAGCATAAGCAGGGATAAAACGATCATCGCAATACGGATCCAGCGACGGCGTCCTTTGTTTTTTTCTGCGGCGATGACAAAGCCTGGTAATTCTGCCTCATGCTCCGGCTGTTGTTCTTGCTGTGATAACTCATCGGTAATCGAGTCGGATTTGCCGCTGGTATCAAAGTCTAAGCCGTCATGCAAATGCTGCTCCGGCTCGCCGGAATAGACCTCCTCGTCCTGAGGATCATGCGCATTGTCACCGGCAGTTGGGCCGGAATTATCTAAATGCGGTTCTTGTCTGTTATCTGATTCTGTTGCCTCGCCGGATGCCTCTGTAGCTGACCATGAAGGCTCATCCATTAAAGCAATACGTGTCTCCAGCTCAACTTGATTGATTTTTTCATCATCGAGCGTGTCATCCGCTGACACGATATGTTGAGCACTCGCTGATGGTGCGTCAAGATCTTCGACACCCATATCAAAATCAAGATCGTCAATGCTTGATGGGGCTTCGCTATTCGCATCCGTAGTTGCCACGATTGCCGGAGAATGCGCTTCAGCCTTATCGACAAGCGCCTCCGGAGAGGTTACTTCCAAGGCTTCAACACTTGCCGTATGGCTCGGTTCTTCTTGCGGCATTGCCTCCGATGCTTGCTCCGCAATTGCCGGCGCTGCAATCTCAGTAGGTGCTGGCGCAATGACGTCGGGAGTTGGCGTTGGATTGGCCGCGATCTGATTAGTCGAAGTGGTCGAAGTGGTTGAAATGACCGGAGTAACAGTGGGGTGTGGGGCGGACGGAGTCGCCGGGGGAGTAGCTGCGGTAGGTGCCAGCAAATGCTCAATGCCGTTAAAAGTTTGCTGGCACGAACCGCAACGCACAAGACCACCATGCAGCTTCAACTGATCATTGGCAACCCGGAAGGTTGTATGGCAGTGAGGGCATTGAGTGGCTAGTGCCATGCTTGTGCGTCCTTAGACTGAACGGCGACCGGACAAGGCTACCCAGCCTTCGTGCTCTGCCCAGACGGTGAGTTGAATAAATGGCGCATAGGCTGCAGCAACTTCTTCAGCCTGCCGGGCTAAGACGCCAGATAAAATCAGCGCGCCGCCTTCAGCAACGCGACCTGCCAGCATCGGTGCCATAACTTTGAGCGGGCTGGATAGAATATTGGCGACAACGACGTCAAACTGTACGCCGATCGGATGTGAGGCCGCAAAAGTCTCTGGCAGCGCATACGTGATGTCGCAATGATTGCGTTCTGCATTGAATTGCGCTGACTCTATCGCTTGCGGATCAATATCGACACCGACCACAGCGCGTGCATCGAGTTTTTTCGCAACCATCGCGAGAATGCCAGAGCCGCAACCGTAATCTAATACGGACAAATCTTTCGGTGCGTGGGCTTCCAGCCATTCCATGCAGAGACGGGTAGTAGGGTGGCTGCCAGTACCAAAGGCTAGTCCAGGATCTAACTCAAGCACGAGTGCATCAGGATCTGGAATGTCATGCCAGCTTGGTACGACCCAAATGTTTTTACCGATATGAATAGGGTCGAACTGGGATTGCGTCAGTCGCACCCAGTCTTGTTCTTCGACGGTACGGGTTGTATGGGCTGGAATAGTCGGCAGGCCGACTTCAGTCGATGCTGCGGTCAGGATAGCGACGGGATCTGCGTCTTCTGCGATCAGCGCAACGACGCGGCTGTGATCCCATGCGGCTTCTTCCGGCTCCATGCCAGGCTCGCCGAATAAAGGTCTTTCTGCATCGGTACCTTCATCAGCATCTTCAACAGAAACGGACAACGCACCTGCCTCCATCAATGCATCTGACAGACTTTCCGCATGATCGCGCGCTACTTCGATGACAATTTCTATCCAACCCATTTTTATATCCTTGTTTACTACATCAGGACGCAGCAGACCAATAGATCTGCTGCGTCCTGATTTACTTATAGTTCGAAAATCCGGAAGCCGGATCTAAGATTTATTTTTCTTTGCCAGATCAGGCATTTCTGCCAGCTTGTGCTCTAAATAATGAATATTGGTGCCGCCTTCAATGAATCGCGCATCGACCATCAGCTCACGATGCAAAGGAATATTGGTCTGTATTCCCTCTACTACCATTTCGGACAACGCAATCTGCATGCGACGAATCGCCTGTTCGCGGGTCGTGCCGTAAGAGATTACCTTGCCGATCATGGAATCATAATTTGGCGGAACAAAATAGCCAGCATAAGCATGTGAGTCTACCCGAATGCCAGGGCCGCCAGGTGCGTGCCAGGATGTGATACGTCCTGGTGATGGTATGAACTTGAACGGATCTTCTGCATTGATACGGCATTCGATAGAATGACCTTTCAGTTCGATATCGCTCTGGCGTACCCGTAGTTTTTCACCAAACGCGATACGGATCTGCTCCTGCACAATATCGATACCGGTGATCATTTCGGTTACCGGATGTTCAACCTGAACGCGGGTATTCATTTCGATGAAATAGAACTCGCCGTTTTCGTACAGGAATTCAAATGTACCTGCACCGCGATAACCGATCTTGCGGCAAGCTGCAGCGCAACGGTCGCCGATTTTTTCGATGATCTTACGCGGGATACCAGGTGCCGGTGCTTCTTCAATGACCTTCTGGTGACGACGTTGCATAGAGCAATCGCGCTCGCCTAACCAGACGGCACTGCCGTGCTGATCCGCCAGGATCTGGATTTCCACATGACGCGGATTCTCCAGAAACTTCTCCATATACACTTCAGGATTGCCAAATGCAGCGCCAGCCTCTGTTTTGGTCATGGTGACCGCGTTGAGCAACGCTGCCTCAGTGTGGACCACGCGCATGCCACGCCCGCCACCGCCGCCAGCCGCCTTGATAATGACCGGATAGCCGACTTTACGTGCCGTTTGCACGATGACTTTAGGATCGTCAGGAAGTGCGCCTTCGGACCCCGGTACGCAAGGTACGCCTGCTTTGATCATGGCGTGTTTGGCAGATACCTTGTCGCCCATCAGGCGGATAGACTCTGCACGCGGGCCGATGAAGACAAAACCGGATTGCTCTACGCGCTCTGCGAAATCGGCATTTTCAGACAAAAAGCCATAGCCTGGATGAATCGCTTGTGCGTCAGTCACTTCAGCGGCGCTGATAATTGCCGGCATACTGAGGTAACTTAAATTCGAGGGTGCCGGGCCGATACAGACGGACTCATCAGCCAGCTTGACGTATTTTGCTTCACGGTCTGCTTCAGAGTGAACGACCACGGTTTTGATGCCCATTTCACGGCAGGCGCGCTGGATACGTAGCGCGATTTCCCCCCGGTTGGCGATTAGAATTTTTTCAAACATGATATAAATTTTGCAGTAACCTTGCTTGCAGCGTTGCAGGCAGTATGCTCACTTGGGTACAAAATTCAGCGAGTACGCAATGTGGAATACTGAGTTTAGCCGTTTTGATATCTTGGCCTATCTTAAAACGATGTCCAGGCTAGAGTCTTGAATTAGCCAACGATAAACAAAGGCTGGCCGTATTCGACTGGCTGACCGTTTTCTACCAAAATCTGTTTGATGGTGCCGCTGAAATCACTTTCGATTTCGTTCAACAGTTTCATCGCTTCAATAATGCACAGGGTATCGCCAGCGTTGACGTTTTTGCCGATATCGACGAATGGTGCGGAGCCTGGAGCGGAAGAGCGGTAGAACGTGCCTACCATAGGAGATTTGACGATGTTACCTTCGGGTACAACCGGAGCTGCCGGAGCGCTGGCAGCGGCGACCGGTGCTGCTGCCATTGGTGCTGCTTGTTGCATGTGCTGAGGTTGCATCATCACGACTTGATTTTGCGGAACGGCAGAGGTTTTAACAATCCTGACTTTACCTTCGCCTTCAGTGACTTCAAGTTCGGCAATATCGGACTCGGCAACGAGATCAATCAAAGTCTTGAGTTTTCTTAAATCCATGTGAAATCCCCTGGTGAAGATGCGTCTGAACTCAAAAATTAGTTCAGCAAGCGTTATTGGAATGCACGCAATTATATGCTATATCAAAGCCAATGTATGTAAATTGCGTGAAGATGCAAGAATTTAAAGATTTTTTAAACTAAAGTCAATCGCTAATCGATAGCCTTCAGTGCCAAGGCCGCAAATCACGCCTTTGGCTATTTCGGAAAGAAAAGAGTGATGCCGGAAGTGTTCTCTTTGATGCACATTGGAAATATGTACCTCAATAAAAGGAATCGCAACTCCGGCAAGTGCGTCACGCAAAGCAACGCTGGTGTGCGTCAAACCGCCCGGATTAATGATGATGGCGTCAATCTGTTCTGTACGCGCAGCATGTATCCTGTCAATCAGGGCGCCTTCGTGATTACTTTGGAAACAGATCAGGCTTGCTCCGGCTTGCTGCGCCTGGTTTTGTGCGGCATTTTCCAGCTCGGCCAGTGTCGTTGCGCCATAGACTTTCGGCTCACGGATGCCTAGCAAATTCAGATTCGGACCATTCAGCAGCAGCAGTTTGCTTGCCATATTATCAATTCTGTTTCACGAAGATAGCCGCATTTTGCCGCTATTTGTAGTGGATTGGCAAGGAAAACTATTTGGCTGCTTTAGTCAGTTTACTTATATCGGCCCGCAATTCATCCATTTTCAGACGACCGAGATATTGTTTTGCCACCGAGCCATCCGGGGCGATCAGTACGGTAAACGGTAATCCTCCTGCCTGATTGCCCAATTGGCGAGATAACTCGGTACCTTCCATGCCAGCGGCGAATAAGGGGTAGGTAATCTGATATTTTTTTGCGAAGTCAGCGATATTGGTGGGGCTGTCAATGCCCAAGCCCAGAAGCTGAACGTTGGCGCTGGCCAAGTCTTTTTGTAATGCGGACAGTTCTGGCATTTCCTGAACGCAAGGTCCGCACCAGGTTGCCCAGAAATTAACCAATAAAAACTTCCCTTGCCATTGTGCGAGTTTCTGGATTTGTCCCTTGCTGTCAGGCAAGGATAGTGCGAGCAATTGCGCCACGCTGGCGTTTTTGGGGGCTGAAGGCGCCAGCTGTTTGTTGGCGGCGACTACGCCAAATGTGATTGATGCAATCGCGACCAAAACGGCGGCGAAGAAAAAACGTTTATTCATTCCTGACTTTCTGAAATTAATGCCGCCACTGCGGCCATGCCTGCGCGCTCATTTCGACCTCCGGCGCGCAAATCATCATGATTGTAAAGCGCCAGATGCACTCCCTCTTGCTGATACATAAAACTTAAGGTCTCAACCGGCTCATGCCGCTTGCTTGAGGTATTCTCGGTTACTTCAAAACGAATATCTTGATTCAGCAAAAAAATGGCGACATCTTTGCCATTGTCGGTAAATAAATGCAAATAGATGTCGGAATGATCACCTGCGGTGCCATTCATGACGGCGCCGACCAGATATGGATTGAACCTCTCCAGTAGTTGCATTACATCCAGAGCAATTTCGCGCAATTCCAGCAAGCGCTGTGGTTGGGTGTCGCCAAAAAAGATGGCATTGTATTCACGTACTTCCTGCTCAATCTGCTGATTGTCGGGTATGACATCGCCACGAACTTTTTGATTGCCTAGCAATTGTTTGGCAGCGCGGCGCTTGGCGGAGCCATAATCTGCGCCATCTTCAGCAATCATGCGAGCCGCCAGCGCAGCGATTTCGGCGCGCAGGGATTCGGCTTCTCTAGGAGTACTTATCATCATGTCGGCATGATAAACCAAAAGGAGAAATCCCGGATTAAAGCTGGATTAAAGCTAAGGTAAAGCCGGATTTACTCTCAAAATAAGGTCAGGCAATTTGCCAGCCAGGTAAACGTTGTCGCTGCGCTTGCAATTTGGCAATGAACGTGCGGATCAAAAAACAATGGGATTGAATGGAGTTCCTACTATTTCAGCAGTGCCTCCGTACAGATGGGCGGGTTGATGGAAAAGCTGGGTTAAAGGCATCTCTCAGGTAGAATTGCGGGATTCTGAAATTTGCGCGCAGCTAGCTCGTTTGACTAAATAATTATGCACATTCACATATTAGGTATTTGCGGTACGTTCATGGGTGGTCTGGCCGTGTTGGCGAAACAGGCGGGGCACAAAGTGACGGGGTGTGATGCGAATGTGTATCCGCCGATGAGCACGCAGCTGGAGTCGCAAGGAATTACATTGACGGAAGGTTTTGGTGTTGAACAGATTGCCATTGAACCTGATCTATATGTGATCGGTAATGTCGTCACCCGCGGCAATCCCTTAATGGAAGAAATCCTGAATCGTGGCTTGCCTTATATCTCCGGTCCTCAATGGATGGGCGAACATATCCTGCGGGATAAATGGGTTTTGGCTGTCGCGGGCACTCATGGCAAGACGACGACCTCGGCGATGCTGGCGTGGATACTGGAGTCTGCCGGTTATGCGCCGGGTTTTTTGATCGGTGGCGTGCCCTTGAATTTCGGTATTTCCGCGCGTCTGTCTGGTCAGGCATTAAATCAGGCGGCATCCGATTTTTTTGTCATTGAGGCTGATGAATACGATACCGCTTTCTTTGATAAGCGCAGCAAGTTTGTGCATTACCACGCCAAGACCGCAATTCTGAATAATCTCGAATACGATCATGCCGATATTTTTCCCGATATCACCGCGATTGAAACGCAGTTCCATCATCTCGTGCGCACGGTACCCGGCATTGGTTGTCTGATCGTGAACGGGCAGGAAGGTTCGTTGCAGCGCGTATTGGAGCGCGGTTGCTGGAGTAGTAAAGAATTTTTCGGCGTGGATCCCACTGCGGATATACACAGTGATGCGCAGCAAGGCTGGTCATTGATCTTAAAAGACGGCGAAGATTTCGACGTTCTCTATCATGGCGAATTTCAGGGTACGGTACAGTGGCAATTGAATGGCGCGCACAATCGCCTGAATGCACTGGCTGCGATTGCGGCGGCCCGCCATGTCGGCGTCACGCCGGCGATTGCTATTGAGGCTCTGGGACAGTTTGTCAATGTGAAGCGTCGCATGGAGGTTCGCGGTGTTACAAATGGCATCACCGTCGTTGACGATTTTGCGCATCATCCGACAGCGATTGCGACCACGGTTGCGGGTTTGCGGCGTAAAGTCGGTGCGGCACGCATTCTGGCAGTACTGGAGCCGCGCTCCAACACCATGAAGCTCGGCACCATGAAACAAGCTTTGCCAGGCAGTCTGGCAGCGGCGGATCTGGTTTTTGCTTATGGCGCACCTGCCACAGGTAAAACTGTCCTGGGCTGGGACCTGGCCGAAGCCTTGCAGCCGCTTGGCGACAAGGCGAGTGCTCATCATGATCTGAGTGAGCTGGTCGCAGACATTGTCAGCAAAGCGCAGCCAGGTGATCATATTCTGGTCATGAGCAATGGTGGTTTTGGCGGCATTCATCAAAAATTGCTGGATGCCTTGGGCAAGGTTGCACAAGCATGATTTTGTACCTGCACGGTTTTCGCTCATCGCCACAATCCTTTAAAGCCCGCATGATGGCGGAGCATATGCAGCGCCTTGGCCGTGCTGATGATTATGTTTGTCCGCAGCTATCGGCCTCGCCTTTGCTAGCAATCCAGCAAGCCGAGCAGATTCTTGCCGCTTATCTCCCCAGCGAGATCACTATCATCGGGTCCTCCCTGGGGGGATTTTATGCAACCTGGTTGGCGGAGCGTTATGGCTGCAAAGCGGTACTGTTAAATCCTGCCGTCAAGCCGCCGCGTGATCTGGAGAAATACGTCGGCGTCACGACGGCTTATCACAGTGACGAGATATTTGAGTTTAAAGCGGAGTATGTGCCGGAGTTACGTGCCTGCGAAGTAGTGGCCATTACTCAGCCCGAACGCTACTTGTTGCTGGCAGCGACGGGAGATGAGGTGCTGGACTGGCGCGAGATGGTCGCGCATTATCCCGGCGCTCAACAGATTGTAATTCAGGGCAGTGATCATGGTATGGCGGATTTTGTTGATTATATCGATCAGGTAATAGTGTTTTGCGATGAAAAAGCATGACGCAAAACATGAAGCAGAGTATGAGCCAAGGCATGAAGCACAAAGCCGCGGCACATCAGCATGCGGATAAAGGTACTCCTCGCATGTCGCTGATCGTGACGCCAGCTCATGCGCGCTGGTTTGCCAATGTGAACGGCGTACAGGCCTCGCCTCTGATGGCGGACTGGCTGTCCAACCGCGGTTCGCTGACTGCGCGTCTGGTAGCGCGTTGCGGCCAGTTTCGCGTTCAGCGCCTGTACCAGCGCCGTGCCCTGTGTCTGCCTGATGAGGCTGAGCAGATCGGTTTGCCTGTGGTTCGTAAAGTGCATGAGCGAGAGGTGATCTTGCGCTGTGACGGGCAAGCGATGGTCTATGCGCATACGGTGGTGCCGTTGACGGCGAGTGCTACGCAATGGCCTTTATTCCGCTCTCTCGGTGAGCGTTCTCTAGGGACAACCTTGTTTAACGATCCGCTGGTGGCGCGTGGTGATCTGATGTACGCACGTTTGCGCCCGTCGCATCCCCTGATGCGCAGGATTGCCGCTATTGAAGAGTTAGCCGGACTGACGCAGGGCGTATTTAGCTTGCTGGCACGACGATCGGTGTTTCGTCGTAAAGGCAGTAGCTTGCTGGTAACGGAGGTGTTCCTACCAGCGATTATAGACTTGAAATTAAAGCATACTGGTGGGGAGCATATTTAAACCACGACGTATCGATTACGGACTGGGCTTAAATTGGGCGATACTCCCCCCTTTTTGCAATAAATTGATTATAGATTGACAGCGTGTCGAAGCAGTGTACTGCTCATGCATCGACGTCAGATCTGTATTGGATAAACAATAGCCGGGCGACCGGCGCATCAAAGAAGTATTGCATGAACTTATTTTTTGAAGAATCAGGTGATTTCAAGGCGGGCAGTGTCTTGTCGCAGGCGGGTGAGGCGTATCAGGTTGAGCTGGCGAGCGGCAAGCGTAGCAAAGTCAAGGCGAAGGATGTGCTGTTGCAGTTCGGTTCTCCCGATCCTGCCACATTGATGACTCAGGCAAAAACATTGGCGGCCGAGATTGACCTGGCGTTTTTATGGGAAGTCGCGGGCGAGGATGAATTTGGTTTTGCTGAATTGGGTGCCGAATATTTTGGACACGCACCGACGCCCGACGAGGCAGCTGGACTGATTCTAGCGTTGCATAGCTCACCGGTTTACTTCTATAAAAAGGGCCGTGGCCGCTACAAAAAAGCACCGGAAGCCTCCTTGAAGGCAGCTCTGGCAGGGATAGAAAAGAAGAAGCAGCAGTTGATCGTACAGGCGACGTATGTTGAGGAATTGAAGCAGCATCGCCTGCCTGCCGCCTTTACATCACTGGCGCTGCAACTATTATTCAAGCCTGATAAAAACAGCATTGAATATAAAGCCATGGCCGAAGCCTGCGATGCCTTGCAAACTTCGCCAGCGCGCTTGATGCTGGCATGCGGCGGACTGACGAGTGCGAAAGACCTGCACTTTTCTAAATTTCTGTTTGAGAGTTTTCCTAGGGGCGTGGGGTTTCCTGCAGCGCCTATTCCTGCTTTGCCGACGGATTTGCCAGTGGCAGATGTGCAGGCTTTTTCGATTGATGACGTAACCACGACCGAGATTGATGATGCGTTCTCCGTCGTTGAGTTAGGCAGCGACCAGATACGCGTCGGTATTCATATTGCGGCGCCGGCGCTGGGTATACAGCGCGGTGATGCGCTCGATGCCATTGCGCGTTCCCGTATGTCCACTGTGTATATGCCAGGCGACAAGATCACGATGTTGCCCGATGCGCTGGTCGAGACTTATACGCTCGGCGAAGGCCAGACACGTCCGGCGCTGTCGTTATATGTGACGCTCAACACAACAGACTGGTCTGTCGTCAGCACCGAAACCAAGGTCGAAGCAATACCGATGGCATCGAATCTGCGTCATAACGATCTCGATGCACTGGTGACCGAGGACAATCTCGCAAATAATGGCGGCGAGTATCCGCACAAAGCTGAGATCGCCAGAATCTGGCAATGGGCGCTGGTGCTTGAGCAGGGTCGCATGGCGAAGCGCGAAGGTTTCGGACTTAAGCCAGAGCAAACCAACCGCGTCGATTTCAACTTTTATGTTGAGAATGATGTTGTCTCCATCGTTCGCCGCAAACGTGGTGCGCCGCTGGATAAGATGGTTGCCGAGCTGATGATTTTTGCGAACAGTACCTGGGGCAAATTCATGGCCGATCACGGTATCCCCGGCATCTATCGTGCGCAGGGTGGCGGGTCTGGTGGCTGGGCCGCCAAGATGCAAGTGCGTATGGTCACCCATGCCGCGCCACATCAGGGGCTGGGCGTCGATCAATATGCATGGAGTACTTCGCCATTGCGTCGCTATACCGATCTGGTGAATCAGTGGCAAATCATCGCCTGCGTACAAAATGGCGTAACCGCACCGCTGGTCGCGCCGTTTAAACCCAAAGACGCCGACCTGTTCGCAATCGTATCCGGTTTTGACGCTGCGTATTCCGCCTATGGCGACTTCCAGTCCACCATGGAAAGATACTGGTGCCTGCGCTGGTTGCAACAAGAAGAGGCACGTCAGGTTGAGGCCGTAGTGCTCAAGGATGAAGTGCTGCGCCTGGTCGATATTCCCCTGATCATCCGTTTGCCGGGCATGCCGCAAATGGCGCGCGGCGCACAGGTCAAACTCGACATCCTGCGCTGGGACGAGGTAGATCTCAGTGTCGAAGCGCGTATTCTGGAAATGTTATCCAGCGTGACCGAAGAGGGCTTAGGTGATGTCGAAGACGACGCTGCGGATGGCGAGATTGCCGCCGTGGCCGATGATATGGCTGATCAGTCTAGCGAAGCTGGCGAATTGACCGTTACGGAAGAAAGTAACGGCGCTACAATGTCAGGCGAAGTTGATGCGATCGACTCATTGACCGTGTCGCAGCAGGCCGAGCATCACGTCAATCCGGCGCAGCCAGAAAACTGAACATAGTCCGCAGGAATAGTCGATGACTTCTGATCGCCGCCTTACATTAAAAAAACGACGAAACTATTTGTGAAATCCATTTTTGATAATCTGATTCTGTCCACTGCCATCTTGATCTCCCTGGTCTTGCACGGGACGATTTTGTTATTACACTTTGTTTCTCCCCGACCTGCTGAGGCTGTTGCTGCGGATCCCGGTCTGGAAGTTATTTTAGTCAATGCTAAGCATGATAAAAAACCTTTAAAAGCAGAAGCATTAGCTCAGGCCGATCTCGATGGCGGTGGTGCGAGCGATGCGGGGCGCGCCAAGTCACCGCTACCGGATATGCGCAAGACCGAAAACGGCGACAGCATTATGACGGCGAAGCGCAAAGTCGAAGAGTTGGAAGAACGACAAAAAAAATTGATGGACCAGGTCGATTTGAAAACACCGTTCAGATCTACTAAAACCAGTGACAGCAATAAATCAGAAGACAGCAAACAAAGTAGCGATGGCCGGGATAATGTGGACAGCAATCAGGCGCTGGCCAGAATGGCTGCGGAGATTTCACAGACCATAGAAGATCAGAACAAACGTCCGCGTAAAACCTTTATTACACCGAGTACGCAAGCAGTTGGCTATGCCATGTATTACAAGGCCCTGCAGAAAAAAGTTGAGGACATCGGTACGCTGAATTTTCCTCAAAAAGACGGCAAGAAGCTGTACGGTGAATTGATTATCTATATTCCGATTTTTCAGGACGGCACCATCTACGAAAAAGATGGCGGACCAAAGGTAGAAAAATCATCGGGTAACCGCGCACTGGATGCGGCTGCTTTGCGCATCGTGCGGCGGGCGGCGCCGTTTGGCAAGTTCCCGGCGAATATGCGCTCGAATGATAAAGATGATCTCTGGGTCGTCATTACCCGCTTCAAATTCACCCGTGATCAACAACTTGAAACCGAGTTGCGCGGAGGCCCCAATTGAGTACCCTGAATGGAACCGCAACAGCTGACCGTTACGTTGTCATCGGCAATCCGATCGCGCATAGCAAGTCGCCGGCGATACATGCGCACTTTTCCTTATTGACGGCGCAGCTAATCGATTATCAACGATTGCTGGCTCCTTTGGATGGGTTTGCACAGACGGTCTTGTCCTTTCGTGACTCTGGCGGTAAAGGGGCGAACGTCACTGTCCCTTTTAAGCTTGAGGCTTTTGCGCTTGCCACACAATTGACACCGCGTGCGCAAGCTGCCGGTGCGGTCAATACGCTGAAGTTTGAGGGTGCTGTCATTCTTGGCGACAACACGGATGGTCAGGGATTGGTTGCCGATATCGTACGTAATGCGCGTGTGACGCTTCAGGGAAAGCGCGTATTACTGCTCGGCGCTGGCGGCGCCGCGCGTGGTGCGCTCCTGCCTCTACTGGAACAGCAACCTGCACAGCTGGTGATTGCCAATCGTACCGTTGCGCGAGCTGAAGAGTTGGTCTTGCTGGCGCATCAATATGAACCGCTTGCAGGAATCGCCTCTATTGTCACCAGCAGCGCGTTCAGTGATGTAAACGGTGAATTTGATATCGTCATCAACGCTACCTCCGCAAGTTTGCACGACGATGTGCCGCCGGTTTCTTCAGGCATTTTTACTGCAAATACGCTGGCTTACGACATGATGTACGGAGCAGCGCCGACAGCGTTCTTGCGCTTTGCCGCTAGCCATGAGGCACAGATCCGTGACGGCCTTGGAATGCTAGTTGAACAGGCGGCAGTCGCCTTTGCGCTATGGCGTGGTGTATTGCCTGAGACGGCGTCCGTGCTGGCAGAGTTGCGCAGCGCGTTGATGGCTGCGGCGAGGTCGTCATGAAGCGTTTTTTCTTGTGGCTGATTCTGTTGCCGATACTTTTATTCATTATGCTGCAGGCGTATTTTTTGCTGCAAATTTGCTGGTGGGTACAATTCAATCCCTCGTCTACCAGCTTCATGCGTCAGCAATTAAGCGTACTGCAAGAAAAAAATCCAGACGCCAGGCTCCAGCATAAATGGGTACCGTATAACAAAATTTCGAACAACCTGAAGCGCGCTGTGATTGCTTCCGAAGACGATAGTTTTGTCGATCATGACGGTGTCGATTGGGAAGCCATGCAAAAAGCCTACGAAAAAAATCAAAAGAAGGGCAAAGTAGTGTCCGGTGGTTCGACGATTACACAGCAGTTGGCGAAGAATTTGTTTTTGTCTGGACAACGTAGTTATCTGCGCAAAGGGCAGGAATTGATCGTGACGTACATGCTGGAGCTGTGCATGGATAAAGAACGGATTTTGGAAATTTATCTGAACGTTGTTGAATGGGGTGTCGGTGTGTTTGGTGCCGAGGCTGCATCTCAGCACTACTACGGCATCAGTGCCGCTGCGCTGGGACCTGCACAAGCGGCACGGCTTGCCGTGATGCTGCCTAAGCCGCGCTATTTCGATAAAAATACCGGATCGGCGTATTTACAAAGACGCAGTGAAATGATTTTGAAACGTATGAATTCTGCGGAGTTGCCATGAGCTTGCAGAAGCAATCCGGTGCAATTAGTTTGCTGATGACGTCGATTGTGATGATGGTCGTGACGTCGTTAGCACTCGCCTTCTTTTATTTTATGCGTTATGGCGAATTGCCTTTTCACGACGCGCTCCTGCGCTGGACAAAATCCGGTGATGCGATCTCCGCCGGTATCAAGGACGCGGCTAATTTACATAATCCTATAGGGCAGACGATCACCGCAGATTCAGAAGTGCGCCGTTGTACGATCAAGGGAAAAGTCGTGTTCTCCAATACTGACTGTCTCGATACAAATACAACGACACGCACAGTCAAGCTGATCGATAACAAGGGCTTTGAACCGCCTAAAGCGCCCGTGTCCAGCGGTGAAAATCAGGCCAGTGGTGTTGCTGATTTACGTGAACAACTGATTAATAAGCAAGCTCGCTGATGTCGATGCCCTTGTCATCTTGTTTGAAATTGTAAGATGAACAGGTTTACAATCCAGCCATCCGTTTTCGCCGGAATCCATCCATGATTAATGTTTTCGTTTTACACAATGGCCGCCTCAGCCAGATCAATGTAGAGAACCGCGAAGATCTGGAGAATACGTTGCCGATCTGGGTCGATCTGACCGATCCGAATGAAGAAGAGCGCGAATGGGTCAAGAGTATTTATGGCGTGACCTTGCCCGGCGAGGACGAGGTCAAAGATATTGAAGCCTCAGCCCGTTACTACGAAGCGGATAATGGCGACCTGCATTTGCGCACAGATTTTCTGATTGATGATGACGACGAGCCAGCCCGTACCGTCACAGTCGCTTTCATTCTTGCCCGCGATATCCTGTTCTCTGTTCATACTCTCGATTTGCCGGTATTCCGACTAGTGCGTATGCGCGCCCGTTCCCGGCCTGGTTCGATCAACGATTACAAAGATGTCTTACTGGATTTGTACGCAACGGATGCCGAGTATTCTGCTGATGCGCTGGAGGGAATTTACCAGAATCTCGAAGAGGTAAGCCGGGCAGTATTGCAAAAGAATTTCTCTGATCAGGATGCGGCGGCCGCCTTGAATGCGATTGCGCAAGAGGAAGATCTTAACGGCCGGATTCGCCGCAATATGATGGATACGCGCCGGGCTGTGAGTTTTTTGATGCGGGGGCGTCTGCTGAACGCCGACCAGTTTGAAGAGGCGCGGCAGATCTTGCGCGACATTGAATCACTTGATGGTCACACCTCCTTTTTGTTCGATAAGATTAACTTCCTGATGGATGCGACCGTCGGTTTTATTAATATCAATCAGAATAAAATTATCAAGATTTTTTCTGTGGCCTCGGTCGCATTTTTACCGCCGACGCTGATCGCCAGTATTTACGGTATGAACTTTAAAATTTTGCCGGAGTTGCAATGGGATTGGGGATATCCGTTTGCACTGGTATTGATGCTAGCTTCTGCTATCGCCCCGTTTCTGTATTTCCGTCGCCGTGGCTGGTTGAAATAGATCATTTTTTTCATGCCACCAATGATTAGAGTGCGTCATTGCTAATACAGCTCGTACGCAAAAAATCATTTCTGAAAACTGAATCCGCAATGCTGGTGCGCCTTCTGGCCTGAAATGCCTCTGAAAGCCGCACCCAACGTACGGATTCGAGACTAGACAATGCTAACAATCCTTTAATCGATATTTCATAGAAGCCCTTACTCCTGCCCCTCTGCTACTCCGGCCTTTCCTCTGTGTCTCCGTGTCTCTGTGTGTCTGTGGTGAGAGGTCTTGGTTTTGGCGTCGGTCCTATCGATAGGATTTTTAATTTGAGGGTTTTTAGAACTTCCCGCATGGATTTTCGGAATTTCATGGCGGATGAATTCATTTACCCTAGTACCGTCGCAACATCGAGTTATTGCTTTGCTCCGGACGGAAATTAAACACACAAAACTAGAGTAGCTTCACGCCTGACCCGGTTGCTCCGGTCAGCCCGAGCGTGGCGAGGGCATTGAACTCTTCTTCAGATACGACCGCTTCTGCAATGACCTGTGTGCCTATGCGGCTCATGATATTCGTCATGCCTTTGATGAACACTTGGTTGCTCTCGTTGCTATCGATACTGCGTATAAAACTGCCATCAATCTTGAGATAATCCAGTTTGATGTCATGGATTAAATTCATCTTGCTGAGCTGATGTCCTGCGTGTTTGAAACCGATCTTGCAACCAAATGGCCGCACCATTTGCTCAAAAATTTTGAAGGCGTCGAGTTGGGCGAACACGCCGTTCTCAGGTATCTCCAGCCATAGGCGATGACAGAGATCGGTATAGGTTTCCATCAACCTGCGCAGCTCTTCCCTGAATCTCGCATCACGTATAGAAAAGGCCGATAGATTAATCGCCAGCCCCGGTAATTCAGGTTGCTGACCCAAGGTAACGAGGCCCAGCGAAACCGCACTGAGATCGAGTTGTGCGGATAAACCTAGTCGTTCTGCGATCGGGATAAAGCGGCCAGCCGCAAACCAGCTACCGTCAAACATCAGACGCAACGCGGTCTCTTGATGCAGCAAGCGGTGAGTGAAATCAGTGACAGGAAACACCGCGAGTTTGATGCGATTTTGCTGCAAAGCCTGCTGTATCAGATTAGTCCACTCGTCTTTGCTTTTTGGGGCCTGTGCAATGCCGAGTGGCACTGCGCGACGGGCATCGCTTTGGCTACTCATTTCAGCGCTGGCAATCGCCGTATCGACTTGAGAGAGCAGGTCGCCTGCAGTCATGCCATAGTTAAATTCACCATAGCCGATACAGGCTTTGCATGGATGATCGCCCGCTTGCTCTAGTGTGTATTTCACCAGGTCGAGCAGCGTTTTTGCTACGGGTTCTGCGTCGGCATGACGACACAAAACAGCAAAGTCCGATCCGTTCAACCTAGCAGCGAAGCCTTCTTCTAATGCCAGAATATGTTGCTGCAAGGCCTGGCCGATATCTTTGAGCAGTGCATCCGTTTTTTCACGCCCCCATTGCTGATTCAGTTGAGCGAAATGTGTCAGATGGAGCATCACCAGCGTGCCGGTTGCGGCATTTTCTTCCTCGGTCATGACTTGTAGCTGCGCCATGAAATGCGTGCGGTTTGCCAGACCGGTGATCGCATCGGTATTCGCTTCGCGGCGCAAGTGGTCGAGTCTGGTGGCCTCTTCAGCGAACATGGATTTTAATAAATTGACGGACGCATTCATCGCAACCGATAGTTGTTTTAACTCGGGTACCTGTGACTCGGGGGTCGTCACAAAGCGTCGCTCTGACAAGGCGTTTGCTTGTGCAATGACGGAATCTAATGGTTGCTTCAGACGGCGTAATACCCGTGTGCCCAGATAGCCGGAAATTAATCCAGCCAGACCAATCGCTCCCAGCATATTGCAGGTGGAGTCCCATAATGCCTGATACGCAAAACCACTTTGCGATACCAGAGAAATCGTACCGACTTGTTTCCAACCATCGCTGATTTGCGCTTGGCCCGGGATAGAGCGGATCGGGAACAGGCGAATAAACCACTGCGGTATTTGGGTTTTTTCAGCCGCAGTCACGCGCTCGACCATTTTTTTACCATCAGGGTTAATGATGCTGATACTCTCGTAATGCCCGCGATCAAAGAGTGCCGCCACCATTAATTCGAGATCTACAGGATCGGCACTTTTCTGACTGATCGACAGGGCAAGAACGCTGGCATTATCGGCGTTTTTCATCCTGAGCTGTTCATTCAGATATGCTCGCGAACTGAGTGTCGACGCTAGCAAACTGCCTATCGATGCGAGCAGCGTGCTGAGAATAATGGCAAGCCAGAGTTGGCGATACATAGACATAATGCGTTTCCTTTAAAAACCTTCGCGTCGTGCACGTTCTAACAAGTCCTGCCACCTCGATAGACGGCTGGTACCGCCGGCACCCGCTACGGCATTGGCCGCAGCACCGGAGAAAATTCCCTGACTATTGAAGCTGAATATCGGTGTTAAGTCTTTACGTTGTGATGCCGGATGAATCTCGGTATTTAAATTATCCAGTACCAGAGGCTCACCGTCCGTAGAGGGCGATGGGTAGTACGCCAGTATCATATGCGCTTGCTGGGTACTGCCGCCAGTACCGTCGGTATTGTCAATCCGCGCTTTGACATAGATGAGGCGTAATTGATTATCCGGAACATTCATGCTGCGTAAAGTAAAGTATTTCGCAATGACGAAATCTTCACAATCGCCTTTACCCTTGGCCAGCGTTTCCATCGGCGTTGCCCAATAATCAGGAACGCCCCAGACTTCCTGATCTTCTGCGTAGCTTATTTTTTGATTAAAAAAATCGTTGACGGTTTGAAGCTTGATGGTGATTGATGTGGTGGCATTCGCCTGCACTAATTTTTGCCACTCATTCAGTGCTTGCTGAGTACCGCCCAGCGCCCGGATACTGGCTTGTAAGCGCGGAAAGTCAAAGGCACTGACCGTCAGCAGCATGCATGAAGCTGACACACAGAATGCCAGCTTACTTAGCTTACTCAACACAGGCAATTGACGAGAGCGCGATGACAAATTAAGTGTCCGTGGGTATCACATCAAGAGACAAAAAAATGAGGACTGCACCAGGCTACTCTGTACTTTGTCTCGACGACGGCAGACAGGCTGAGCTGATGCAGCGTGGGCTACTGTAGCATTAATTCAATTGAGCAAAGGCGTGTCGGGCAGCGTCTATCGTTGCGGCAATGACGGCATCATCATGCTGGGCGGAGACAAATCCCGCTTCAAATGCAGAAGGAGCCAGATAGACGCCGGCATCGAGCATGAGATGGAAGAAACGATTAAATTTTTCCTTGTCGCTTGCCATCACGCTTGCATAACTGTCCGGGATGGAGTTGGCAAAATACAGACCAAACATGCCGCCTTGAGAATCGGCGCAAAACGAGATGTTGGCCTCTCTGGCGACAGCGCTCAAGCCTTCAACCAATTTCGTGGTTTGCGCCGATAAATTTTCGTAGAAGCCAGGCTCTTGTACGAGCTTCAGTGTCGACATGCCTGCCGCTACAGCAACCGGGTTGCCGGACAAAGTGCCTGCCTGATAGACACCACCTAAAGGCGCCATGTGCTGCATCAGTTCTGCGCGTCCGCCGAACGCTGCTACGGGCAAGCCGCCCCCGATCACTTTGCCCAGCGCAGTGATATCGGCCTGAATTCCGTACAAGGCTTGCGCGCCGCCAAGGCCGACTCGGAAGCCGCACATGACTTCATCAAAAATCAAGACACTACCGTAGTCCGTACACAAACGACGCATTGTCTGAAGAAATTCTGGCGTCGCTTTGATCAGATTCATGTTGCCGGCAACGGGCTCGACAATCACGCAGGCAATGTCTTTGCCATAGGCTTTGAACGCATCTTCCAGTTGTTGCGGGTTGTTATAGTCCAGCACCAATGTGTGTTTAGTGAAATCTTCCGGAACGCCTGCCGAGGTCGGATTGCCAAATGTGAGTAAACCACTGCCGGCCTTAACCAGAAGGGAGTCTGCATGACCGTGATAGCAGCCTTCGAATTTGATAATCTTGTCACGTTTGGTTGCCCCGCGCGCCAGTCGCAATGCGCTCATTGTTGCTTCCGTGCCGCTGGAGACCAGACGAACTTGTTCAATGGACGGAACCAGACGGCAGATTTCTTCTGCCATCAGAATTTCACCTTCAGTTGGTGCACCAAAACTCAGGCCGCGCGTAGCGGCTTCTTGAACTGCTTTGACGACGACAGGGTGAGCGTGTCCGACAATTGCTGGTCCCCATGAGCCAATATAGTCGATATAGCGCTTGTCTTCTGCGTCCCAGAAATAAGGGCCTTCAGCACGGGTGATAAAGCGAGGTGTTCCGCCTACAGAGCGGAATGCGCGCACGGGTGAATTAACGCCGCCTGGTGTCGTTTTTTGTGCCCGGGAAAACAGGCTGTCGTTTTTATTTATCATGGTGATGCAGTGTCAGGTAGGTAATGATGAAAAGATCAAAAAAGAATGTGCATCCACGGAGACGGTTATGTCTTGCGATGCGTTAAAAACGAGAATCAGTCAAATCAGGCTCAATAAAGTCAGACTCAATATTATTCTGGTTCTTTCGCCCAGAAATAACGATCAGGGATAAGCTTGCCCATACCCAGACGTTGTGCGTGACCAATTGCCGCGACGGTGAATTCTTGTGCTTCAAGTACCGCTTCCGGAATTTCTAGACCGTTGGCCAGCAGGGCAGCAATACTGGCGGATAAGGTGGTGCCGCCACCGGCATGTGAGCCGCTGACTCTTTGCCAGTGATCGTTGCGCACCACGCCAGATTCGTCGAATAAAATATTAGCTACTTCTACGGTGCTGGTTGGCGTGCCTGTAACCAGAACGTATTCACAACCAGATTCAATCAGGGTAGCCACATCTGCCAGCATTTCTTCTTCAGCGCTGGCAAGACTCTGGGCACCGGTTTCTCGCCAGGTCTCTGCCAGTCTGGATAATTCAACGGCGGAGATCAGCAATAAGCTGGCTTGCGGAATGAGGAGCTCGCGGATGGCCAGCAACAGATCCTCTGCTTCCGGTACTTCCGGCATGCCGGAATTAAATGGATCCAGTATCAGCGGCATATCCGGATAATCGGAGACGATTTCGGCAATTGCGGTGACTGTTTCTACGCTCGCTATTTGTCCGACCTTGAACGCGACGACAGGCATATCTTCGAGGACGGTACGGGCTTGATCTGTGACCAGATCGGTTTCCATCGGATAGATGTCATCGATTTGTGAGGTGTCACCGACAAGGATGGCAGTAATGACCGGCAGGCCGTGACAACCCATTGCGGCAAAAGAGGCCAGATCTGCCTGCACGCCGATTGCGGCAACCGGATCGGAGGCCCCAAAGGTCAAAATAAGTGGAGAAATTTGGTTTTGCACGTTTGGTAGATTAATATAGTCGACTTTGTAGAGGTTATTGCTCAATATTCCGGCGGTGTTTTCAATTCAGGCACCAATATCAGTGCTAAAAAGTGCATGCTTAAGACTAGCGGAAATGTTTTGCGACAATCTCGGTATTTTACTTGATTGAAGGGTTTTGGTCGTGAGTGATAAAGAATCAGCAACTACAGAATTGAAGTCATGGATGTGCCTGATTTGTGGTTGGGTCTATGATGAGCAGCAAGGTTTGCCAGATGAGGGTATTGCGCCAGGAACTCGCTGGGAAGATGTGCCGATGAACTGGACTTGTCCAGAATGTGGCGCCCGCAAAGAAGATTTCGAGATGGTCGCATTCTGATTTGATTGTTTAAAAAATAATTTTTAAAGTGGTTTGGTGTTGCGTGTTGTACTCGAATGTTTATTCTGGGAAAAAATCATCGCAAGTTTGTCATTTTTTGTTACAGTGTCAGATGATTTTAACCCCAGTATCTTAGAGATAATCTTATGTCAACGTTGACAGGCAATGAAAGCTTGAAAATTATGGTGATCGACGACAGCAGCACGATCCGTCGGTCAGCAGAGATTTTTTTGGGGCAGGTGGGTTACAAGGTGGTTTTGGCAGAAGATGGCTTTGATGCTTTAGCTAAAATTAACGACTCTCATCCTGATTTGATTTTTTGCGATATCTTGATGCCAAGGCTGGATGGGTATCAGACTTGCGCATTAATCAAAAAAAGTGCCAAATTTCGTGATACGCCAGTGATCATGTTGTCTTCCAAAGACGGCTTATTTGATCGTGCGCGCGGTGCGATGGTAGGATCAGATGAATATCTGACTAAGCCTTTTACAAAAGACAGTTTGCTCAAAACGGTGCGTAATTACACATCCGGCACGCCATTCAAATGATTTAACCGTATTAAATGTTGAGGTAAAAAATGGCTATACAGAAAATTTTGGTAGTGGATGACTCTCCGACCGAGCGTTATTTTTTAACGGATATCCTCGTTAAAAATGGTTTTTCAGTATCAACTGCTGAAAATGGCGAAGAGGCACTGACAAAAATCAAGGCCGATAAGCCACAATTGATTTTGATGGATGTGGTCATGCCTGGTCAGAATGGATTTCAGATCACACGTGCGATTGCCCGTGATCCTGAAACACAGGATGTTCCTGTGATTATCTGTACCAGCAAGAACCAGGAGACTGACCGTATCTGGGGATTGCGTCAAGGTGCGCGTGACTACCTCGTCAAGCCAATTGACCCGCAGGAATTATTAGCAAAGATAGCCGCACTCGGCTGATTGTTTTCGTTCGATAACCTTTCCGGACCATTATGGACCAAACTTCTCGCGATAAACCAGCGACAAGCCTAGACAGAACCAGACCAGATGCTGGTCTGCGCCGTACCCGTTTGCGGGAATTTCAGGCGCAGCTGGTTGAGCGTATGCAGGCAGCCCAAAGTGGCGCGCGCGTTAGCGCAAGTCAACTAGGCGTGATGATTGGACAGGTAAGGTATTTGCTTGATTTGCAGGAGTCCGGTGAGATCGTCTCTGCCGGTTCTATGACTAGAGTCCCTCTGACCAAAGACTGGTATGTTGGCTTGTCAAACATACGGGGAAGTTTGACCAGCGTTGTCGACCTTGCTCGTTTTGAGGGGCGCGATGTGACTAATCTGGATCATAGCTGCCGTGTCGTTGCATTTGCCCCTAGCTTGGCATTTAACAGTGGCTTGCTCGTTACTCAGGTGTTGGGTTTGAGGAACGTAGCAGAAATGGAAGAGCAAGTGAATCCGGAAGGGGAAAACCAACCCGACCAGAAACCTTGGATCGTTAAGAAATATCGTGATCGTGATGCAAACATCTGGACGCAGCTGAGTTTGGCTACGTTGGTGCAAGATCAGGATTTTTTACATATTGGTTTGTAATTCGTCAGTTGAATTATTACATTGGCTGACAGCTTCTCAATCGTTTAGGAGACCTAGTAATGGCATTTAAACTACCGTCCTTGTCCAAGAAAAAACAAGACCAAGAGCTTGACTTAGCAGAATCAAGCGCCCGGGAGTTCAATAATGCTGCCGATTCGATTGAAGAGGCTAGTAACGTGAAGATGCTCCCGGAAGACGCTCATGGTGAAGCAAAGCCTGAGCTAGTAGAAGTCGTCGCAGAGCGCACACATGTACCGCGTGCTGATGCGACCTTCATTGGTGATGCGCTGGAAAAAGGCGGAGATATTCGCCTCCCGCTGATTGGTCATTTGCCGTTGCAAAGACAGATCCGCTTATTGCTGATCCTGATGGTGGGTTCATTGCTGGCGGTTGCTCTGTTCGTTTATCTGAACTCTGCCCAGTCAACTTTGATTTCTACGCAGGCGCAGATTGCCGGTGAGGTGCTGATGCACTCCCAGCGTATTGGTAAAGCGGCACCGAATGCGATTCAGGGTAATCCGGCAGCGTTTAAACAGCTCGATGAAAGCCGTCGCGAGATCAACAGCGATCTAAACGTTCTGTTGAATGGTTTATCTTATCAAGGCCGTGAATTGAAAAAGCCAGATTCTTCTGTTGAGCCTATCCTGGCTGACACTAAGAAGGCCTGGAATAACTCTGACAAAGCGTCCGACACAATTTTGAAATTGCGTAAAGAGTTGACGGGTTTCGGTCAGACGCTGCAAAAACTGAATGGTATGTCCGGCGGTCTGTTGGAACTGACTGAACAAATTTCGACCTTAAAAGTGCAGGGCGGTGGTAATTCCCGTGAAATTTCAGCATCAGGTCAGCTGGTGATGTTGACTCAGCGTCTGGCTCGTAGCGCGAATGAATTCCTGACATCTGAAGGTGTTAATCCTGAAACGGCATTCTTGTTGGGTAAAGATACAAACACGTTCCGTGATCTAGTTGACGGCTTCCTCAATGGTAGCGATGTATTGCGTCTGACGCCGACGAAAGATGCTGCAACACGTGAAAAATTACTCGAATTGCAAAAAGCGTTTGCTGAATACCAGACTTCCGTTTCCAGCATTCTCGGTAATCTGCAAAACTTTATTGCAGCGAAACAATCCGAACAATTGGTGTTTAACGAAAACGAAGATTTGAAGCAAAAAATTACCAAGCTTCAAAAAACGTACACTGCTCAGCAAGATACGATCAGTATTTCATTCTGGCTGATGTTGTTAAGCGCTGTATTGGCGCTGGTTTCAGCTGCAGGTATCGCTCTGGTTCTGTTGCAGGATAGCCGTAACCGCGCTAAAGAGGCGAATGAACGTCGTGTAGAGGCCGATGCGCAGATGTTGCAAGCGCAGAAGCAGGAAGAAGAAGCGAAAGCTGCGAACGATCAGAATCAGGCTGCGATTTTGCGTCTGATGAATGAATTGCAGGAAGTGGCGGATGGTGACTTGACGATTCAGGCAACGGTGTCCGAAGACATTACTGGTGCGATTGCCGACTCGGTTAATTACACGGTGGAAGAGTTGCGCGGGCTGGTAGGTCGTGTTACGTCAACGGCGGCGCAGGTTACTTCTGCATCCAATCAGGCGCAAAGTATTTCTAATGATTTGCTGGAAGCATCACAACAGCAGTCTCGTGAAATCTCTGACGCGGGTCAGATTGTTGTGACCATGGCACAGGATATTACCGACGTTTCCCGCTCTGCGAACGAATCGGCCGAGGTTGCGCGTCAGTCGGTTGCTGCGGCAGAACAAGGTTCCCACGCGGTGGAAAACGCGATCAAAGGTATGAACGAGATTCGCGAACAAATCCAGGAAACATCTAAGCGTATTAAGCGTCTCGGTGAGTCCTCTCAAGAGATTGGCGAGATCACTGAACTGATTTCTGACATTACCGAACAGACCAACGTCTTGGCGTTGAATGCGGCGATTCAGGCAGCGTCAGCGGGTGAAGCAGGTCGAGGCTTCTCCGTGGTTGCGGAAGAGGTTCAGCGCCTTGCGGAACGTTCAGCTGAAGCGACCAAGCAGATTGGTGCGCTGGTTCGTACGATTCAAACAGATACGCACGATGCGGTTGCCGCGATGGAAAAATCCACGCAGGGTGTGGTTGAGGGAGCAAAACTTTCTGATGCTGCTGGTACCGCGTTGTCTGAAATCCGTAGCGTTTCGAACCGTCTCGCGGAACTGATTCAAGGCATCTCTCTCGCTACCGAGCAGCAGGCAACTTCTGCTAACGGCGTTGCTCAGAATATTCAACATATTTTGACGATTACTGAGCAAACTCAGACCGGTACACAACAAACTGCGCATTCCATTAGTGAATTGTCGATGTTGGCTGAAGAACTTAGAAACTCCGTATCTCGTTTCCGGGTTGCTGCTTAATTTTCAGCTACTGGCTGCGTATTGTTCGTAGCCAGATCATAAATGCATGGCGATAAGCGAAGGTTTATCGCCCTTTGAGTTTGCGGGGTACGCATGACGTCTGATTTTTCAATTTCGCAAGAAACTCCCCAGGAGCAGTTTGATATTGGCCCTTTGTCTTGGGTGATGGGTGAAGTCCGCGAAGCAATTACCAGTGCTGGAAAATTATTGTCGGATGCTGTCGTGCAGGATGACGACAGTAAATCCACGATGCTATTGCATGCCAAAAGTTATTTGCATCAGGCGCATGGCGCCTTGCAGATTGTGGATATCGACGGTGTG
This sequence comes from Undibacterium sp. Rencai35W, assembly GCF_049340185.1. Lineage (NCBI taxonomy): Bacteria > Pseudomonadati > Pseudomonadota > Betaproteobacteria > Burkholderiales > Oxalobacteraceae > Undibacterium > Undibacterium sp. Rencai35W. Next base: position 160,078 of record NZ_JBMPPC010000005.1, read on the forward strand.
TCGATTGTTACTGAGACCATCGAGGATTTGATCGAGCGCCTTCAATCGGGGCAACTCGAAATGAGTCCGGCGCATGTTGACGTCATCAACGACGCTTTCCACGCTATTTTGCGTTACCTCGAAGACTTGTTGTCTGGCAGCGCACATCAACCCGTGCGTTTGTTTCCTTACTATCGTGCATTACTCGAATTAAAGGGTGCCGAGCGTATTCATCCTGCCGATTTGTTCTTCCCGTCTTTGTCAGTTCAGGAGCAAATTCCTGAGTTGACCATCGCACATCATGTCGCTGCTGTGAATTACACCAGCCTGAGACAACGTTTTGAAAAACTCTTGCTGACTGTTTTAACCAGCAAAGATAATGCGCAGCAACTGCTTGCCGTAAAGGCGATGCACGATCTGATCGGTGAGATTGAGCATGCACAGGTCACTCCGCAAGCGAAAGCTTTCTGGCTGGTGATGCGCGGCTTTGCCGAGGCGGTTGCACAGGGTGCGATCGAAAATAAACAATACGTAAAACAAATTTTCGGACGGATTAATTTGCAGATTCGCCGTCTTGTGGACGGTGTTTCCAGTATTCCTGAGCGTTTGCTGCGAGATGCTTTGTTTTTTATTGCGCAGGTCGATCACCCCTCAGCTTTCGTCGCACAAATTCGCCGCGCATATCAGCTCGATAATCAGGTTCCGATTGATTACGATCAAAAAAACTATGGCAAGATTGCCGCCAATGTGTTGGCGACTGCCAAAGAGCAGGTGGGTAGTTTAAAAAATCTGTGGGGCAGAATTGCTAATGGCGATGCTAGCGTCTCAGATCGCTTTGCTCAAAAAATGAAAGACCTGGCTGAGAATGGTGCAAGCCTGAACTCAGCTCCCTTGTCGAAGTTGCTCCGTGAACTGAGTGGTATCGCACGCCATGCCGCTCACACACCGGAGAAGGGCAAGATCGGCATAGAGCTCGCAACAAGCTTATTGTTTGTAGAAAATGCACTCGACCATATCTCACGTTTGCCAGACCATTTTTCCGAACGTGCGGACGAAGTAACGGCACGCTTGTTGTCACTGGTTTCCGGTGATGAACCGCCAACTCAAGCCGCCTGGATGGGTGAAATTTCACGTGAGGCGCAACAAAGACAAACGATGTCGGTACTGGTGGCAGAAATGCAATCCAGTCTGCGTCAGGTTGAAAAAACTCTGGACGAGTACTTCCGTGATCCGGCTAGTGTCGATGTATTGTCACCTGTTGATCCGATTTTGCATCAGATTGGCGGCGCTCTGGCTATCCTGGATCAGGATGACGCCATGCTTGCTGTCGAACATGCCCGCAAAGTCATTGCAAATTTCTCTGAAGTTGCCGGTACTGAACATGCGGAAAGCGCTCATCAAAATGTCGCACAAAATATTGGTGCACTGACTTTCTTTATCGAGATCTTGCAATCTCAACCAGATACAGCAAAGAAAAAATTCAGTTTTGATGCGGATGCTGGATTGTTACGTTCCAGATTGCTGGAAAAGAGTGTAGAGAAAGAATTGCTTCCCTCTTCACTGAATGAGTCTGCCGGAAATGTTGTTCAGGCGCCGTTATCCGAGACGGTCGTTACCGCAGAACAAGAGCTGGTCAATCAGCAGCAGCAATCGTCAAAGCTTGTTGCTTCTTTGATGGAAGAGCCAGAAAACCGTGAGCTGCAGGCACAGCTAAAAGATTCACTTGAGTCGGAGCGCTCGGTTGCTACCCTTCTTGATGATGCTGATGCGAGTACACGTGCTCGTGCGGCGATTGATTTGCTGGGGCAAGCAGACTCGACTATTTCTCAAGACGCACTCAACCATATCGTAGCGGCAACGACGCACGTTGTCAGTGAACCTGCGCCTAGTTATGTTCCTGAGCTGCCTGCCAATGATGATGCGATTGATGCTGAGTTGTTGGAAATATTTTTGATGGAAGCAGATGAGGTTCTTGGCTTTGTCAGAGAAACTGTGCCAGCATCGAGACGCGATCCGGGTAATCAAGAACATCTTACAAGTCTGCGTCGCTCATTCCATACTTTAAAAGGCAGTGGACGCATGGTTGGTCTGACCGTCTTTGGTGAGGCTGCATGGAGTATCGAACAGATCATGAATATGTGGCTGTCCGAATCACGTGATGGTAACGAGCATTTGTATGCCTTGCTAGACCGAGCTGCAGACGAAATGTTTGCCTGGGTCGAGGATTTGAAGCATGTGGGATTCTCCAGTCGCAATGGATTAGCTCTGATTGCCGCAGCAGAACGCATTAAAGCCGGTCAGGATTTCCAATATATAGAAACTGCCAAAGCAGAAGTGGCACCTCCTGTTATTGAGCATGTTGTAGTCGAACCTGTTTTGGCTGAAGGTGCTCATCCTGCACTGGATGACGCTCACACTGATTCGCCCGCTCTGGTTGAGCTTACTGCTGCTGTAGAGACGGCAAACTCCGTGCCGGAAGAGGCTGAGATCGTCATTGAGGCGGTTGCCGCCTTCGATGCGGATGAAGAAGACCCGGTGAGTGACAGTGTTGATCATGCGATCACTGTCTCTGATATTACTGTACTTGAACCAACATCATTAAGTCCGGTTGATCGCCAGGAAATTACGGAAGCGCCTACTTTAATCGAAGCAATTGATTTCATCGAACCTGTCGTGTTACCCGACTCAGCATCAGTCCCTGAAGCACTCGTTGCAACAGATAGCCTCGATATACCGGAAGTTTTATCGGCAGAACCAGTTGTTCTTGATGTGGTGGCAGATACCGCAGCTGAATTGCCTCAGGATACTGCCGCGGTGCTTGAGACTATCGTACATTCGGATGCTGTTACTCACCATGAGACTTTGTCAGAAGTTACCGCGATAGCACCTGAGCCATTGGCAAATCTCGTTGCGGAAGCGGCATCGACTGCGCAGATCATTGAGTTCCCAGATTTATCCAAGCCTTCTGAAGCGCAGGATGATAACCTAAAACGTATCGGCGATATCGAGATCAGTTTGCCTTTGCACACGATTTACATGGCAGAAACGGATGAAATTGTCCGCTACCTGTCACAGGATTTTGCTGAGTGGCGTCATGAGCCACATCGCAACGTATCCAAACATGCGGTGCATGCAGCTCATTCTTTAGCTGGCAGCTCTGCTACGGTAGGTTTGAAGTCGGTTCAAGAGCTTGCACACAGTCTGGAAATGGTTCTTCAGCGTTTAGAGCGTCATCCTGTGGTACTAGACAATGCAGAGTTTGACACACTGGATCACGCAGTTGAAACCGTGAAGCAGATGTTGAAAAAATTCGGTTTGTCTGAGCTTGCAGAGCATGCATCGACCGAAGTTCGTCAGCTGGATAAATTATTGCTTGCTGTCATAGCGCGTTCGGATGCCGGTGCAGATGATGAGTTCATTACCTCTACAAACGAAAAACTCGATATCAACGATTTAGCTGAATTGGATATCGCCGGAGAAGCTTCTGCAGTTGAATTGCTACCTGAACCAACGACAGATGCTAATTTAGACAAACCAGAAGAGAGTTTGCTAGATCTGGACACGCAACGTGCGATTGCTGCAGATTTGCTTGAGCATCCAGATGTAATTATTGATGTCACTGCAGACGCCTTGCCTGAGGCGCTTATTGAACCAGTTTCTGATGAGCCAGTCGTTGAGCCGCCAGTTCAGGTTGAACCAGAGTCAGTGGTCAGTGTAGATACTGCGATACCAGAGCTAGTTGCAGAGCCTGTTATTGCGCCGCTAGTGCCACAACACCAGGAAGTTGCGGCGGGTACTACATTTGATGCAGCACCATTGACATCAGATCCCGATTTGCGGATCAAAGATGATCTGGATCAGGATCTCTTGCCAGTGTTTATCGAAGAAGGTCATGATTTGTTGCCTATGGTAGGGCAGCTATTGCGCTCATGGCAGCAACAACCGGAAGAAACGGCTATTCCTCAATCCATCTTGCGTCTGATGCATACGATTAAAGGTAGTGCACGGATGGCGGGTGCGATGGAATTGGGGCAGCACACCCATGATATGGAAACGCGTGTGGAGAATCTTATGCACGCCGGTGGCGGAGCAGCGCGTCAGCCACTGATGGATGATCTGGTCATGCGTCACGACTACAGCATGCAACTGTTTGATCGCCTGCAGAATCCGCAGTTACAAGTAGTTGCGCCTGTTGCCGCAGAAGCGCTGACAGCAGCACAAGAGCTGGATCAATTCCAGGAAGCGCTGAGTCAGGATGCAACAGCTGCTACCAGTTCGGCCGATACCGTGTCGGCCCCGAAAGAATTGGTCAGCCTTGCACCTGTAGTACCTTTAAAGGCATCAAATGCCGTCAGCAATTTTGTGCCTGGTCGTGCGGCAGTCACCGCTCCAGCCGCACCTGCAGGCCCTGTGCCATTGGTGCGTGTCCGTGCAGATATTCTTGATCGTCTCGTCAATCAGGCCGGTGAAGTTTCCATTTCACGTTCTAAGTTAGAAAATGAAGTGGGCACACTGCGCACCTCATTGACGGAGTTGACCGAAAACGTGAACCGTCTGCGTGCGCAATTGCGTGAAGTCGAGATTCAGGCAGAAACTCAAATTACTTCGCGCATGGCGATGTCTGGCGACCGCGAATTTGATCCTTTGGAATTTGACCGCTTTACCCGTTTGCAGGAACTGACTCGCATGATGGCTGAGAGCGTCAGCGACGTGGCCACGGTGCAGACCAACCTGACGCGTACGATTGATGGCGCATCGAACGACTTGCATACGCAAGCACGTCTCACACGTGAATTGCAACAGGATCTGATGCGTGTCCGTATGATTCCGTTTGCGAGCATTGCCGAGCGTTTGTACCGGGTAACCCGCCAGACGTCGAAAGAAGTCGACAAGCGTGTCAATCTTGATATCCGCGGAACATCGGTTGAGATTGACCGTAGCGTTCTGGAAAAAATGATCGGACCGTTTGAACATTTATTGCGTAATGCAATTGTTCACGGCATCGAAACACGTGATGCACGTCGTACCAGCGGCAAAGAAGAAATCGGTGAACTCTTAGTTGAAATTCGTCAGGAAGGTAATGAAGTTGTGATCCACTTCAGCGATGACGGACAGGGCTTGAACTTGTCACGTATTCGTGAAAAAGCCAAAACAGTTGGCTTGATTGGTTACGACGACAATGCCAGCGATGCCGACGCCGTTAACATGATTTTTGAACCGGGTTTCTCTACTGCTAGCGAGGTTACCGAGTTGGCAGGTCGTGGTGTCGGTATGGACGTAGTGCGCTCTGAGGCGGCATCTCTGGGCGGTCGTGTTGCAGTGAGCTCCGTCGAAGGTAAGGGTGCGCACTTCACCATTCACTTGCCATTGACTCTCGCCGTCACTCAGGTCGTTATCTTGAAATCCGGTGGAAAAACTTTTGCAGTGCCGTCCGTTCTTGTTGAGCAGGTACAGCAATTGAAATCTGCAATGCTGGCGACTGCTTATAATGATGGCGCGATTATGTGGCAAGGCGCTCGCGTTGCGATGCATTATTTGTCATCGATGTTAGGTGAGCACGAGGTGGCACCGATTGCGCAGCAATATTCACCTATCTTGATCATGAAGAGCGGTGCAGAGCGCGTTGCGATTCACGTCGATGATATCGTCGGTAACCGTGAGGTCGTTGTTAAAAATATCGGCCCGCAGTTAGCGCGTATGACCGGTATTGCCGGCGCTACGGTACTCGGCTCTGGTGAAATCGTGCTAATTCTGAATCCTGTGCCTTTGGCGCACAGAATGGAACATGAACATGCCCGCCATCCTACTCAGCAAGCAACTCAGGATAATCCTGAAATGGGTGCAGTTGCTAATCTCAGTGCCGGTACTGCGAATGCAGAAGTCGCACCAGTCCAGGGCTTACGTACTCAGCATACGATCATGGTGGTTGATGATTCATTGACGGTACGTCGCGTTACCCAGCGTTTGCTGACACGTGAGGGATATCAGGTGGTACTGGCCAAAGACGGTATTGACGCTCTGGAGCAACTGCAATCGGTCACACCGGATGTCATGCTGGTTGACATCGAAATGCCACGTATGGATGGGTTCGATCTGACTCGTAACGTTCGTAGTGATGCGCGCACCAGTCACATTCCTATCATCATGATTACTTCACGCACAGCAGACAAGCATCGTAACTATGCACAGGAGCTGGGAGTGAACGAGTACTTTGGTAAGCCCTATCGTGAAGATGATTTGCTCGGAGCAATTACACGTTTTGTAAGTAAAGAAGCGGTTGTCGTATAAATAAACCGTGCCGAATGTCTTCTAGAGATCATCCTCCAGATGTAAATTTAAAAATGCACCTTGCTCAAGGTGCATTTTTTTCGTCTGGCTTTTTTACTACTGCATAGCGAGCCAAAGTCGCTTTGCGCGCCAGATCATGTTCGACGACGGGCAGCGGATAGTCTTTTCCCAAAGTCAGTCCAGCCGATCGCAATGCATCCGTGCTCTGCAGCCATGGGGCATGAATTTGTTTGTTGGTGAGCTTACCGAGTTGGGGTAAATACCGGCGGATAAATTTACCTTCCGCGTCAAATTTTTCAGATTGCGTGACCGGATTAAAAATTCTGAAGTAGGGCTGCGCATCACAACCGGACGAGGATGCCCATTGCCAGCCCCCATTATTTGCAGACAAATCAAAGTCATTCAAATGCTGTGCAAAATAACGCTCACCCCAGCGCCAGTCGATGCCCAAGTCTTTAATTAAAAAGCACGCCGCGACCATGCGTAGACGGTTGTGCATATATCCTGTCTGATTCAATTGTGTCATTGCCGCATCGACCAGCGGATAGCCCGTACGCGCCTCGCACCAGGCCGCAAACAGATTTTTTGCCTGCTCACCCTGTTCCCATTGGATCGCATCGTAGTCTTTCTTAAAGGAGCGTTCCACAACATGAGGATGATGATGCAGGATCTGAAAATAAAAATCGCGCCAGATCAGTTCTGCCAGCCAGACTTGCGCTCCACCAAGATCGGCAGCAGTGCGCATACAGGTCATTGCTTCGCGCACCAGATGTCTCACCGATACGGTACCAAAGCGCAGATGTACCGACAGATAAGAGGGGCCTTTTACCGATGGATAATCTCTTGCCTGACCGTAGCGCTGTATCCGTTGTAAAAAATCATCGAGTAATGCCGCCCCCCCGGACATGCCGGTTGGCACGTTCATATGTGATTCCGGAGCGTCATTAAGTCCCAGCTCTGCCAGGCTCGGGATAGCGGTCAGTGCAGCAGGCAAATCTGCCGCAAAACGGTTTGCGTAAAGGTCGACGGGATAGGGCTTGCTATAAAAATCGCTTCCTTCGGCATAAAATTTCTTCAGCCAGGCATTTTTATACGGTGTGAATACGGAAAAAGGAGTTCCTGCGAGCGACAAGACTTCATTTTTCTCAAAAATTACCTGATCCTTACGCGTGTACATTGCGCAGTCAAAGCTCTGCAGTCTCTGCTTGACAAGAGCGTCACGCCTGATTGCCTGAGGCTCGTAATCGTGATTGGCAAATACCGCGTTGATGTTTAGCTCTGCTGCCAGTGCAGGGATGTCTTCCTCGGCAATACCGTAACGTACGATGAGCTTTCCGCCCAGTTTCGCCAGTGCTTGCGCCAGTTCCTTGATACTTTCATAAATAAACCAGACACGTCTGTCATTCGGCGCTAAATCCTGCAAGATGCTCTTGTCAAAAATAAAAACGCAATACACCGCCTGGCTATGTTTAAGGGCAGCATACAGGGCAGCATGATCAAAGCAGCGCAGATCGCGCCGGAACCAGACCAGAGAGCGGTCGACAGTCAGTTGAGAAGTGGTCATCGTAGTATGAAAAATTATGATTCGTTATGTTGAGATAGCGCTGATTGTCTCAGAGCGTGATTAGCTCGCTTTATCGTCAGCCAGATAACCACCCATGCGCCCTAAAAGATGCCCAAAAGCAGAACAAAGTAGGAATATCCAGCATTTTGCCGCAAGCACAGACATCGAAAAAACAGCCCAAAAATGCTAAAATGAATGCATGGCGAAGTTAATCAAAAATCCCCACTCTGAATTATCGGCAGAATTCGTACAGCAAGAGCCAGATGCTCCTGTTGATGCCGCTGCTGACACATCCCCCGGCACATCCGGCAAGGCATCTCAGTCCGATGCCACTTTAAATCTCACCAATCATTTCTTGATTGCAATGCCATCGATGCAGGATCCGATTTTTGGCGGCACAGTGATTTATCTGTGTGAGCACAATCAGCGTGGCGCGATGGGACTGGTCATCAATAAGCCGACTGACATGACGCTAGCGGGTTTATTTGATCGTATCGATTTAAAACTTGAAATTATTCCTGATTCTCACCCTATGCGCCAGCAGCCTGTGATGTTTGGTGGACCGGTGCAAGATGATCGTGGCTTCGTTTTACATGCGCCTGCCGGCAAGTTTTCATCCTCGCTTAGAGTCACGGATCAGATCGCTTTCACTACGTCGCGCGATGTTTTAGAAGCGGTTGCATCGGGTGATGGCCCTGCGCAAGTCCTGGTCAGTATCGGCTACGCAGGCTGGAGTGCGGGTCAACTTGAGCAGGAAATAGGTGCGAACGGATGGCTGACTGTTGCCGCTGATGCCAGGATTATGTTCGAGTTACCAATTGAAGATCGTTTTACCGCTGCGATCAAATTACTCGGTATTGATCCGATGATGCTAGCAGCCGATGCAGGGCACGCCTGATGAATGCTGTCGCCAATGTATCTGGCACCATCCTGGCATTTGATTTCGGATTAAAACGTATTGGAGTCGCAGTCGGTAACACCTTGCTGCGACAAGCTCAGGCTTTAAAAATCATCAGTGCCGCGACCAACGATGGCAAGTTTAGTGAAATCACACAACTGATCAAAGACTGGCAACCCGTACTATGCGTCGTAGGCCTACCTACGCATCCTGATGGCGCCGGGCACGAAATGACGCTACGTTGCACCCGATTTGCCAATCAGCTGCACGGTCGTTTTACTGTGCCGACGATCTTAGTCGATGAACGTTATTCTTCTGCTGTGCTGAGCGCCAAACGCGGCGAACATATTGACGCACAGGCAGCCGCCCTTATTCTGCAACAATATTTTGACCAGACCCCATGACCTCCTTTACGCAATTACCCGATGCGGAAACGCTCTACCAGCAATTGCTGACACAAATTAAAGCGCGTGTTGCCGCCGATGAGCATCTCGCTATCGTTGGCATTTACTCTGGCGGCGCCTGGCTGGCAGAGCGTCTGGTCGGTGATCTTGGCCTGAAGGGCAAGCCCGGCTTTATCGATGTTTCATTTTACCGTGACGACTATGCGGCTAAAGGCTTGCACGCTGAAGTGAAGCCTAGTCAGATTCCGTTCGATGTCGATGGCGCCAGCATTATTCTGGTCGATGACGTGCTCTACACGGGACGCACAACACGCGCCGCAATTAATGAATTATTTGACTATGGTCGTCCCGCAAAAATCATGCTGGCGGCTCTGGTCGACAGAGGCGGGCGCGAGTTGCCGATTGCGGCAGATTTCGTCGCCCATACTGCCGAATTTGAAAAAAACTGCTCCGTCAATCTGCAGCGTGCAGACGGTGGTCAACTTAGCTTCTCGATAGATCATGCATAATCCCCAGCTCAATAAAAACGGCGAACTCCAGCATCTGCTGACCATCGATGGCTTGCCAAAATCCATCGTCAATCACATTCTGGATACGGCCTCCTCCTTCGTTAGCGTGAGTGACCGCGAAGTCAAAAAAGTCCCGTTGATGCGCGGTAAAAGCGTGTTCAATCTGTTTTTTGAAAACTCGACACGCACCCGCACCACGTTTGAGATTGCCTCCAAACGTTTGTCTGCCGATGTCATTAATCTGAACATTGCCGCATCAAGTACGAGCAAAGGCGAATCACTACTCGATACCATCGACAATCTGGCGGCGATGCATGCCGATATGTTCGTGGTACGTCATGCGACTTCGGGTGCGCCCTTCCTGATCGCCAAACACCTGAACGACACCAGACAAAATCATGTTCACGTAGTCAACGCCGGTGATGGTCGTCATGCCCACCCGACTCAGGGTTTGCTGGACATGTACACCATTCGTCACTACAAAAAAGATTTCACCAATCTCACGGTGGCGATTGTCGGCGACGTATTACACAGTCGCGTTGCACGATCGGATATTCATGCACTGACGACGCTCGGCGTGCCAGAGGTGCGTGTGATCGGGCCACGTACCTTGTTGCCGGGCGGTCTGGAGCAAATGGGCGTACGCGTCTTCAATAACATGGACGAAGGTCTCAAAGGTGTGGATGTCATTATCATGCTGCGCTTACAGAACGAGCGTATGAGCGGTGCCTTGCTTCCTTCGGCACAAGAATATTTTAAGAGTTATGGACTGACGCCGGAGCGCCTGGCGCTGGCAAAGCCTGATGCGATTGTTATGCATCCCGGGCCGATGAATCGCGGTGTTGAGATTGATTCCGCTGTAGCCGACGGCCCGCAAGCAGTGATCTTGCCGCAGGTGACATTCGGTATTGCTGTGCGCATGGCGGTCATGAGCATTGTTGCGGGCAATTAGCCATTCTGCTGACAACACAAGCGAACACCGCGAATATCCACGGCGCAGCACGCAACATAGTGTCAGTATGCGCGGGATCGCAAGCAAAAATAAGCGAAAAAACACGTGAAAGAACAAGTATGAAAATACATATCAAAAACGGTCGTCTGATCGATCCTGCGAATCAGGTCGATGCAGTGAAAGATGTATTTATCGCCGCTGGCAAGATTGTGGCGGTTGGTCAGGCGCCTGCCGATTTCGTTGCGAATAAAACGATTGATGCGACGGGATTGGTCGTCGCACCTGGCCTGGTCGATCTGAGTGCCCGCTTGCGTGAGCCGGGATTCGAGTACAAAGCAACGCTGGAATCCGAGTTGCAGGCCGCCATGCGCGGCGGTGTCACGAGTCTGGTCTGTCCGCCCGATACCGACCCTGTGCTGGATGAATCCGGTCTGGTCGAGATGCTCAAGCAGCGCGCCAGGGTACAGAATAAAGCTCATGTTTATCCCCTGGGTGCGCTCACTATCGGGCTGAAGGGCGAAGCACTGACAGAAATGGCCGCACTGACTGATGCCGGTTGTATCGGTTTTTCGCAAGCCGAAGTCACGATTGCCGATACCAATGTGTTGCAGCGCGCTTTGCAATATGCCAGTACATTTGGCTACACCGTCTGGCTGCGTCCACAAGATGCCTTCATCGGCAAAGGTGGCGTAGCGCATAGCGGGCCTCTGGCATCACGCCTTGGCTTGGCTGGTGTGCCCGTGATGTCGGAGACGATCGCTCTGCATACCTTATTCGAACTTATGCGGGCGACTGGCGCCAAAGTGCATCTGTGCCGCATTTCGTCCGCTGCGGGCCTGGAACTGATCCGGCAGGCGAAGAAAGAGGGACTGCTTCTGACCTGCGATGTCGGCGCACATCATGTGCATCTGACTGATGCGGATATTGGGTACTTCGATTCGAATGCCCGTCTGACGCCGCCCTTACGCACTCAGCGTGATCGCGATGCGATTCGCCAGGCTTTGCTGGATGGCACGATTGACGCCATTTGCTCTGACCATACTCCGGTTGATGATGATGAAAAACTGCTGCCGTTCGCCGAAGCCTCACCTGGTGCAACAGGGCTGGAGTTGCTACTCTCGCTGTCATTGAAATGGGCGGAAGAGAGTCGTGGCGATGTGTCGTTATCGCAAATGCTGTCGACTATTACGCATGCTGCGGCGAAGGTTGCTGGCCTGAGTTGCGGTCAACTGGCTGTCGGATGTGTCGCTGACGTCTGCCTGTTTGACCCCGCGACGCGCTGGACAGTCGATGCCAAAGTGTTGGCGAGTCAGGGCAAGCATACCCCTTTCCTTGGCTATGAATTGCCCGGCGTCGTGAAGACAACGATCGTCTCTGGTCATATCGCGTTTGATGCGTCTTAAGTGTAGCTCCATTCAAACTCAGTTGAGATTCGGTTGAAACTCAGTTGAGGTTTCTGAGTGTCAGATCAGATTCAATGCTGATCTGACCGTGTCCATGGGCCGATGTCGCTTAAAAGCTGCATGTAACGCAAAAATATGCCGCAGTATCAATAAATAGGGGAGTATCGGCATAAAATGCCTTGATTGCGCAGATTATATCTACGTTATTAAAAATACTCCCACTCAGTATATAAAAACAGGATAGGCATGATAGCTTGGCGTTTCGCACGGGTAGTGATCCATTTATTCGCTGGATTATTGACCTGTGCTGTGGTGTTTCCTTTTACATCGGTACAGACGCACGAGCGCCTGGTGCGTCGCTGGTCGCAAAAACTACTCACGATTTGTACAGTCACGGTAGTGTTTAAAGACCTGAGTGATGGCGCCGTCGCAGAGCGGGCGATGATCGTATCGAATCATGTTTCCTGGCTTGATATTTTCGTTATTAACACGTTGCATCCCTGTCATTTCGTTGCCAAGTCCGATATCCGCGACTGGCCTTTGCTTGGCTGGTTATGCGAAAAAGCCGGTACGATTTTTCTCAAGCGCGGCAGACAGCGCGACGTGCGCCGTATCTACGAAGGTCTGGTGCATCAGATCGAAGCTGGCAAGCGCATCGCTTTCTTCCCCGAAGGCACGACTGCCGCACAAGGTAATGTATTGCCGTTCCATGCGAACTTATTTGAAGCCGCAATAGAAGCGCATGTCCCGGTACAGCCGCTGGTTGTGCGCTATGTGGATGCGCAAGGGCGCTTGCATGCAGCTGCTGATTTTATCGGTGACATGACGTTTGTCGACAGTATGCATGCGATTTTACGCGCACCTAAAATGACGGCTGAGCTCGTCAGATTGCCGTCGATTTCTACCGACGGTGCCCACCGTCGCGAAGTCGCGCTGGTCGCGCGGGTGGCTGTGATGAAGCAGCTCGGTATCGCGGAATAAGTTCGCGGAATAAGCTCACCAGATAAACCGCGGTGTCAGAACAAAATGTCAGAGCAAAAACCTAACCAGGCTCCTGCTGCTGCGGACAATCGATCTGTACGACATCTCTGTTTCTTAAGGATACGCCGGTTAATTTCCCACCCCATACACAGCCGGTATCGAGGCTGATCAGGTTGGGGCGCAGGACCAGTCCCATAGTTGACCAGTGGCCGAAGACCAGCGTGTGGTCCGCACTTGCTCTCGGCAGGTCAAACCATGGCGCATATCCCGCCGGTGCCGTTCCGACGCCATCTTTGCTCGCAAAATCCATGATTCCGTCACTGCTGCAAAACCGCATGCGTGTCAGCGCATTGATGATGCAGCGATAGCGGTCCGCGCCTTGTAAATGATCATTCCACTGGTTCGGTGTATTGCCATACATCTGACGTAACAGGCTGATCCAGTTCTCGCTTTGTAATTGAGTCGTAACCTCTTGCGCCAGCGACAGCGTTTGTTGCACTGACCATTGCGGGAAAACACCGGCGTGTATCAGCAGATGATCGTCAAGACAGATCGCCAGCGGGCGATGGCGCAGCCAGTCAAGTAAGTCGTCACGATCAGGCGCCTGCAGAATGTCGTCCAGCGTATCGCTGCGATGAGCGGGGCGTATGCCATTGGCTACCGCCAGCAAATGCAGATCGTGGTTGCCCAGCACGCTGTCAGCACGACCTTGCTCATGTAACTGTTTTACAAGACGCAGCGTTGCCAGCGATTGTGGCCCGCGATTGACAAGGTCACCTGCAAATAACAAGCGTGCTTGCGGAGACTGTTGTTCTATCTTGGTGAGCAGTTGCTGTAGCTGCTCACAGCAACCTTGAATGTCGCCGATGACGTAGGTGTCGACATGGCCTGATGGTGCTGTGTGCATAATCTATCCGGCTATCGGGCTCAGTGATCTGCACCAAGACGCTTGGATTCTGAGCGGCTGATCAGGGCATCTTGTTTTTGCTTGTCTCGCATGCTGACAGTCATCATCGTTGGCCAGCCAATCAGGTGTTGCTCAGTAATTTCAGCAAGTGCGCGCAGCCACTCAGGTGATTCGTTGAGGCAAGGAATATAGCTAAATTCTTTACCGCCTGCATGCAAGAATTCATCGCGGACTTCCATGGCGATTTCCTCCAATGTTTCAAGGCAATCAGCGATGAAGCCAGGGCATACTACATCGATCCGTTTGATGCCTTGTTGAGCCAAGGCTTTCACCGTGGGGGCGGTGTAGGGTTGCAGCCATTCGGCACGCCCGAGTCGCGACTGGAAGGTGACGACATACTGATCTTTGCTGAGGCCCAGTTGTTCTGCCAGCAGGCGCGCGGTTTTGTAGCATTCGCAATGGTAGGGATCGCCGCGCATTAAAAACGCTTTTGGCAAGCCATGAAAACTCATGACTAGTTTTTCGGGACGCCCGTTATTTTGCCAGTGGTTCATGATCGACAAACGCAGAGCGCGGATATACGCATCATGGTCATGGTAACTGCGCACCAGGCGTAGCTCTGGCATGTTTCGGGTACGCTGATAATGGCTGAAAACGGCATCGGCGTTAGAGCCCGTTGTGGTCGCTGAGTATTGCGGATAGGCAGGCAAAATCAAAATCCGTTCGCAGCCTTCTTCTTTTAGTTTTTGCAGCACCGTCGGGATATTTGGCGAGCCATAGCGCATGGCATATGCAACTTGTACTTCATGTCCACGCTCACCCAGATAGCCTTTGAGCAAGATGGCCTGTTTTTCGGTATGGACTTTCAGCGGAGAGCCGTCCTTACTCCAGATCGAGGCATATTTTTTCGCTGACTGACCTGAGCGAAATGGCAGAATGATCAGGTTCAAGATGCACCACCAGATCAGACGCGGCACTTCGACAACCCTCGGATCCCATAAAAATTCTTTCAGATAGCGCCGGACTGCAGACGTGGTTGGTGCATCCGGTGTACCAAGGTTAATCAGGACGACGCCGGTTTTAGTGGCTTTGCCGTGCGTATAGTCAGGTTCTTTCAGGAAGCGCATAGGTATTTTAGTAATCTTATTGGTGGTGTTAAAGTTTTTCGCAGTTGAACTGAGCTGGTCATGGTCAAAGCATTCGCTGGTTCAGGATGCCAGCAATTCCCGGGCATGTTTGCGCGTGGTCGCGGTGATTTCGATACCGCCTAGCATACGGGCAATTTCTTCTACGCGTTGCTTAGAATCGAGCCGGTCGATCTGCGATTGGGTTTTACCGTTGCTGCTGTCTTTGCTGACCTGAAAATGCTGATTTGCCTGACTCGCCACTTGCGGTAAATGCGTCACGCACAGCACCTGACGGTCTTGTCCCAGACGTTTAAGCAGGCGTCCCACGACTTCAGCAACGCCGCCTCCGATGCCGCTATCAACTTCGTCAAAGATTAGCGTCGGCGTCGCTGTCGCACATGAGGTAATCACCGAGATCGCCAGCGAGATGCGGGCGAGTTCACCCCCTGATGCCACTTTAGCGAGGGAGCGCGGTTGCACTCCGGCGTGACCTGCCACCTGGAATTCGACCTGTTCCAGCCCGTGACTAGCCGCTTCGCAAGGATGCAGGGCAATCGCAAAACTACCACCACTCATACTGAGATCCTGCATAGCGGTGGTGACTGCGGCAGCTAATTCTTTTGCTACTTTGTGACGCGCTTTGGATAGTTTTTGTGCGACCTGTTCATAGGCAGCATAGGCATTTTTCTCCTGCGTTTTGAGTGCATCGATATCGGAGGCATCGGCTAACTGCTGCAATTGCTCAGAGAGAATCGCCAGCTCCAGATGTAGAGATTCTGGTGCAACATGGAAGCGCCGCGCCGTGGCGTGCATGATTTCTAAGCGCGCTTCAACGGTACGTAAGCGAGCCGGATCCAGTTCAATCCGGTTCAGGTAGTCATTCAATGCGTAGCTGGTTTCCTGCAAATTGATGCGGGCAGAATCGAGTGCATCGACGACCGGTTGCAGCGCTACATCGTATTCGACCAGTTTCAATAAACGCTGATGCAGCGACGAGAGTTGCGACAGCATGGGATGATCGGTTTCTGAAATCAGATCGGCAGCTTCCTGCACACCTTCAAGCAAGCTGGCAGCATGCGCCAGACGGCTGTGCTCGTGGGTGATGCTCTCCCATTCACCGGCTTGAATTTGTAATTTGTCGAGTTCTTTCACCTGCCATTCCAGGCGCTCGTGCTCTAGTAATACATTTTTTGAATCGCGCTCAAACTCTTCTCTTTGCTTGACCAGATTACGCCACACCTTGAATAATTTGCCAGCTTCTTGCGCTTGCGTTTGCAAGCCACCCTGCATATCGAGCAGTGCCCGTTGTGCTTCTGATTTCAATAAAGACTGATGTGCATGCTGACCGTGGATGTCAACCAGTAATTCACCAAGTTCACGCAACTGACCTGCTGTTGCCGGTATGCCGTTGATGTAGGCTTTTGAGCGGCCGGCATTATCAATCACACGACGCAGCATCAGTTCATGGTCGTCATTAGCAAAATCGTTTTCGTTTAGCCAGGCGGTTGTGTTTTGATCAACCGAGAACTCAGCACAGATGTCGGCGCGTGCTGCACCCTCACGTACCATGCTGGCATCACCGCGCCCTCCGAGGCTCAGGCTCAGGGCATCAATCAGAATGGATTTACCTGCACCGGTCTCCCCCGTAAAGACGGTGAAACCCGCAGAAAATTCAAGTTCTATCGCATCGACGATAACAAAATCACGGATAGCAAGCGTGCGCAGCATAGGTGGTTACAGGGATAAGAAATTGAAGAAAACTGGAGTCGTCACCCAGGAAAAGGTGAGTAATCATACTCGCCGCACCGATCGTTCAGGGGCAGCAGAGCATCATTCTATTTTAACGTAAAGCCCCTTCGACGGAGGGGTATTCATTCCAGTGCAGTTTCTCGCGCAGCGTGTCATAGTAGTTCCAGCCACGTGGGTGTAAAAAGGTGATCGTATGGGCAGAGCGCTGTATCATAATTTTGTCCTGATACATCAGGCTGGCGAACGATTGCATATCAAAATTCACGCTGATATCACGTCCTGCGACGATCTCAATCACGATTTCACTTGAGTCAGGCAACACGATAGGGCGGTTAGACAGAGCATGTGGCGCGATCGGCACCATCACGATACCGCTCAGGCTGGGATGTAGCAGCGGGCCGCCAGCGGACAGCGCATATGCCGTGGATCCGGTCGGCGTAGAGACGATCAGGCCATCCGAGCGCTGGTTGTACATGAAGTGATGATCAACGTCGACCCGTAATTCCACCATGCCTGAACCGGCACCTCTCGACACCACAATATCATTGAACGCCATGCCGCTGAAAATCTGGTTGCCCTCACGTACGACGATCCCTTGCAACAGGCTGCGGCGCTCGGATTCATATTTTCCCTCTAGCATTTCTGTAATGACGGGAAACATCCGGTCCATGGGAATATCGGTAATAAAGCCGAGGCGCCCCTGGTTGATGCCGATCAGCGGCACATTGTAAGGCGCTAGCTGTCGTGCAATCCCGAGCATCGTGCCATCACCTCCGAGCACAATGGCGGCATTGGCAAATTTGCCGATTTCCGCGACATTCATGACGGTATAAGCATCTAGCAGAATGTTCTGCGCAGTTTCTTCCTCAAAGACAACGGTATGCCCGGCCTTACTCAAAAAGTCGGCAAGTTCAGTCAACGATTCGGTTATACCTGCGGCATTGTATTTGCCAACGAGTGCAATGGTTTTAGCCGAAGAAGTCATAAAGGTCAGATTTGTTAGCTAGAGTACGAAGCGTACTGTAAAACATACTATGAAACATTCGATCAAACATAGTATGAGGCATGCGAGATGACTCAGATTAGACCATAATTGCATCTGATTTGGATATTCCAAATGCGGCGACCCAGCATGAAATACGGAAAAAGTGAGCAAAGATGCAGATCCAGGCAGTTCTATTTGATTTAGATGACACCTTGTGGCCAGTCGCGCCTGTCATCCAATACGCCGAGGCGACTCTGTATCAATGGATGATGTTCAATACGCCTGAGGTTGCGAGACATTATTCAATCGAGCGGATGCGTACGTATCGTGAAAAGTTGGTCAAAACCAATCCACGTTTTCAATACGATCTCTGGTCACTGCGCCATGCATTGCTGTCGACCTTGTTTAAGGAATGTAAAGTTGATGTGAGCAAGGCGGATGAGGCAATGGCGGTATTTGCCGATGCCAGGAATAAGGTCAGTTTGTATGACGATGTGCTGCCGGGTTTGCAGGCGCTTGGCAAGCGCGTGAGACTGGGCTCCGTATCGAACGGATTTGCCGATTTGAATGAAATCGGACTGGCAGCGCATTTCAAAGTCTCTCTCGCCGCACATCGCTTCGGCTGTGCTAAACCCGATCCGCGTATTTTTACCGCAGCCTGCCATGCACTCGATCTCAAGCCAGAGCAGGTCATGTATGTCGGCGACGATCTCTTGTTAGACGTGGAGGGCGCACAAAAAGTCGGTATGCATGGCGTCTGGATGAATCGTCATCAACTAGAACAAGATAAACCACATCATGCACATATCAGACCGCATGCCGTGGTCAGTAGTTTGCATGACGTGCTTGCATTAGTTGAATGAGCTGTATTTAAAGCATCAATCAGCTCGCTGCCGTATTCGTTTTGATAAAGCTTCCGTACTTTCTTTGCGTTCGCTATAGCGACTTTCCAGAAAAAATGAGCAACTGACTCAGACGCGACGACCATCCTGATCAATCACTTTTTCTCCATCCTCTTTTATAAATTCGCCACGCTGCGGTTCGGATAAAATATCCAGAACCAGTTCCGACGGACGGCACAGCCTGGTACCGGCAGGAGTAACGACGATGGGCCGATTGATCAGTATCGGATGGCTGGTCATGAAGTCGATCAACTCATCATCAGACCATTTGCTGTCATCGAGTTGTAGCTCTTCATAGGGAGTCCCTTTTTTGCGCAATAGCTCACGTGGCGTCAGATTCATGCCGCTAATGAGCTCCAACAATTTTTCCCGGCTTGGGGGATCTTGCAGATATTCAATGACGACAGGTTCTGCGCCGGTATTACGAATCAGCGCTAAGGTGTTGCGTGATGTCCCGCACTTTGGATTGTGATAAATCGTGATAGTCATAGTCGTCAAAAGTCCTTGATGAAATTGAGTAATTGTCTGTGTAATTAAGCCCAGCAAGTAAGTCCGGTCATTAAGTCCATTCGCTACGCTCACTAACTAAACCCACTAACGAAGCCAGGCAATTAAGCTGAATTGTCGCTGGCTTATATTGGGTATGGAATACCTGCTACTGAATCTGGATAGAGTCGTGAGTGATGGGAGGATACAGCCAGCCAAACAATAAGCTTGCTGCCGCTGCGCCTGCTATTTGCGCAAGCATAAATCCACTGATATCTATCGGGCGAATCCCGGCAAACGTGTTGCTGGCAGCACGTGCCAGCGTGACGGCAGGATTGGCAAAAGACGTGGACGAGGTGAACCAATAGGCCGCTGTGATATAGGCAGCAACAGCAAATGGCGTGAGATCGGGGCGATTGCGTGAACAGCCAATAATGACGCCGATCAGGCCAAAGGTCGCGATAAATTCACTCCACCATTGTGCGGCGCCGGTACGAACATGCTCAGATGCAAAAAATGCCGGATCCTCAAACATACCATGCGCCGCTGCAACGCCGGCAAATGCACCGATTACCTGCACGACAATATAGGGCGTTACGTACGACCAGGGCAGTTTTTTTTGCCAAGCTTCCGATAAGCTCACAACAGGATTGAAGTGCGCACCGGATATGCCGCCAAACATCAGGATCAGCGCGACCAGTCCGGCACCGGTCGCTATGGCATTGGCTAGTAAAGCCAGTGCCATGTTGCCACCGGCGAGTCGCTCGGCCATGATGCCGGAGCCGACTACGACTGCAAGTAAAAACGCAGTTCCCAGTCCTTCGGCAACCAGCCGTTTGGACAAATTCGGTAAATTCATGCTGATGCTTTCGCTTCCGTATCAGCAGCGGCTGTGCAAGCTGAGGTACTTGAGCAGGGATTGCCGCCGCAGCAGTTTTCGGTCAGAAAACCTAACAAGGCATTCATCGTGGTGAAATTCGCTACATAGATCATGAAGCGGCCATTCTGAGTAACGCTGATCATATTCGCGTGAGTCAGCTCTTTTAAGTGAAAAGAGAGTGACGACGGCGCAATTCCCAGATTCTCGCTAATTTTGCTAGCGATCAGGCCGTCAGGACCGCTTTGTACCAGCAGGCGAAAAATAGCAAGCCTGGAATCTTGTGCGATCGCGGCAAGTGCGGCAACGGCTTGTTTGGTTTCCATGATGTCCCTTTTAATTCAATAATTCTATATTGATTGAAATATCAAAGTAAACGGATTTTTACTTTCTTTATTTACGGTTCTTTTCTTACGATTCATTTTTCACCATAGATTTTTATGCCATTCATCTCTCACTGACATAGAATATCTTTATGGAACTTGATATCCGCGCACAAACATTATTGAAAGCCCTGGTAGAACGCTACATTGCTGATGGCCAGCCGGTAGGTTCCCGGGCCTTGTCTAAAATTTCCGGTCTGGAGTTATCACCTGCGACCATCCGCAATGTGATGGCGGATCTCGAAGAGATGGGTTTCGTGGCGAGTCCGCACACTTCGGCAGGACGTGTTCCTACACCGCGGGGATATCGTGTTTTTGTCGATAAATTGCTGACGGTACAAGAAATTGACGGTACCGCGCTGGAATCCCGGATGCAGGCGAATGTATTTGCCAATTCACCGCAAAAAATCATCTCGAATGCTGCCCAGGTTTTATCGTCGCTGTCGCAATTTGCCGGAGTCGTGATGACGCCGCGACATGAATCTATTTTTCAGCAAGTGGAGTTTTTGCGCTTGTCTGAAAAAAGGATTTTGCTGGTTGTGGTTGCGCCGAACGGCGAGGTACATAATCGCTTGTTGCTGACCGATGTTGACTACAATGCTTCGCAATTGGTACAGGCAGCAAACTATCTGAATCAGAATTTTGGCGGCTTGAGTTTTGAAGATGCCCGGTTGCGTATCAACAGCGAATTACGTCAGTTGCAAAACGATATGACGCGTCTGATGCAGGCGGCTGTCGAGGCGGGTAGCGACGCGATGTCGGATCAGTCTGATGAAGTCGTGATTTCCGGTGAACGCAATTTGTTGAACGTCCAGGATCTGTCGAATAACATGACTTCTTTGCGTAAACTATTTGATATGTTCGAACAAAAAACCGGCCTGATGCAGTTGCTGGATGTGTCGAGTAAGGCAACTGGCGTGCAGATTTTTATCGGTGGTGAATCGCAGTTGGTGCCGATGGACGAAATGAGTATTGTCACTGCGCCCTATGGCGTGAACGGCAAAATTGTAGGTACTCTGGGTGTAATTGGTCCGACACGCATGGCGTATGAGCGTGTCATTCCGATTGTAGATATTACGGCGAAATTACTTTCTAATGCCTTAGGTTCTGTGAACAATTAACTTGTCGTGGTGATGGCATCGTGATTGTGATCAGACATTCAGTCAGTGAAGATACGTATGCATAACAAAGACATCTCTATTTTGATCGTTGATGACAACGAAGCGACGCGTGAAGTGTTACGTGTCATCCTGCGCAGCGAGGCTTACAACGTGATCGGTGAGGCGGCTGACGGCAGTACTGGTTTGGAGATGGCGGTCAAGTTAAAGCCAAAAATCATTTTGCTTGATGTGGTGATGCCTAAAATCAGCGGACTGGAAATTTTGCCAAAGATTAAAGAAGCGTTGCCAGACGTGAAGGTGCTGATGGTCACCGCGAATAAGGATCAGGATACGGTAAGTGAGGCGGTTAAAGCAGGCATCCATGGCTTCATTGTGAAACCGTTTAATGCACAGCGTGTGCTGGATACCGTCGCCAGTGTGGTTGTAAAGTTAGGTAAATAGCGCCTTATGCTTTACGTGCTTTGTGTTCGCAATTGACTTTTGTGCAGTTGCCATACAGCGCTAGAGCATGCTCTGCAATAGTAAAGCCGCGCTCCTGGGCGACCGCTTGCTGGCGTTTTTCAATTTGTTCATCAAAGAACTCTTCCACCAGACCGCAGTCCAAGCAGACCAGATGGTCATGGTGCGTACCTTCGTTCAGCTCAAAAATTGCCTTGCCAGTTTCAAAATGATTGCGATGTAGCAAGCCGGCTTGTTCAAACTGAGTCAGAACGCGATACACCGTTGCCAGTCCGACGTCCATATTTTCGTTGAGCAGGATTTTATAGACGTCTTCTGCTGTCAGATGACGAATCGAACTGTTTTGGAAAATTTCCAGAATTTTCAATCTTGGCAAAGTCGCCTTGAGGCCGCTGGATTTGAGGTCAGTAGTGGAATTCGTCATGTTTTCAGTAAAAAAAGGTCTATCTGCTTTATGATATAGGGTTTAAAGCTTAACTCAAAGTAAATCACCAGCAGATTTGTCGGCGATTTTCTCAAGCCTATATATCCAGCTAGATTGAGCTAAGCAACGGCCCAGCCGTGAATTATTTGCAAACTGTACACTGTTGCACACACATTGAGGTTAACACTATGCGATTGTTGTTCCCTGAAGCATCCAAAGGCATGCCACTACGATTGACGGCGATGGCTTTTGCCTTGAGTTTGTCTGGTTGTGCCTTGTTTAATCCTATGGTTGAGGCACCTGCTGCGACAAAACTCACCGCGACAACGGATGCGGCGGCGACTGGAGCGTCTACTGCGGCATCGACCGATGCACAGATTGTTGGTCGTACCGGTGTTTCTAAATTCCTCGGTTATATCTCGCCTTACCGCATTACCATTCAACAAGGTAATTTTGTTTCTCAAGAAATGATGTCGCAGCTCAAAGAGGGTATGACCCGTGAGCAAGTGCGCTTTTTGCTGGGCACGGCCTTGTTGACAGATATGTTCCATGAAGATCGCTGGGATTATCCTTTCCGTCTACAAAAACCAAACGGCGATCTGATTACCAGCCGTGTTGCCGTGTTTTTTAAGAATAATACGGTGCAGCGTTTTGAGGGCGGTAATTTGCCGACAGAAAAAGACTACCTCGCCCACATCACGACCTCGGCTATTGGCGTCAGAGCGGAATCCTCTATCCTGACAACGGATAAAGACAAGAAAAAATAATCAGGATAACCAGCATGAGTGCATTGAAAATTGCGGTGGCCGGTGCTTCCGGTCGCATGGGTAAAATGTTAATAGAAGCGATCGCTGCCGCCGACGACACGGTGTTGGTCGGCGCGATTGATGTCGCAGCATCGCCTGCTATCGGTACGGATGCCGCTGCGAGTATGGGTAAGCCAGCCGGTGTTTTGATCGAATCTGATTTATCCAGGGGCCTGGCTGATGCCGACTTTTTGATCGACTTTACCCGTCCTGAAGGCACGCTGACTCATCTGGCCTATTGTGCCGAACATGGCATCAAGATGATCATTGGTACGACAGGTTTTGATGAAGAAGGCAAAGCCGCAATCGCTGCGGCAGCTCAAAAAACAGCTATTGTGTTCGCACCGAACATGAGTGTCGGCGTCAATGTGACCTTGAAATTGCTGGAAATGGCAGCAAAAAGTTTTGCTCAGGGCTATGACATCGAAATCATCGAGGCGCATCACCGCCATAAGGTCGATGCACCATCCGGTACCGCACTGAAAATGGGTGAAGTCATTGCTGATACGCTGGGTCGTGATCTGAACGAGGTCGGCGTATTCGCCCGTGAGGGTGTGACCGGTGAGCGGGATCCATCCTCGATCGGTTTTGCGACGATTCGTGGTGGTGATATTGTTGGCGACCATACAGTGATGTTTGCCGGCATCGGCGAGCGCGTAGAAATTAGCCACAAATCTTCAAGCCGTATCAATTATGCTCATGGCAGCTTGCGCGCAACACGCTTTCTGGCAGACAAGCAGACAGGTTTATACGATATGTACGACGTGCTCGGACTGAATTAAGCGACTCAGGCAAATCGCTCCGGCGGCATTTATTTTGTTGCCGCTGCGTGCGGGTGCGTTTTGCTGAAAAAGTTGGCAGTAGCCCCTAACAGCTCATCATGCATGTTTTGCCTCTTCTCTTTATCTGTCGTACTTAGTCATATGTTTGTTCGCTCGATACATCTTCATTCCTCTTTTAGCTGAGATACAAGCAGAACCCTATGAATCCGACGATTTCCCATTACTGGGCGCAAGTGGATGAATTCAGTCACCTCATTGCCTATGTATTGCTGGCGATGTCCTTGTTCAGCTGGTTCATTTTGTTATACAAGTCCTGGTCGTTCTGGCGCATCCGCCGCGCTGCGGCGGCATTGTCCAATTTCTGGAAAGCGCCTGGTTTTGCCGATGCGCTGGCATTGTTGAACCAGGCTGATCTTGAAGAAATTTATGCGCCTCTCGCGAGAGCGTCGATAGAAGCGACAGCACCTGAAAACTTAAACGTTAGCCTGAATGCCAGAGCCAGTCTCGATGACGTACTGACGAGGGTACTGCGACAACAACTAAACATTGCCACTGTCAGATTGGAAGCAGGTTTAAGCGTGCTCGCCTCAATCGGCGCAACAGCCCCGTTTGTCGGTTTGCTAGGAACGGTCTGGGGTATCTATCATGCACTGACTACTGTTGCAGGCGCAGGCAGCGTGCAGATTGCCCAGGTCGCCGGTCCGGTAGGCGAGGCGCTGATCATGACGGCACTGGGTTTGCTGGTGGCGATTCCAGCGGTGCTGGCGTATAACGCGTTTAACCGCTTAAACCGGATTTGTCAGGCAGAGCTGGATGCGTTTGCCTACGACTTGCATGCGCACCTGACTAAGGCCTAATCGCGATGGCCTTTGGTAAATTCAGCCGCAATGATTTGACTTCAAAAACGCCCGTGTCCATGGCTGACATCAACGTCACACCGATGGTTGATGTGATGCTGGTGTTGCTGGTGATCTTCATCATTACCGCGCCCTTGCTGACACAATCGATCAAGTTAGAGTTGCCCGCCGCCAAATCGACGGCCTCCCCGGATAAGCCCGACACCATCAGCCTGTCGTTTGACGCGCGGGGACAATTGTTTTGGGGCAAAGTACCGATCAGTTTTCGTGATTTAGACCTTAAATTGGCAGAGGCCGCAAAAAAACAACCGCAGCCGGAGCTGCAATTGCGTGCTGATAAGGCAACACGTTACGACATCATCGCGCAGGTCATGGCGGCTGCGCAGGCGCAGGGCTTGGATAAAATCGGCTTTGTTACTGATCCGGCCTCCGCGACATCTCCGTCGCAGTCCAGATAAACCCGCAACGCTGGCAAAAAATAGCCGGGCGCGCCATCCCGCCGTCAGTAGCACCTCTGAACCAGTTATAATCCAAGGTTCAAAAGATTCCCTCGCATTCAGAAAATATAGCCCGCCATGCAAGAAAAATTCAGCTCAGTATATAAACCAGCCGACGTCGAGCAATCAGCACAATCTCATTGGAAAAAAATAGACGCGTATAAAGCGGTTGAAAACGACCCGCGCTTCCCAAAAGGAAAGTACTACGCTTGCTCTATGCTGCCTTACCCTTCGGGCAAGCTGCACATGGGCCACGTGCGTAATTACACCATCAATGACATGCTGGCGCGCCAATTGCGGATGAATGGTTACAACGTCCTGATGCCGATGGGCTGGGATGCCTTTGGCCTGCCGGCAGAAAACGCCGCGATCAAAAACAAGGTGCCGCCGGCCAAATGGACCTACGACAATATCGCCTACATGAAGACCCAGATGCAAGCCATGGGTCTGGCAATTGACTGGTCACGCGAAGTCGCAACTTGCTCGCCTGAATATTACAAATGGAATCAATGGCTGTTCCTGAAAATGCTGGAAGCTGGCATCTGCGAACGCCGTACGCAAGTAGTGAACTGGGATCCGATTGACCAGACTGTACTTGCTAATGAGCAGGTGATCGACGGGCGCGGCTGGCGCTCCGGCGCGCTGGTCGAGAAGCGTGAAATCCCTGGCTACTACCTAAACATTACCGACTACGCTGAAGAGTTATTGTCCGCCGTTGCCAATCCAGAAGATCCAAATTACCTGTCCGGTTGGCCAGAGCGCGTGCGCCTGATGCAGGAAAATTGGATAGGCAAATCCGAAGGCGTACGTTTTGCTTTTACACATGACATCAAGGATGTCAGCGGTGCTTTGATTCAGGACGGCAAGATGTACGTGTTCACAACCCGTGCCGATACCATCATGGGTGTGACTTTCTGTGCCGTAGCACCGGAACATCCACTGGCGACGCATGCCGCTGCGAGTAATCCTGGTCTGGCAGCCTTCATCGAAGAATGCAAAAAAGGCGGTACCACTGAAGCTGAAGTTGCCGTACGTGAAAAAGAAGGGCAGCCAACGGGTCTGTCCGTCACGCATCCGCTGACAGGTGAGCAGGTGGAGGTCTGGGTCGGTAATTACGTCTTGATGAGCTATGGTGACGGCGCGGTTATGGGCGTGCCTGCGCATGATGAGCGTGATTTCCTTTTTGCAAAAAAATACAATCTGGCTATCAAACAAGTGGTTGCTGTCGAGGGCGAAACCTATTCGACCGATGCTTGGGCTGACTGGTATGGCGACAAGCAGCGTGGCTTGACGATCAATAGTGGCGATTCTGGGATTGACCTAAATGGATTAACTTGCAAACAGGCTGTCAGCAAAGTCGCAGAACTGATGGGGGCCAAAGAACTGGGCGAAAAGAAAACCACCTGGCGCTTGCGCGATTGGGGCATCAGCCGCCAGCGCTACTGGGGCACGCCTATCCCTATCATCCATTGCGAGTCATGTGGTGCGGTGCCTGTACCGGAAAAAGATTTGCCGGTCGTATTGCCAGAAGATTGTATTCCGGACGGCTCCGGTAATCCGCTGAATAAACGTCTCGATTTCCTGCATGTCGATTGCCCAAGTTGCGGCAAGCCAGCCAAGCGCGAGACCGACACCATGGATACCTTTGTCGATAGTTCCTGGTACTTCATGCGTTATTGTGACGCGAGCAATGATCAGGCCATGGTCGCAGAAGGTAGCAAATACTGGATGCCGATGGATCAATACATCGGCGGTATCGAACATGCGATTTTGCATTTGCTGTATGCGCGCTTCTGGACCAAGGTCATGCGTGACCTGAAGCTGATCGATGCGCATGAGCCGTTCTCTAAATTGCTGACGCAAGGCATGGTCTTGAAGGGCGCGTTCTTCCAAAAGCCAGAAGGTGCAGGCAAGAATTATTTCTGGGAAGAAGAAGTCAACGTCATCACCAATGAGCAAGGTCAGATCACTGGTGCGACCTTGAAATCGGATGGGTCGGCGCTCGAATACGAGATGACCACCATGTCCAAATCCAAGAGTAATGGTGTCGATCCGCAAGAGCTGATCAATCAATACGGTGCCGATACCGCGCGCCTGTTCGTGATGTTTGCCTCGCCACCTGAGCAGACTCTGGAATGGAATGATTCCGGCGTTGAAGGCGCTCACCGCTTCTTGCGCCGTGTTTATAATTTTGGCTACAAGCATGCTGATTTGCTGCGTGCTGGCGTTGCTAGTGATTTGCAGGGCGAACTAAGTGCAGATAGTAAAACCCTGCGTCGTGAAGTACACACTATTTTGCGTCAGGTCAGCTATGACTATGAGCGGATGCAGTACAACACGGTGGTTTCCGGTGCGATGAAATTGCTGAACACGATTGAAGCGTTCAAACTCGAAGGTGCAGGCCACACCGCAGTTTTGCGCGAAGCTTTCGGCGTCCTGCTGCGCGCTTTGTATCCCGCTTGCCCGCACCTGACGCATGTCTTGTGGGAAGAGTTGGGCTATGCTACTGCTTTCACCGATATCCTGAACACGCCGTGGCCGCAAGTCGATGAGGCTGCCCTAGTTCAAACTGAAATCGAGATGATGATCCAGGTCAATGGCAAGCTGCGTGGCAGCATCACCGTAGCCAAGGATGCGGACAAAGCGACGATAGAAGCTCTGGCGATGGCGAATGAAAATGTCCTGCGTTTTGTCGAAGGCACACCGAAGAAAATCATCGTGGTGCCGGGCAAGCTGATTAATATCGTCGCCTGATCATGATGACCCAATTCTCTACTTTCTCCCTTCGTCACATCGCGCGCAAGCTGCTTGCCTGCGTTGCGATGGCCTCTGCCGTGCTGGCATTGTCTGCTTGCGGCTTTGCTTTGCGCGGGCCGGTGGCATTCCCTTTTTCCAGTATCTACATCGGCTTGCCAGACAGTGCGCCACTTGGCGGCGAACTGAAACGCAATATTCGTGCGAATGGAAAAACGGTCATTGCCAGCGAAGCCAAAAATGTAGACGTGATTTTGGAAGTACTGGGTGAAACGCGTGAAAAAGTCATTTTGTCCTTGAATAGTCAGGGCCGCGCACGTGAATACAATTTGATCTATACCTTCCGCTTTCGGGTTCGCAATGAGGCTGGCAAAGAGCTGCTTGCACCGACCGATATCAGCCTGAAGCGAAATATCACGTTTAATGAGTCGCAAGTCTTGGCGAAAGAGGCTGAAGAGGCCCTGCTGTATCGGGACATGCAAAGCGATCTGGTGCAACAAATCATGCGCCGCCTGGCCGTGCTGAAAACCGACTAATGACGCAAGTGCCTACGATCATCCTGGCGCTTACTTCAGACTTCTTTCACGCGCAGAAGAGTGGAAGTGCAGAGGATGATGTCCTCATCCGTGGAGATCAATGAGATGCAATTACGCTTTGATGCAATCGACGCTCATCTGAGCAAATCGCTGGCGTCCTTGTATGTCATCACCAGCGACGAGCATTTGCTGGCATTGGAAACAGCGGACAAAATCCGTCGTGCCGCGAAGGCCCAGGGTTTTCTTGAGCGGGAAATCCTGACAGTAGAGCGCAGTTTTAAATGGGGTGCTCTGCTTGCCGCGAACCAGTCGCAATCCCTGTTCGGGGATAAAAAGCTCGTTGATTTACGTATTCCTACCGGCAAGCCCGGCAAGGATGGCGGTACAGCATTGCAAGAATATGTGAGCGACTTATCACCGGATAATCTGACCCTGATTACCCTACCCAAGCTGGACTGGGCTACGCAAAAGGCGGCCTGGGTCACCAGTTTGCAACAGGCGGCGGTGTATATCGACATCCCGCTGGTAGAACGGGCGCAATTGCCCAACTGGATTTCTTTGCGGCTCTCTATGCAAGGACAAAGCGCCGATCGGCAAAGCCTGGATTTTATTGCTGACCGGGTTGAGGGGAATCTGCTCGCAGCGCATCAGGAAATCCAAAAACTCGCCTTGCTCCACCCCGCTGGCAAGCTGAGTTTTGAACAAATCCACGACGCAGTGCTGAATGTAGCGCGTTACGATGTCTTTAAGCTCAATGAGGCGATGTTAGCTGGCAATGTCTCTCGTCTGGTGCGCATGCTGGAAGGTCTAAAAGGCGAGGGCGAGGCGCTGCCACTGGTGTTATGGGCGGTCGCCGAAGAACTCCGTACCCTGCTCAAGCTGAAGTCCGGCATGAGTCAGGGTAAATCCCTGGGTATGCTGCTTAAGGAATACCGGATCTGGGGTCCTCGTGAAAAATTGATGGAGCCCGCATTGCGTCGCGTCAGCCTCGCCACGTTGGAGACTGCGCTGCAAGAGGCGGCGCAAGTCGATAAGATGGTCAAGGGTTTGCGTGCTAAAGCCTTTGCGGGTGATGCATGGGACGCACTGTTGCAGCTAGGTCTCAGAGTCGCGCGCGGATAAGCAGGTCGCCAGAGTTGGTGCCAGACGCTTGGTGCGCCTGGTGGACGACTAAGCGGCAGGCTGATTGACTCATGGTACGTACGTTGCGTACGTTTCGTTATGTTACGTGATTGTTGTGGGAGTATGCCTGAAAACAGGCATTGATCCGTACAGTAATACTAGGTATTAAAAATATACATGGTGGAGTATGTGCGAATTCGCATGATTTTTCACCGTAATCGATAAAGAATTACACATGGATATCAAAGATTACATGAAAGACCTTGGCATACGCGCCCGCAAAGCGTCGCGTGCCATGGCCAAGGCCAATACGGCAGCCAAGAATCGCGCCTTATCATTGATTGCCGCGTCGATACGCCGCGAGGCAGCGGCCTTGCGCGCAGCGAATGAACTCGATCTCGCGGCAGCACGTGCAAATGGCATGGAAGCCGCAATGCTGGACAGGCTGACTCTGTCAGACAAGGCGATCGCCACCATGGCCGAAGGACTGGAGCAAATTGTCAGCCTCGCCGATCCGATTGGCGAAATCTCGAATATGAAATTCCGCCCGACCGGGATCCAGGTCGGCCAGATGCGCGTCCCGCTGGGCGTGATTGGCATCATTTACGAAGCTCGCCCGAACGTAACTGTCGATGCTGCAGGTTTGTGTATCAAGAGCGGCAACGCGACCATCCTGCGCGGTGGCTCAGAAGCGATTCATTGCAACCAGGCCCTGGCTAAACTCGTCAAAGAGGGGTTGGCTGGTGCCGGTTTGCCACCGGATGCGGTACAGGTCGTCGAGACCATCGACCGGGCTGCGGTCGGTGAACTGATCACCATGCCAGACTATGTCGACGTGATTGTTCCGCGCGGTGGCAAGGGCTTGATCGAGCGCCTGATGCGCGAATCCAAAGTGCCGATGATCAAACATCTGGATGGCATCTGTCACGTGTATATCGATGACAAAGCCGATAGTAAAAAAGCGCTGGATGTCGCCTTCAACGCAAAATGCCATCGCTACGGCACCTGCAACACCATGGAAACTTTGCTGGTCGCACGCGGGATTGCGGCACAAGTATTGCCGGAGCTGGCAACACGGTATGCGGGCAAACAAGTCGAGTTGAGATGCGATCCGGAAGCGATGCAATTGCTGGCGGGTTATCCTCATTTAGCCAGTGCGAACGAAGACGACTGGAGCACCGAATATCTGGCAGCGATTCTGTCCGTCAAAGTGGTGGCCGACATGGATGAAGCGATTGAACATATCAATCATTATTCTTCGCAACATACCGAGTCCATCATCACCGAAGACTACACACGTGCCATGCGCTTCTTACGCGAAGTCGATTCTGCATCGGTGATGGTCAACGCGTCAACGCGGTTTGCCGATGGCTTTGAATACGGTCTGGGTGCCGAAATCGGTATCTCGAACGACAAATTACATGCGCGTGGACCAGTCGGTTTAGAGGGACTGACGTCGCTCAAGTACGTGGTATTTGGGAATGGCGAAGTTCGCCAATGAGCATTCGCCGTCCCGGCGTTGTGGCGGAATAGTGTCGCATCCGCCTTCAATATGAATAGATGAATTACAGGAGAAATGCATGCTCTGGATTAAAGCGCTACACATTGTGTTTGTGACGTCGTGGTTTGCGGGGCTGTTTTATTTGCCTCGTATTTTTGTCAATCTTGCGATGGAAAACGAAGCTGTCACGACAGAACGCCTGTTGCTGATGGCGCGCAAGTTATACCGCTTCATGACGATTTTGGCAGTTCCTGCGATTGGCTTCGGGCTGTGGTACTGGCTTGCGACGGGCATCGGGCGTGGTCCCGGTAGCGGCTGGATGCATGCAAAACTTTTCATTGTTGTTTTGCTTATCGGTTATCACCATGCGTGCGGCAGTATCCTGAAAAAATTTGAACAAGCCAAAAACAAACGTACGCATACCTGGTTTCGCTGGTTCAATGAAGTGCCCGTTGTGTTATTGCTCGCCGTCGTTATTCTCGTCGTAGTCAAACCGTTTTAATCCTTCAGGGAAGCACGATGAACAGAGTCTGTGAATACTATTTTGCGCCGCAATCCCCATGGGCATATCTGGGTCACCAGCGTTTCGTCGATCTGGCGAAAAAACACGCAATTCGCATTGATCTGAAGCCGATCGATTTAGGCAAAGTATTTCCGATTTCGGGCGGCCTGCCTTTGGCTAAACGTGCGCCGCAAAGGCAGGCATATCGCCTGGTCGAGATGCAGCGCTGGAGCACGCATCTGGAGTTGCCGATGAATTTGCAGCCGACTTTTTTTCCTGTCGCTGCTGATTCTGCTGCGCATCTGATTATCGCCGCGCAGCTGGCGCACGGCACCGAGACAGCATTACAGTTAACCGGCGCCATCATGCGCGGGGTCTGGGCAGAGCAAAAAAATATTGCCGATACCGACACACTGGTTGGTATCGCGCTTGATTGTGATCTCGATGGTAAGGCCTTGATCAAATCGTCGGAAACCAGCAGCGTATCAGCCGAATACGAACGTTTTACGAATGAGGCGATCGCCAATAATGTGTTCGGCGTACCTTGGTTTGTTTTCAATGGCGAGAGCTATTGGGGACAGGACCGACTGGATTTTTTAGAGCGTGTGTTTCAGGAATAAGGGTTTTGAGTAAGGCGTTGTTAGAAATTTCGTAATGCCATCCGCAGGCTGGATGCGGCTTGTGGAGGCCTTTCGTGCTGGAAGGCCCGCCAATAAAGCGTGTTCCGTTTTTGGATTATTGAAAAATCCATATCCGTACGTATTGCAGTAAGAGGTTTGAAGGTTTTAAGGTTTTAAGGTTTTGTTTACGTCCTGATATTCTGACGTTAAAACGTAGTATTTGATGTTCAACACCGGCTAAGCAAGAGCTTGGTCTTTAAAAATTAATTTGGATAAAAGGTTCCCCATGACACGTTACTCGTATTTTTGCCCTTGCCCTCGCGGCCTGGAAGTCGCTCTTGCTGAAGAGCTGAATGAGATTGCTCAGTTTGATCAGACACTGCATGTACACACACAGGTGCCAGGCGGTGTGCATTGTTCTGGCGAACTGCGCGATGCCTACAGCATCAATTTGCATTCCCGTATCGCATCCCGTGTTTTGCTGCGGATGGCACATGCCGGTTACCTGAATGAAAACGATATTTATGACCTGACCCTGGCGCAGCCATGGGAAGACTGGTTCGGATATCACCACACCATACGCGTTGACGTGACGGCAGTGAAATCACCGCTGAAGAGCTTGGAATTCACGACGCTGAAAATTAAGGATGCGATTTGCGATCGCTTCCGTGATCAGTTCACCCAGCGCCCATCGGTAGATACCAAAAATCCGGATATGCGTATCGTCGGTTTTCTGGATGCGCGCAATTTCACGATTTATCTTGATACCTCCGGCGAACCTTTGTTTAAGCGTGGCTGGCGCATGGAAACAGGCGATGCGCCGTTGCGTGAAAATCTGGCAGCAGGTTTGCTGCGCACCACGGGATGGAAGCCGGGTATGCCTTTGCTTGATCCTATGTGCGGTTCGGGCACGATCCTGATCGAAGCAGCACAAATGCTGGCCGGTATCCCGCCGGGCTTACGCCGTGAATTCGCATTTGAAAAATTTGCGGGCTTTCAAGAAGAAGAGTGGCTGGCAACCAAAGCCAAGGCTAAACCGCATCCTTTGCCTTCTGAGCCGACGATTTTTGGCAGCGATATTTCAGGCGATATGATCGTGATGACTCGCAATAATCTGAATAAGGCCGGTATCCGTTTCGACGTGCCGCTCAAGCAGATTGAAGCGCAGGAAATCAAAGCGCCGACAGAGACACCAGGCGTCCTGCTGACCAATCCGCCGTACGGTGAACGTATTGGTGTGCGTGGTGACAGCACGGTTGAACCAGATGATATGGCGAGAGATTTTTTCAGCGCATTCAGTTCGACGCTGAAACAGCGCTTTGCCGGTTGGAGCGTTTTTCTGTTCACCGCCGATCTGGGTTTGCCTAAAATGTTGCGTCTGAAAGAATCGCGTAAAACACCGTTCTTTAATGGCGCACTAGAGTGTCGTTTATTCCGCTTCGATATGGTCGCGGGCTTTAATCGCCGCGAAGAAGCCAAGCCTAAAAACTTGTCTTAACTCTTCATCAAACGGGCGGAAGCTGCACAGCAGATTCGCCCGTTTTGCTTTATGCTGATCGCCAGTTCATCAACGCATGCAGCATTCACAGCAGCCATAGAATTCATCGCATAGACAGAGCGCAGAGCACATACAGCACATACAGCACATACAGCACATACAGCACATACAGCAACTATTCCGGAGATTAATTCATGTCCCAAGTTACTTCCCTCAATTTAAAAGATCCCAGTTTGTTACGCAGCCAGGCCTATATCAATGGTATCTGGGTTGGTGCATCCGGGACATTCGATGTCACCAATCCAGCGACTTCTGCCTTGGTCGGCACTGTGCCGAATCTCGGTGCTGAGCAGGCTCAGGCGGCAATTGATGCGGCACAAACCGCCTTTCCGTTGTGGGCGGCGAAGACCGGTAAAGAGCGTGCTGCGATTATGCGTAAATGGTTTGATCTGATGGTGGCCAACGCCGATGATCTGGCAGTCCTGATGACTGTAGAGCAAGGCAAGCCACTCGCGGAAGCGAAGGGCGAAGTGATCTACGGTGCCAGCTTTATTGAGTGGTTTGCCGAGGAAGCCAAACGTGTTTCCGGCGATGTCATGTCTTCAACCTGGACGGATAAACGCATGGTGGTATTGAAGCAGCCCATCGGTGTCTGCGCCTCGATCACACCGTGGAATTTTCCGATTGCGATGATCACGCGTAAGGTCGCACCAGCGATGGCCGCCGGTTGCAGTATCGTGATCAAACCAGCGGAGCAAACACCTTTGTCGGCACTGGCAATGGCAGAGCTGGCACATCGCGCAGGCGTGCCCGCAGGTGTGATCAACGTGATTACGGCAGACTCTGAGCGTTCGGTTGAGGTCGGTAAAGTCTTATGCGATAGCCCGGTGGTCCGTCATTTGTCGTTCACAGGCTCTACGCCAGTTGGCCGTATCCTGATGCGGCAGTGTGCTTCTACCGTGAAAAAACTCGCGCTGGAATTAGGTGGTCATGCACCTTTCATCGTGTTTGATGATGCCGATCTTGACGCCGCGGTGGAGGGCGCACTCTTATCAAAATTCCGTAATGCCGGTCAGACCTGCGTCTGTACGAACCGGTTTTATGCACATGAATCGATTTACGACGCTTTTGTCGAAAAACTTGCTGCCGGCGCAAAAAAAATCCAGGTTGGTAACGGGCTTGATGCAGGTGTCAATCAGGGGCCGATGATCGATGAACAGGCCGTGGCAAAAGTAGAAGAACATGTCGCCGATGCCTTGTCTAAGGGGGCGACTGTGCTGGCTGGTGGAAAAAAACATGCAGCCGGTTCACTTTTTTATGAACCTACGGTGTTATCGAATGTCACAGAGTCGATGCAGATCATGAGTGAAGAGACTTTTGGCCCGGTTGCCGCAGTCGTCAAGTTTAAGTCTGAAGCTGAAGTCATCGCCGCTGCGAACAATACTGATTTTGGTCTGGCGTCGTATTTTTACTCGCGTGACATTGGCCGTGTCTGGCGCGTTGCCGAGCAATTGGAATACGGTATGGTCGGTATCAATACCGGTCTGATTTCAAACGAAGTAGCGCCCTTCGGCGGCGTCAAGCAATCGGGCTTGGGACGCGAGGGCTCTGTCTACGGGATGGATGAGTATCTCGAAATGAAATACTTATGCATGGGTGGAATTTAAGCGGATTTTTTGTACTTTTTTTCAGCCTAGATTTATAACGTTGATTTTCAACGCTGATTTCCAACCACTTATAGCCCGATTGTTTGTATCGTTCACATCCGGGCATCAGGCTTAAGTGTGAACTGATGTGTGAACTGATAAGTATGAGCCAAAAAGTGTGAGCCAAAAAGTGTGAGCCTGGTAATGTTGTGTTGCTGTATCAAAGTGATGTCTAGTTATAAGTCAATGCGCAAATACAGTGCCGGTATCAGATGCTTCATTCGTCGCTGTACCGGGCACCGTCCGGACACTGTATTTGCACCATGTTGTAAATCGCCGTGTATGTGATGCGGCGATACTCCTGTTTTAATAAGTGAAATTATGTCGACCACGCCACCCGAGCCGTCCGTTCCACCTTCCTCGCCATCACCTATGCAAGTAGCCAGCACAGGCGCCTTGGCTACCTTATTAGCGGCGCTGGCAATGTTGGGGCCGTTCTCGATTGATACTTATTTGCCGGCTTTCCCGGCGATACAGGCAAGCTTGCAGGCGAGTGCGATCGAGGTACAACAGACCTTGACTGCGTACATGCTGTCATTCGCCGTGATGACCTTGTGGCATGGCGCTTTGTCCGACGCTTTTGGTCGTCGCAATGTGATCCTGGTATCTCTGGCGATCTTCGCCGTTGCATCCTTTGGCTGTGCGTCGGTACATAGCATTCATTATTTGTGGGGATTTCGTATTTTGCAGGGCGTATCTGCCGGCGCTGGCGTAGTGGTTGGCCGGGCGATTATCCGCGACCTGTATGCGGGCGCGGCGGCCGAGCGCTTGCTGTCGCTGGTCACGATGATTTTTTCGATTGCGCCTGCGATTGCGCCGATTTTGGGTGGTTGGGTTGTGAGTTATCTCAGCTGGCGCAGCATATTTTTACTTCTGTTTGTGTACACCTTGGTGCTGTTTTGGGCTTGCTACAAACGTTTGCCTGAGTCCTTGCCTTTAGATAAGCGTCAGCCATTCAGTGCAGAGTTTTTATGGGATAGCTACAAAAAAGTATTTAAGTCGCCGTTGTTCCACTTGAAAGCAGGCACGATTGCTTTTAATTTTGCCGGTTTGTTTTTATACGTATCGTCGGCACCGGCTTTTATTACCCAACATCTGCATCTTGGTGCAGATCAATTTGGCTGGCAGTTTGTGCCATCTGTGGGCGGGATTTTTCTCGGTGCTCTGGCGGCGAACCGTCTTGCAGGAAAATTATCGGTCTGGAGGCAGGTCAATATCGGATTCAGCTTTTTGGTTGGCGCTGCCTTATTCAATGTGGCGTATCACGCTATCTGGCCACCGATGTTGCCATGGTCGGTTTTACCTTTGTTTTTTTATTGCTTCGGTATGTCGCTGGTAGCTCCTGGAGCAACCTTGCTGGTGCTCGATTTGTTCCCGACAATTCGCGGGATTGTCGCGTCTTGCCAGTCAGCATCGGTGACCATGCTAGGTGCTGTGGTCGCCGGGGTGGTCGCTCCTGCATTGGATCACTCTGCTTTGACGCTGGCGCTCGGCCAGCTAGCATTTGCCGTGATTGGCATGGTCTTGTGGTACACAGGGCGCCATTACTGGCGTGCCATGACGAATCAAAAACAAAATGCCTGGGAAACCGTTGGATAGCCGGATAGCTGGAACGATACTCAATCGGGTAGCGAATCCGAGTATGAATTCACTATCAAATACACTATTAAGTGCACTTACTCAATGAGCTACTTCATACAACGAAATTCAAATGTCTTTCACTGATACAGTTTTTTACAATTAGGCCAAAAATATTTGCTTTCCTTGACTTGAAATAAGCTTTTGACACCTTACATTATTGATGCTCTGCAGCATTTTGAAAATCTGCATATAATGCGAACCAAATTGAAATTGGCGCATCTAAGAAATGTGCATACCGTTATTAAAAATATTTCGTGTATTTTTTAAGCAACGCTAGGTACAGTCTTATTTGTGAGCAAGTACCAATTTCATCAAGTTGTCATTTTCCGCAGGTATCGTGGCTTCTGTCATTGAGTCACCTAGAGTGCTCAAGGCTGTAAAAGACCTGCAAATTTGTTTTTGCTCGCTGAATTTGTTGTGTTGCAGCAAAGACTAAACTTATAATTTTCTGGATATTACCCTATGAAAAAATCATTACTCGCACTGGCTCTAATCGGTGCTTTCTCCGGCGCAGCATTCGCGCAATCTTCTGTAACCGTCTACGGTATCGTTGACGCTGGCTTCCAAAGCCTGGACACTGGCGCTGCTGCTGGTAAAGTTTCCAGACTGCAAAGCGGTCAGGAAAGTGGTTCACGTCTGGGCTTCAAAGGTACTGAAGATCTGGGCGGCGGTTTGAAAGCAAACTTCGTGTTGGAAATGGGCCTGAACGTTGATGATGGCACATCTGGTCAAGGTAGCAAGGCGTTTGGTCGCCGCTCTTTGGTTGGTCTGTCTGGCGATTTCGGTTCTGTTGATCTGGGCCGCGACAAGACTCCAACTTTCAAATTCTTCGACAACTTCGATCCATACGCATCTGGCTACATCAACAACGGTAGCGGTCTGTCCAACAACACTTTGTACTTCGTTGGTGGCGACACAGCAAACACAGCTGGTGCATCCAATGGCCGTATCACTAATGCAGTTCTGTACTCCACACCAGGTAACCTGAACGGTTTCTCCGCTCTGGTTGGTTACGGTATGGGTGAAGTTGCTGGTGACACATCTGCTGGCCGTTCTTTGGGCTTGAACCTGCGTTACAACGCAAGTGGCCTGGATGTTGGCTATTCCTTCACTAAAGACAATCAACAAGCAGTTGTTGGTGGTCCTATCGTAGGTAAGAAAGCAAACACAGTTGCTGCAACTTATGACTTCGGTTTTGTTAAGCCAGTTGTGATCTATCAAAAAGTTGAAGATGACAAAGCAGTTTCTGCTCTGGACAAAAAAGTATTCACATTGGGTGCAACAGTACCAGTTGATGCTTCAAGCAAAGTAATCGCTACATTCACAAAAGTGAAAGATTCCACACGTATCAACACTACAACGACTGATACAGTTGGCGATGCTAAACAATTCGCATTGGGTTACCAATATGCATTGTCTAAGCGTACTGATTTGTATGCGGCTTACGCTCGTTTGACACAAGATGCTAATTCCAAGACTTTGGCATCCGTGAATGGCGCAGACGTAAAAGAACTCACATTTGGTGTACGTCACCAGTTCTAATTGATGTCAGGCTTAGCCTGAATAAATCAGAAGTGAATTCGCAGTAAAAATGGGGTAATCAGTGATGATTACCCCATTTGTTTTATGGATCTTGACTCATACTGGCGCTTGCTACAGAGTCCTCCTAAGTTTGCTAAGTGGGGTTAAAACCGCGTAAAATACGTCTTTACTCTGGCTTACGCTTAACTTTAACTAAGCGTCGCAAGTCAATTCAATCAGTTAATCCAATTCTCATGAGCCGATCCGGATAAATGGATCCTCATCTTTCTTAAAGCTCACACGTATGTCCGATTCCAAACCCGCCGACGGCTTATCTAAGCCACTTTTCTACGACCCAACCGAGCATCGTATTCGCAGCTTTGTGACACGTGCCGGTCGTTTGTCGGATGCGCAGGCGCGAGCAATCGAGACGCTTGGCCCGCAATTGATGTTGCCATATCAAAAGGCTGTATTAGATATCGATGCCGCGTTTGGTCGCCATGCGCCTACAGTGTTCGAGATTGGATTTGGCATGGGCGAAACCAGCGCTAAAATTTCTGCCAGCATGCCGGAAAAAAACTTCATCGGTGTTGAAGTGCACACGCCCGGTGTAGGTAGTTTGCTGAAATTGACAGATGAATCAGGATTAAAAAATCAACGCATTATTCAGCATGACGCGTTTGAAGTTCTTACAAACATGATTGCGCCCAATTCACTTGCAGGCGTACATGTCTTCTTCCCCGACCCATGGCACAAAGCACGTCACAACAAACGCCGCCTGATTCAGGGCCCGCTGGTTGCTCTGCTCGCTTCGCGTATTGCCCCAGGTGGTTACCTCCACTGTGCAACCGATTGGGAAGAATATGCGGTACAGATGCTCGATGTGCTGAGCGCAGAGCCAAGCCTGCAAAATACCGCGGATGCTTATGCACCGCGACCCGATTATCGCCCTGTCACAAAATTTGAAAACCGTGGCCTGAAGCTTGGTCATGGTGTTTGGGATTTAGTGTTTAGTAAGCGTTAAAAATTTTTTACTTGACTCGTTTTATCCGCTAGATTCTGCGTGCGTGTAAAAGCATTGTTTAAGATATCTTTAAAAATCTTCATCGATTTTCAGCGTCAGGTAAAAGAGAAAAAATCTAAAAAATCTAAAAAATCTAAAAATATTGGGTAAATATGATGCGCATTAGCAGTCAATATTGGCTGCTAATGCGCATTTTTATTGAGTCTTACATAATTCTAATTACCTGGCGCAAACACCCGCAGGCGGTGGCCGTCCAGATCTGTTGCAACAAAGGTATAGCCAAAATCCAGCTCAACGGGTTCTTGTACGATCGGCAGGTGGCGCTCTTTCCAGTCGTGATATGTCTGATCGACGATCGCCTTGCTGCCCAGCGCAAATGCAATTTCGCAAGTGCCGCCCATCTGCTGAT
Organism: Undibacterium sp. Rencai35W; assembly: GCF_049340185.1. Classification (NCBI taxonomy): domain Bacteria; kingdom Pseudomonadati; phylum Pseudomonadota; class Betaproteobacteria; order Burkholderiales; family Oxalobacteraceae; genus Undibacterium; species Undibacterium sp. Rencai35W. Next base: position 200,252 of record NZ_JBMPPC010000005.1, read on the forward strand.
GTGACGGTGCTGGTATTGTGGTGTGCTTTGACCAAAGCCCTAGCATGACACCAGAGTCGAGTGCAAACATGGCGAATGTTGGCGATGACTCTATCGCCTTCATGCCTAATATAGTGCTGTAGAACTGTTCGCTGGCAGCAGTATTGTCGACATATAGAATGATGAAATTAGGATGTGGCATGGTGTGTCCTTTATCAAGAAATTAGTGTGAAGGGCAATTCATTCCCTTTTGTTTTGCAGCGAAGTCATTGTCGTAGCTGGCTGTGTCAGTTTCTGTCAGTAGTGAATGACCGGCGCATTGATATGCAGAAAAATTCTTACGTCACTTGCGCTACACTTGCCAATCCAGAATTAGTCAATCTACTTCCACGTGTCTTTTCATAAAATCAAACTTCCTCTGATCCTCGGTATATTTCTTGTCCTTGTATCCGGCGGCGCATATCTGTTGTTTCACGGCCCCATGGTCTCCGATCATCTACGACAGACCTGGTCGAAGAACCTCAGTACACCTGTGCAGGCACGTCCGGCCGTACTTGCTTCACCTGTGACGCGAACTGTATTTGCCGGTGATGGAGTAGCGGGATTCAAGGATGCAGATGTTGCTGCGGCACGTTTTTCTGATCCGTATGGTGTAGTCATTGATGCGGCAGGGAATGCGTACGTCAGCGACGCTGGTGACAACAACCGGATACGTAAAATCTCAACTCAAGGGCTGGTTACGACTCTGGCTGGCGGTAGTGAAGGTTATGCTGATGGTACCGGTGCTGCGGCGATGTTTCATACGCCCTCCGGACTTGCCCTTGATATGGCGGGTAATCTGTTGGTGGCAGACACTGGTAATAATGCGATCCGTAAAATTTCTCCCCAAGGTGTTGTGACGACCATTGCGGGAACTGGCGTTGCGGGCTTTAAAGATGGCGCAGGCAAGGAGGCCATGTTCAACGGGCCGATTGGTGTTGCTATCGATCAGAGCGGCAATATTTATGTTGCTGATACCTATAACGACAGGATTCGCCGTATCAGTCCGGACGGGCAAGTCACGACGATTGCCGGTAGTCGCCCGGGTTATGCGGATGGTGCGGGGAGTGAGGCATTGCTTGATACGCCCTGTGCTGTCATTGTCGACGCCGCAGGCGAACTCTTGATTGCCGATACCCGTAACAATGCGATTCGCCATATCAGTCATGAAGGTGTCGTCAGCACAGTTGCGCGCTCCCTGCCGGAAGATAAAGAGGCCTTACTCAAAAGGCCAAGCGCCCTGGCGTTGAATCAACATGGAATCCTCTATATCGCCGAGATGCGCAGCGGTCAAATCCTCACCTGGACGCCTGAGCAGCAAATACAGGCAATGACCGGGATAGAGTCGGATACCGAATTCGAGTGGCCAGTCGCGATCGCCTTTCAAAAAAATGGCAATCTGCTGGTGGTCGATTCGGTAGCGCGTTCGGTTCAACAACTGAAAAATGCTTCGGCAAACACGGATACCAGTCTCAAGGCTTTGCATGAGCGACAAGAACAATCACTGTCCGCTGCAACGCTGAACAAATTACCTTGGCCCTTAAAGCCACAACACGCTTCGCATGAAATCGTCGGTGTTATCGGAGAAGTACGCGGTAACTTTAAAGGGGAAAACCGTGATCATCTGCATAATGGTGTAGATATGCAAGCTGACATGGGGGCAAATGTCCTGGCAGTCATGGATGAAAAAATCAGCGATCCGATGCCGAACTGGGGATTCGGGGAGTTGAGCGAAGGTCTCGCGATCGACAAGATGAGCTACATCCATATGCGGGTCGGCCGGACCATTAAAGATGTTTCAGTGAATCCCGACAAATTCACGCAGATCGTCAACGCAGACGGCAAGCTTGGGCGAGTGCGTGTCAAGCGCGGAACTCGTTTTGTCACCGGTGATGTATTAGGCACGGTCAATCGCATGTTCCATGTCCATCTGGCGTACCAGGAGTACGGACGTTACCGGAATCCTTTGGCTTTGTCACTGGACGGGTTGATTGACAGGATCGCCCCCGTCATTGATGAGGTATCGATTCTGGATGGCAAGGGCAACATCATCACCAAGGCACGCGATGGTCATGTGCATGTTCCGCAAGGCACAGCCGATCTGGGTATCGTAGTTGATGCCTACGACAAAGTCGACGGCAATGCTGCCAGACGACGCTTAGGTTTGTATCAGCTTGGTTATCAGTTATTAAGCAAGGATGGTAAGGCACTGGCTGGCTATGAACAACCGGTGATCACTCTCGATTTTAGTCAATTACCTGCCGACAAAGATGCGGTCAAGATCGCCTACGCACCGCATAGTGGAATCACGGTACATGGTAATGCCGAAACACGGTTTCAATATATGGTGAGCAATATCGTCAGAGATGGCGTAGCAAAAACCAGCCATCTGCCTGTCGCTGACCTGGCAAAAGGAAACTACCTCATCAGAATTTTTGCATCGGACTATGCAGGGAATATTGCCACCAAAGGTGTTGATGTAGCGGTGACAGTAGAGTGAGATTTGGAATAAAAATATGAGTAAAAATGTGAGCGCTAAGCTTACAGCCGCCAGCTGAAGTGCCTGTAGTCACATGTCAGTCACACATGCCAGTCACACCGCGCTTGAGAAAAGAATTACACTGCATTTGTCGCACGGTCAATGCTGGCTGCTGGCTGTGTAACGACATGACATCATCACGTTGAGCCACGCATTGAGCATAGTGTATGGCTCTAGACCACAATAATAGAAAGAGACACTCATGAAAACAGAATTGTTTTATCTCACGCTCGTCACTACTTTTACTGGTTTGTTATGGGTGCCGTATATTTTGAACCGTGTCATTGCTGGCGGCCTGTCGAACTCAGTTGGTTATCCTGAACACCCCAAGCCACAAACGGCATGGGCACAACGTCTGATGAAAGCGCATGCGAATGCGATAGAAAATCTGGTCGTGTTCGCACCTCTGGTGTTGATCGCACAGTTTGCCGGAGTGAGCAGTGCAGCGATTGCGACGGCGTGTGTAGTGTATTTCTGGGCCCGCGTGGTGCATGCCATCACTTACACCTTCGCTATTCCGTGGATACGTACGCTGGCATTCTTGACCGGTGTTGCTGCTCAGATGACGATTGCTTGGCAATTACTGATGCATTAATACCTATAAAATATCCAACCGAAGGTGTTGAAAAAAACAGTTCTATTTCACATCAGCAGAGAATCGATATGACGTTTTTTATTACGCATTCTATTGCGCTTTCACACCTTCCAGAATTCTCCACTCCTTGAGTAAAGCCTGACGGCGGCGTGGCAAGTTTTGTTCCATTACGCAGAGCTGGGCAATCCGGTCAGTTCGAAAATGCCGGAACTCTTGACGTAATTCACACCACGCGACGATCACGCGGACGCGATCAAAAAAACCCAGAGCACACGGCCAGATTACCCGTTGACTGGCGTTGCCATGCTGATCGAGATAACGGATATCTAGTTTATGTTCGGTGCGGATTGCACGTCTGATGAGACGCAGGTGTTCATCATTTTTGCTTATCTCTTGACCGGGGGCGATCAATAAAGCCGTGGTGTCGAGATCATGACGTAAATCCCCCGGAAGTACCGCGGCAATTTTTGCCAGTGCATCACGTGCAGCGACTGCCAGATGCGTATCGCCATGTTCGGCAACCCAGCGGAATCCCAGCACGATTGCTTCGATTTCTTCCTCAGAAAACATCAGTGGTGGCAAGTTAAATCCCGGCTGAAGTACATAGCCGAGACCCGCCTCGCCCTCAATTTTTGCACCTTGTTCTTGCAGCGTCACGATATCGCGGTACAGTGAGCGCAGGCTGATTCCCAATTCGCTTGCCAGTGCCGCGCCGGTGATCGGGTAGCGGTGGCGACGCAGTATTTGCATGAGCTGGAGCAGACGTTGCGAGCGTGACATGGCTGGTTTTTTATTCGACTTCAGCGATCAGGGCGACGATTTCTGCACCGTAACGTTCGAGTTTTTTCTCGCCGACACCCGTTACGCCGCGCAGGTCATCCATTGACCGCGGATGTGCTTTGGCAATTTCACGCAGTGTCGAATCATGAAAAATAATGAAGGCCGCCGTATTGTGTTTTTTTGCCGTCTCGACTCGCCACCAGCGTAGTTTTTCAAAGATGGTCTGTTCAACGGTGGAGAGATTTTCCTCGGCATAATCTCTGGCGGATTGGCGCTTATGTTTAACGGCTTTTTCAGCTTTTTTATACTGCCGCAATTGCACCTTCGTTTCGCCTTTTAATACAGCACGTGAATCCTCAGTGAGCTTAAGTGAACTGAAGTTCTCATAATCCACGGCGACCAGGCCGAGCGCGATCAGCTGGCGTAACAGCGCCCGCCATTCTGCTTCGCTTTTATCCGAGCCGATACCATAAGTCGAGAGCTGATCATGCCGCCATTGCTTGACGCGATCAGTATCGATCCCGCGTAATACGTCGATGATATGACCCGCAGCAAAACGTTGATCCGCACGATAAATTGTGGAGAGAATTTTTTGTGCGGCAAGGCTGCCGTCAAATGAAGTCGGTGGTGCGAGACAGGTATCGCAATTGCCACAAGGTTGCGATTGCTGGCCAAAATAATCGAGGATATGTACGCGCCGGCAATTCAGTGTTTCACACAAGCCGAGCATTGCATCCAGTTTGACGCCTTGCACCCGTTTAAAGGTTTCGTTGGCCTCTGATTCGTCGATCATACGGCGCTGTTGCACCACGTCTTGCAAACCATAGGCCATCCACGCATTGGCACTCGCACCGTCACGACCGGCGCGACCGGTTTCCTGGTAATAACCCTCTATGCTTTTAGGCAAATCCAGATGCGCAACAAAGCGTACATCGGGTTTATCAATGCCCATGCCAAACGCAATCGTGGCCGTCATCACAATGCCATCTTCACGCAGAAAGCGCGCCTGATTTTTGGTGCGTTCTGGCAGCGCCATTCCTGCATGATAGGGTAGGGCAGTGATACCATTTTCGTTCAGGAATTCGGCGGTCTCTTCTACTTTTTTGCGGGACAGACAGTACACAATACCGGCGTCACCGCTATGCTGGGCGTTGATGAAGTCGAGCAGCTGCTTGCGCCCGTTCGCCTTTTCTACGATCTGATAACGGATGTTGGGACGGTCAAAGGAGGAGACGAATTGCAACGCATTTTCTAGTTGCAGGCGATGAATAATCTCATCACGCGTTTGCTGATCTGCTGTTGCCGTCAGCGCGATGCGAGGTACCTCTGGAAAGCGTTCATGCAGGACAGACAGCTTGATGTATTCCGGCCGGAAATCATGACCCCATTGCGATACGCAATGTGCCTCATCAATCGCAAACAAGGCGAGCGGCGTCACTGATAACAGTTCCAGGCAGCGTTGCGTCATCAGCCGTTCCGGTGCGATATAGACCATATCGAGTTCGCCTTCGCGCATCATTCTCTCGATGCGCAGGGCTTCATCAAAACTCTGGGTAGAGTTTAAGAACGCAGCGCGCACGCCGACTTCTTCCAGCGCATCGACCTGGTCCTGCATCAGCGCAATCAGGGGCGAGATGACAATGCCCACGCCATGACGTATCAAGGCAGGAATCTGATAACACAGTGACTTACCACCGCCGGTCGGCATCAAGACCAGCGCATCGCCACCGCATACGACATGATCGACGATCTGCTCTTGCTGCCCGCGAAAAGACGGATACCCAAATACGGTCTGCAATAAGTGCAGGGCAGGATTGTTGCTATTACTTGTTTCTGTGACTGCTTTTATCACTACTTATTCAACCCATGCAATGGTGCCGGTGTACGCGGTAATCAAAATCATGATGCCGAATGCAATGCGATACCAGGCGAAGGCATTGAAGTTATGCGAACTGATGTAACGCAATAACCAGCGTACACAAAAAAATGCTGAAATAAATGCGGCAATTGTTCCCAGACTAAACATAGGCAGATCTGCGCCGGACAGGTCGTTGCGCGCTTTGTAGAGGGAAAATACGGTGGCACCGAGCAAGGTCGGGATCGCCAGGAAAAAAGAAAACTCTGTCGCTGCCTTGCGTGACAGGCCAAACAGCATACCGCCGATAATCGTCGAGCCAGAGCGGCTCATGCCAGGGATTAGGCCAAACGATTGTGCAATACCGATTTTGAGTGCATCGATGACCGTCATGTCATCGACAGAATGGATGCGTGCATGCTGATCATCATGGCTATCCGCGCCACTGTCTGTGGCGGTGTCAGCGCGTTTGCGCTCTACCCATAAGATAACCAGACCACCTACAATAAACGCCGTCGCAACCGGTACCGGGGCGAACAGATGTGCTTTAATTTTTTTGATAAACAGCACGCCGAGAATAGCAGCTGGTAAGAACGCAACGACCAGATTCACTGCAAATTTACGCGCTTTCGCTTCACTCGCCAGACCGAGCAAGACGCTCGCAATCTTTTGGCGATATTCCCAGCACACTGCAAAAATGGCCCCTGCCTGTATCACGATATCAAATACCTTGGCCGTCTCTGTCGTAAAGTTCAGCAAGCTACCGGTCAGGATTAAATGCCCCGTCGATGAGATAGGCAAAAATTCTGTCAGGCCCTCGACAATACCCATGATGATGATTTTTACGGCGAAGAGAATATCCATAGTCAGCGGAAGAGTGAAAGGGTTAAAAGGGGCAAAAAGCTCAACAATGCGAGCAGGATTTAGTCGGCACGAAGCTTAACATGTGCACCTGTAGCGCGCTGCTCAATATTTCAGCAATAGAGTGTGGGGAAATATACTCCCCTATATTTAGAGTAAAAATAGGCCTAGTCCGGCTATTTCTATTGGTGTGTTGAAAAATACTCAGTAGGAGTATGGTTTTTTATCGTAGTAAATAGAAATTATCTGAAGGTAGATAGCAGAGGCTTGCATGGACTGACACGACCCCTGCGCTTGCCCGCACTTACTGCAAGATCTGTACATCCGGTAAATCGCATAACACGTCTTCAACGCGGCTATATTTTTTGAGCGTAGCGATAACTATTGGTAAGGGCTCCGACCAGATTTCCGGCAGGTCTCTCTCCTGCGCATCGAGGATAGGGAACGCCAGTGCCTCAACCGGGGGCGAAAATTGTGCTCTGACGCCCGGCTTATTGCCGCGCGCATCGATGCGGTACCAGCCGAACTCCTCAAGATAGACGGCGTTCAATCCGTGTAGACAAAATGGCGCGCCTTGTCCGCTTACGGATAAGCGCTGATAGCACAATCCGGCGGCGATGCCATTCGCTCGTAATAGGGCGGCGAGAAGATGACTTTTTGCATAGCAGTAGCCGGTGCCATGTCGTAGTACCTCAGACGCCTTGCAGGTGACTGGATTGCGCATGAAATCAACACTGTGTTTGATCTCATCCCTGACGAATTCAAAACACCGCTGAACCACATCCCGTTGTGATGATGCGCCCTCGGCGAATGTAGCTGCCAGTGCCGACACATCCGGATCGTCGAAATCGATATAGGTGCTTGCTATCAGATAATTTTGCATAGAAGTCGGTGGCGATAAATGCGGTATCGGTTAATGGTATTCGCGAGACAGTAAGAGTAAATGACGATGACCAGAATAACGGCTGGACCTCAAGATCTACCAACCGGGATAGCCCAGCGACAAGACGGATCAGCGCGCCTATTCAAGAACTGAGTTCTATGTATTTTCACGGAAAGCCCGGCTAGAGATCGCAACAGAATTGCCGTCCGGATCTTTGGCGTTAGCAAAGGCGTAACCCTTAGCCTGATGTGTGCTGCCAAAAATCAAACCCCGTTCCGCACTCAGCTTTTTAAAACCTTCGATATCTGCGACGTCGAACATCAGTTTTACAGCAGCTTGCCCCAGTTTGACACTCTTGGCGGCCTGATGAATCAATATGCCCGCACCGTGATCAGCAGCCCGCAATTCAATCAATCCTTCGACAACACTACCCGTAGTGACGAACCCAAAAAACGTCTGATAAAACGCTGCGGTTCTTTGCATATCTCTGGCGTACAGAATGATCGTGCTTAGGTTTGGTGTCATTGACGTGATTGAATAAAGATTGAATAAGAATTGTTCGAAAAATATATTACCTGACCGCGGTAATCCGCTCCAGCTCAGCAATCCATATCAGTGCCTGCTCCCGCGTTTCGCCACACATTTCTAGCGATGCCTGCAAGCCACCGCAACATGCAGGACGTTCTGGCCGACCGAAAATTTTACAGCGATGATCATCCGCGAGCTGGATGCAGCGTACGCCGGCCGGCTTGCCAAGCGGCATACCCGGTATCGGACTGGAGATGGAAGGCGCAATGCAGCAGGCGCCGCAGTTGTCACGGCAGTTCATGTGGTAATGGAGTGATGATTGCTTTGCTCATGCTTGCTTTAAATTTTTTTTACCAGTTGTGTATTGCTGATCGTGAGTGTTTGCCTCTTCACCCGCGGTGACGTCGGATGACTGTCATTGATAGAATCAGTGGGTATTTTACCGGATACGTTTTCGCTGACCTTGTGCTGATTAAAATGAGGGTGTCACGCGAGACCTTGCCAATCACGGTGGAGTAGGCGACAGGCAAAAAAAAGTGCCGCACGAATGCGGCACAAGGAGTGGGTATGACTAGCGGAATACAGCGTTCAAACTGTATTCCGATACAACGGACTTACTACAACACTTTTAATGCACGTTCTACTACTTTACTACTACTGCTTTGCCGCGATGCGCTACTGCATGCTTTAGCGTACTACGGCACTTCTACGACTACGCCAATTCTGCGCTTGCTATATCAGTGCAGAAACTTAGAACTTATATGAAACACGAACGCCCATAGTGCGAGGTGCGTTGTAGAACGCGCCGAATAGTTGTTGATCCGGACGGCATGGCAGATCGCCACACAGATCAGCGACGTCTAGTTTGACAGCTTTATCTGTAGCATTCGTGACGAAAGCTTCTAATGTGTAGGCTTTGTTATACGGTGCGTAACGCAGGCTCAGGTCGAGTGTCGAGTAGGCTTCTTGCTTCTTTACTCCCGGATGGCCTGGTACCTCGTTATTAAATGCACCGCTGCCGACGAAGGACATACTTTCGTAGTGCAGGGAGGCGCGTGGCGTCAACATACCGCCAGCCAGGGTGAAGTCGTGTTCATACTGCACCGTGGTGGCAAACTTCGGCGCATGCTTCATCGTGCTGCCGCCAACATTGACATTCGGTGCGGTGGAGCCGCAGGATTGTCCGTTTGCGCGGGCTGCATCGGTGTCGCAAGAGATGAAGTCGTCATAGACAGCATTCAGGTAGGTTGCGTTGCCTGTGAAGCGATCTACGTTGGTCGGGCGCCATGCCCATTCTGCTTCTATACCTTTGACTGTGGCGCCAGCAGCATTGAAGTTGGCAAGTACATTATTGACGACCTGTGATTCGAGTTTGTCTTTGTACTTCATCATGAAGGCATCGATATTCAAGGATAGCTGACGATCGAACAAATCGGCTTTGAAGCCCAATTCATAGCTCGTCAGTTTTTCTGGCTTGGTCGTGGCACCACCATCACCGATTGCCGGAGAGTGGAAGCCTGTAGTTACTGAGGCAAACAGCAGGGTATTTTTTGCCAGTTTGTATTCACCGCGAGCGAGGTAAGTTGCCTGGCTATATTCGAGCGATGCATCGTTTTCGCCTTGATAGTTCCGACCACACGTTGCTGCATTGATGGTGCCGCCGGGGCCGACGTTGTGGGTATTGACCAGGCCGCCGCCCGGTGTGACCAACTGAGCATAGGCATAGGCGTCACTTGGCAATGGCGTGGTACCATAAACACCCGGGCTAGGCCAGCCGGGACATGCCCAGTTACGGCCACCAACATCGGATTTACTGTCTTTGGTGTAGCGTGCTCCTGCTGTTAACTTCAGCTGGTCATTCAATTCCTGACTGATCTGACCGAAGACGGCTTTGGATTTAAGCTGGCGATCCGGTTGGATAAAGGACATCATCGACGCGTATTGGCCAACGGTAGGTTGTACAAAAATAACTGAACCAGATGCAATGTCTTGAGCCAGTGTGGCAGGTGCGATCTGGCTACGATCAATGTCAAAACGGATTTTATTTTTTTCGTTGAACAGGAAGACACCGCCTAACCACTGGAATGCGCTGTTGTCATCGGAGCGTAATTGGAATTCATGCGAAGTGCTGTCAAATGTGGACCAGTCAGTACGGTTTTCTGCTTTAAATCCCGGGAACAAGCCAGCGTCGGCATCATTGGCATTGGTACGTTGGTAGCGGGTAAAGCCACCCATGTATTGCAACTCAGTCGCTTCATTTAGCTTGTATGAAATCTTGCCTTTATACGACATGATTGATTGATCAAGTGTTCCGGGTGTGTCTACCAGGGCAGAGCGCAATGTCTGACCCGCTCTTGGCTCGACTGCCAGATAGATATTGCCAGCACCGGTGTCTTTGTAATAGTCAGCAATGAAACTGGCTTTCAGATCCGGCGTGATTTTCCAGAGCAAAGAAGCGCGTGCGCCTTCTTGATTACCTGCACCGTATTTGGCCGCTCCAGGCAAAACGTTAGAACCTTTCTGAAAATCGACGTAGCCGTCATGCGAATCCTTGATCGCAGCGAGGCGTAATGCCACGCTGTCGCTGAAAGGAATGTTGATCATCGCTTGTGTTTGCAGATGACGATAGTCGCCAACCGTAATACTGGCTGAACCAAAGACTTTATCAGTACTCGGCGCGCCGGATACCAGGCTGACTGCACCTGCGGTTGAATTACGTCCGTTCAGCGTACCTTGCGGGCCGCGGGCAACTTCAACACGACTCAGATCGTACATTAATGCGGTGGCTGCTTGCGGACGTGGCATGTAGATACCGTCCATATAAAAAGCCACGGCAGGATCACCTAGTTCGGTGTGGTTGGCTGAGCCGACGCCGCGCATGTAGACGTGTACACCACCGGAGTCGCCGTGCTGTTCCACATTCAGACTAGGGATCAATGCCATCAGAGAGGCGAGATCCTTGACCTGATTATTGGCAAGAGTTTCCTGGGTGAAGGCGGTAATTGCCAACGGAGTTTCTTGTAGCATGGTGTCGCGTCGTGTAGCGCTGACAACGATACTATCGATTTTTTCATTGTTTGCTGCAGGTGCAGTTTGCGCTGTTGCGGTACCGCTGGAAACGAACGCAATTTGAGCGAGGCTCAGTGCTATCGTTGTTTTTTTAAAGTGGTTCATTTGTCGTCCTCTAATATCTCGTATGGAGTTTGGTTTATTGTTAGATTGGATGAGGTACATTTTATGATGTGTTCATACTTCTCTCGCTCCCATTTTTACGGCCCGTACTTCTTATTGCTGTGCGTGGCGCTGTTATTACCATGTTGATCAATTTGTCTTGAGTTTTATTACTTTTTATCCTGCAAAAAATCAGGTGGCACTATCGTTTAACTGCCATTTTTGGGGCGGATATTTGCTAATTACTCACCTCTTACTGCACTCCTTGCTGCTGTACTACATCCTTTGCTGTCGCCATGCGCTGTTACCTGAGATGGCTACGCTGTTTTACTTTGTGCATATTCACGGGTGGCATGTAATGCCATGTGCGAGTCGATAAACTGGCGATACCAGATGCCGCTTCCTTTGACGGTACGTTGTTGCGTCGCATAATCGACATAGACCATGCCAAAACGTTTGGCGTAGCCAGAATTCCATTCGAAGTTATCCATCAGGCTCCAGTAGAAGTAGCCGCGTACATCAACTCCTTGCTGCATCGCTGCTTGCAACGCGTCAAGGTGTCGACGCAGATAGTCGGTTCTTTGATGATCATCGATGCCACCGCTATCCTTGTTCAACTGATCGGCAACGGCGATGCCGTTTTCAGTGATGTACACCGGAGGTAACGTATATTCTTGATGCAAACCGACCAGCAGATCGGTTAAGCCATCGGGATAGGTCTCCCATCCCATATCACTAAAGCCTAATTTGCCCTCGGGTTTGCGTGGGGGGTGTTCGGTACTAATGAAGGTACGGGTGTAATAATTCACCCCCAGAAAATCGAGTGGTTGCTGGATATTTTTGAAATCGTTTTCATGAATGAGCAAAAGCGATTGATCAAGATGTGCCAAAGCTAGTGCCGGATAATGGCCTTTAAAAATAGGATCCATATACCACTGCACAGATTGTGCGTATTCGAGCTTGGCTTTGGCGAGATCCTCGGCAGAGTCGGTAGCGGCGGTGACCGGCCACTGATTCAGAACGATGCCAAGTTTAGTTTTAGTGCCGGTAGCACGCATGGCTTGCAATGCCAGGCCATGCGACAGCAACAGATGATGAGACACCTGAATCGCTAATACAGGATCTGCCATGCCGGGTGCGAATTGACCCGTGCCGTGACCAAGAACTGAAGTACACCACGGCTCATTGTGGGTGGCGATGCTGGCGACACGATCGCCGAAGCGACGTGCTACCTCTGCTGCATAGTGTGCAAAATGTTGTGTTGTATCGCGGCTCAGCCATCCGCCTTGATCTTGTAGGGCTTGGGGTAAATCCCAGTGATACAGCGTCAGATGTGGCTGAATATTTTTTGCGATAAGTTGATCGAGTAATTTGGAATAAAATTGAAAACCAGCCTCATTCCATTCGCCTGATCCGGTCGGTTGTACCCGTGACCAGGATACCGAGAATCGGTACGCGTTGACATGCAAGGAGGCGATCAGTTCTACGTCTTCCTGATAACGATGGTAGTGGTCGCAAGCGACATCGCCGGTTGATCCGTCGATAATTTTTCCTGGAGTATTCGTAAAGGTATCCCAGATTGAAGGGCCGCGGCCATCCTCTGCTGCCGCACCTTCAATTTGGTAAGCACTGGTTGCAACACCCCAGGTAAAGTTGTTCGGGAATTTAGACATGGTTCAATTCTTATCAGTCAAAAGTAAATATAAAAATGGATTTCAAACGGGTGTCGTGTTTTTTATTTTTCAATGCATTATGAAAACGATTTCATTTGCGGTTAAAAAAATATCATCGTATTTCGACTATGCGCTGACATTTGTATCCGTATCCTGATGGTGGAAAGGAGCCCTCCAGGTCACCAGAAACGACGGGATGGTAGCAATCATGACAAACACGAAGTAATTTACGTAGCCAAGCAACTGTTGCAAGTGACCGCTGACAGTACCAGTGATCATCATGCACAACCCCATCAGACCCGTACCGAACGCATAGTGGGTTGTGGTGTATTTGCCAGGGGCGAGTTGCTGCATGAGATAAATCATGAAGCCGACTGAACCGAAGCCGAAAAAGAATTTTTCAATGGCGACACCTGCACTAATAAGTATCAGATTGTCTGGCTGATAGATGCTCATCAAGAGGAATGTTATGTTGGGGATATTGACCGCGCAGCACAGGATGAACAGTGTCGGCCGCAAGCCGCGTCGGGCGACAAAAATACCACCCAGCAGCGATCCTAATAAGACGGCACTCAGCCCATAGGTGCCGTAGATGATGCCGAGTAATTCGTTGGATAAACCAAGCCCGCCTTTGTTAATAGGATCCACCATAAAAAAAGGACCAATTTTTTCCAGAAAGCCGATGCTTAGACGGAACAGAAAGGCAAAGGCGATCATCAGCCAGACATCGCGTTTTTGAAAAAAGGTTTTAAAAGAATCGATGAGAATTTCCCACGCAGCCTTGATTGAGCCTGGCGCGTTGTCGGCACGTGCGCCGTCGGGCATGACGCGCAGATGCCAGATCGCCATGCAAAGCGTCACTGCAGCAACAATAAAAAATATGATGCGCCAGGATGCAATCCAGTCCGAGCCAAAGACGTTGGCATCATGGTGAAAATAATGAGAATGTAGCCATCCGCTCAGATAGACCAGACCTCCCGTGGCAATGATGGGGCCGATATTCCAGCTCAGACTTTGAATGCCGCAATACAGTGATTGGGTTTTGCTGTCCAATGAGGTGACGTACACGCCATCCTGTGCAATATCCTGTGTAGCGCCGACGAATGAGAGTACCCAGAAGGCGATCATCATCACCACCATATAGTTTGGTAGTGCCATTGCCAGCGCAACACCGGCAAAGCCCAGTCCGATGGCTAATTGTGAGCACAGTACAAAAAATTTCTTGGTACGGTACATTTCCACAAACGGTGCGAATAAAGGTTTTACTGTGTACGCGAGAATTAGATAGCTTGCATATTCTGCTGCTTTGCCGTTATCCATACCTAAATTCTTGAACATGATTGCAGTGACGCTGGTCAACGTCATATAGGTCAGCGCCATCGTGAAATAACCGGTCGGCACCCACAGCAGGGGGGATTTTCCGGGGCGTGTGGATGGCGTGGTGTGCAGCGTATTGCTGGCTGATGGCGTAGGCACAGAGTTCATTGGACAAGGCTCTGAGAATTAACCGACGTGACAAAGCCGACTCGCTTCAGTTTCGCGCTGTTAGAAAGGATGATGGTGGCGCGCGATGAGTTCGCGACCACATGCCCGATGGCGTGGTAAGGCTGCATTACTTGTCTCCGCTTATTTTTATTTTGAAATCGTTTTCAAATTCAAATGAAATTTACCACTTCAATTTCATTTGTGTCAATCGTGACGGGGCAATTTTTGTAAATTATTTACCTAGTGCTTAGTGCGAGACTAGGTCATAGCAGGGGGGTTTTCATAGGAGGATTGATTATTTAAAATATTGTTGTATTTTGAAAACGTTTTCAAATAAAATATGTCAAATAAAAAATATAAAAAAACCGGGTGACATTGTTTGATCTAATGAGGGCGGCAAACACATCGCCAAACGAGGCGGCTTCTGATGTGCCTATGCTATTCTTGGCCAGTGTTTTTTGAGCGCTTTATCAGTTGAGTGATTGATTCTGCCTCATGTTGCAGGGGCGGGCGGGTGCTGGCGAAGCCTGATGCGGAAGTCGGTACTTTGATGATATAAAAATATAGCTGTAGGCCATGGGTTATTTACCATGTTCAAAAGCGAGAGGAAAGAATTGAACAAAGAAGAAAATGCCACTATACCGGTCACGTTGCTAGATGTCGCCAAAGAAGCTGGCGTCTCGCCCAGCACGGTATCTCGTATTTTGAATGGTACAGCGAAGGTGTCGGCGGACAAGAGAACTGCGGTAGAGACAGCCATCGCGCAAATGCACTATGAGCCAAATCAGCTCGCACAGGGCCTGAAAAAAGGCCGCTCCATGACGATAGGCATCGTGGTGCAGGATATTTCCAGTCCGTTTTTTGATGAGACTTTGCATGGTGTTGATGACGGACTCAAGGGAACAGGTTTTGCATCCGTGATTGTGAGTGGTCACTGGAACGCAGAAGAAGAGTCCGAGCGGATCAAATTATTACTGGCGCGTAAAGTTGATGGAATTATTTTGCTGTCAGGCCGTATCGAAGATAAGGATGTGCTGCGTTTTGCGAATCAGCGTCCGATTGTAGCGACAGGGCGCATGCTAAATAGCAAGACGGCGATTGGCTTCAAGCTCAACAATGAGCATGGCGCTTATCTCGCGGTACGGCACCTGATTGAGCTTGGTCATCGCAGAATCGCGTTCGTGGCGGGACCTTCGAATAACGTGGATGCCGCCGATCGTCTGGCGGGCTACCGGCGCGCACTGACTGAATCAAATCTGGCCTTTGATCCGCAGTTGGTAGTAGAGGGCGATTTTCACGAGGCTAGCGGTTTAATGGCAATGAATCGTCTATTTGAGTCGCAGCAGCAGTTTAGCGCGGTGTTTGCGGCCAATGACCTGACCGCGTATGGCGTACGCCTGAGCCTGTATCGCAGAGGTATTCGCGTTCCGGATGATATCTCTCTGGTCGGCTTCGATGATTTACCTGGCTCGCTGTATACAACCCCGCCTTTGACCACCATACATCAGCCTTTATATGACATGGGACGTCTGGCAACCGTGGCATTAATGGGCTTGATTCATGGCGAGAAAATTACAACAGAATTACCGCCTCTAGAGTTGGTGGTCAGGGAAACGACAAGGCGGTTTCGTTAATTGCTCCGCACTTACAGTAACACTGACACAATATTGACTCGATAACCAAAATGCCTCGTTACAGTGGCACACATGCAAGATATCTTGCTTGGGGAAGCGTGCAGTTTACCGAGTTTTTAGAAAATTTTTAAAACGAATCCCCATGCTGGATGGGCCTGCTAGCCTGAAATGCCTCTGAAAGCCGCGTCCGGCCTGCGGAGTCGATGTCGGAAGTGTCTAAAAATCCAAAAATCGATATTTCTTGGAGCCGTTTAACTCCTCTACTCCTGCCTTTTCTTTGTGTCTCCGTGTCTCCGTGGTGAGGGGTTTGGGTTGTTGTATCAGTTCTATCGATGTGATTTTCCAATTTAGAAGTTTTTAGAACTTCCCGGTGATTTTGAATGCGCAACTCCCGTTTTGACGCTATTTTTTGCTTGCCGTCGCCATACCAATGTCGGGTTTACATCCGATTTCTCTCTACTTTTGCTTCTGGGTCGGTATAGCTTTGTGCCAGTTTGTTGCATTTCAGACTGTCAATTTGTCCATTCGTCGCATTCTGATTGTGCCGGAACCCGGCCTTTGTCAGACTCCGTACCGGGTTGCAGGGCGGGCTTTGCTTGACGCTGTCGGGATAGATGATTATATTACTGACTCAAAAGTAAGTTAATTTCCCCTTCTATGATGTCCTGTCCATTTAAGCCACGCTGGGAGCGCCGCAAGGATGCTCGCCCTCAAGAACTACTTTTAGCCGCCCTCGACTTATTTGTCGAACGTGGCTTCGCTGCGACGCGACTGGACGATGTTGCGCGGGCAGCGGGCGTGTCTAAGGGAACCTTGTATTTGTATTACAGCAGCAAAGAAGAATTATTTAAAGCAGTCGTACGTGAAAATGTGCTGCCCTTGATCGATGAGGCGGGCGAATTAATACAAGCTTTTTCCGGCAGTACCGCCGATTTGTTCCGCTTGTTCATGACGACCTGGTGGGAGCGCATGGGTAAGACTAAATTGTCTGGCTTGAGCAAGCTGATGATGGCGGAGGCGAGTAACTTTCCGGACCTGGCGCAGTTTTATCATGATGAAGTGATTGCTCCGGGCGACGCGATGATCGTTGGCATGCTGCGCAGAGGTATTGCTAGTGGTGAGATGCGTGCGATAGATCCGGAAATCGGAGCAAAAATTTTGATTGCGCCAATGATTATGATGATGATGTGGAAGCACTCGTACAGCGTATGCCAGATTCCCAACAAAGATCTGGATAGTTATCTGGAGCATTACATTGATATGGCTTTGCACGGCCTGCTTGTCAGATAAAGATAAGGCCGCATAACCTTGTGAGTTCGCTGTCACGGCAGCAGCATCACTCAATATAAATCGGTGCGGATTGGTTGGCATAAGTAGCAATTGAAGACACAGCATACAAACTAAATCATGTCGCACCAATGCGCAGATTTAAAAAATAATTACCTAAATATCGGATCTCTATGTTGAAGCGTCGTGGAACCTGGATTGTCATTGTGGTCGTGCTTATCATGGTCGCGGTGGTCGTGATGAAGAAAAAATCTTCAGATGCGCCTAAAGCACCGCTTACCGTCAGCACACCGCAAGTGCTGGAATTTTTACCTGGTGACATTACGACAGTTAGTACTACTGATATACAAAAAAACCTGACCTTATCCGGCGCCTTGCGTGCGATGAATCAGTCCGCAGTCAAAGCTCGGGTCGCTTCTGAAGTGAAGGAAGTTTTGGTTCGAGAAGGTGAGACGGTACAAGTGGGACAAGTGCTGATCAAGATGGACACGACAGAGTACGACGCGCGCCTGGAACAAGCGCGTGGTGCATTGCTGGCCGCGCAGGGGCAACTGGAAATCGCGAAACAGACACGCGATAACAACAAAGCACTGCTGGATAAAAATTTCATCTCTAAGAACGCGTTTGATAACGCGATTAACCAGTACGCCATTGCAGCAGCGAATGTGGATTCCGCTAAAGGCGCACTCGCCGTCGCACAAAAAGCACTCGCCGATACATTGATCAAAGCGCCGATTGCCGGGGTTATCAGCACCCGTAGCGTACAGCCTGGCGAAAAAGTTTCTGCGGATAATCGCCTGCTTGATATCGTCGATTTACGTACACTGGAAATGGAAGCCGCCGTACCCAGTCAGGACATCGCCAATATTCGCTTAGGACAAGAAGTTGCCCTCAAGGTAGAAGGTATCAGCGCTGCTATTGTCGGTAAAGTTACGCGTATCAATCCCGCCGTCCAATCTGGTTCTCGCTCCATCATGTCGTATATTCAGGTTGCGAATCCAGATGGCTTGCTAAAAGCGGGCGTATTCGCAGAAGCGCAACTCGCTCTCGATAAAAAACTCCATGTCCTCACGATCCCGCAAACAGCAGTGCAATATGACGGAGGCAAAGCGTTTGTCTACGCGATCGAGAACAATGTGCTGCAACAGAAAAGTATCAGCCTCGGTTTGCAGGGCGATAGCGTTGCCGGACCTGCGGCAGAAGTCTTATCCGGTTTAACTAGCGGCGCACAAATTGTCAAAGCCAATCTCGGTAGTCTGCGTCCGGGATTAAGCATCAAACTTGCAGTACCATCACCATCACCTGCACCTGCTCCAACGGTAGAGCCAAGCGCAACGCCAGCATCTGTGAGCAAGGGCTAGATCATGTGGTTCACTCGTATCAGTATCGGCAACCCCGTGCTCGCAACCATGATGATGGTGGCGTTTGTCGTGCTGGGCTTG
Organism: Undibacterium sp. Rencai35W; assembly: GCF_049340185.1. NCBI lineage: Bacteria > Pseudomonadati > Pseudomonadota > Betaproteobacteria > Burkholderiales > Oxalobacteraceae > Undibacterium > Undibacterium sp. Rencai35W. The sequence continues at coordinate 219,003 of NZ_JBMPPC010000005.1, forward strand.
TTTTCATATAAACGCTTGCGCGTCGATCAGTTTCCCGATATTACGTTTCCCGTTGTCGTGATTCAGACCGACTATCCGGGCGCATCACCTGAGACCATTGAATCCGATATCACGCGCAAGGTGGAAGAGGCGGTGAACACCATCAATGGTATCAGCGCACTGACATCGCGTTCGTACGAAGGTACTTCGGTCGTGATCATGGAATTTGATCTGACCATTGATCCGGCGCAAGCAGCACAAGACGTACGTGAAAAAGTGGCTTTGGTAAAAACGGGATTCCGTAAAGAAGTCAAAGAGCCGCGCGTGACGCGTTACGACCCGTCAGACAAACCCATCTTTTCTGTTTCCGTAACGAATGACGACAAGATAAAAAAACGCGGTTTTCGCGAGCTGACGACGATCGGTGATCAGATCGTTAAAAAGCGTCTTGAAAATGTGCGAGGCGTCGGTTCCGTCACGCTAGTCGGTGGGGTCAAACGTGAGATCAAGATTTATATCAAGCCGAATGAGATGGAAGCCCTAGGCTTGGGTGTCGATCAGGTGATCAACGCGGTAAAAAACGAAAACCAGGAGTTACCAACCGGTGCGATACGTTCTTTGGATAACGAAAAAATTGTCCAGATACAGGGACGTGTCAAAGACCCTGCGGATTTTGGTCGCATTATTGTGACTAAACGTGGTGGACAGCCGGTATTTTTATCTCAGGTCGCCACCATTGTTGACGGTCAGGAAGAGCAGGAAAGTCTGGCTCTGTATAACGGACAACGCACGCTGGCGCTTGATATCCTGAAAGCCCAGGGACAAAACACGATTGAAGTCGCCGATGGACTTGTAGAGGCATTAAAGAATCTGGATCCGCAACTGAAAGCCTTGTATCCGGGTGTGAAGGTACAGATCATCAAAGACGGTTCGCGGCAGATACGGGTTGGTGTTGAAAATGTACGTAGGACGCTGATCGAAGGCGCTGCGCTGACTATCCTGATCGTGTTCCTGTTTTTGAATTCATGGCGTTCCACCGTGATTACCGGACTGACTTTACCGGTTGCTCTGATCGGAACTTTCCTGTTCATGGATATGTTCGGTTTTACCATCAATATGATTACGCTGATGGCATTGTCCCTGTGTGTTGGTTTGCTGATCGATGATGCGATTGTGGTACGAGAAAATATCGTCCGCCATGCCGGCATGAAAGTGAATGGCAAGTTCAAGGATCATCATACGGCAGCGCTGGAAGGCACTGCAGAAATCGGACTCGCGGTATTGGCAACGACATTCTCGATTGTGGCCGTCTTTTTGCCAGTCGGATTCATGGGCGGGATTATTGGACGCTTCTTTCACCAGTTTGGTATTACTGTGACGGCGGCCGTATTGATCTCGATGTTTGTGTCCTTCACGCTGGATCCTATGTTGTCGTCGATCTGGCCTGATCCCGATGCGCACGGCCATGAAGGGCAAGCGCGAAAAGGGTTTTATGCGCACACGATTGGTCGTGTACTGGAACAATTTGAGCGCGGGGTGCAATGGTTTTCGCGCGGCTATCAAAGTATGTTGCGCTGGTCGCTTAAACACCGTATCAAGACTTTATTGATTGCGCTGCTGACTTTTGTCGGTGGCCTGATGATTCCTGCTACAGGATTGATCGGATCAGAGTTTGTGCCGCAAGCTGACTATTCTGAAACCGGTGTGACTTTTTACACGCCAGTAGGATCCTCGCTGGAATTGACTGAAACCAAAGTGCATCAGGTCGAGACTGTACTGAAGGAGTTTCCTGAAGTATTAGATACCTATAGCACAGTCAACACCGGCTCAGCACAGGGTAAGAATTATGTAACCACCTACATCAGGCTGGTACCGCGCAAGGACAGGGTGCGCAGCACTTCGCAGATGTCGATTCCCTTGCGTAATCGCTTGACTCAAATTGCGGGTATTACGGTCACGCATATCGGTGCGTTGGATGGTGTCGGAGGCGACAATAAACAATTGCGCCTGAGCTTGCTGGGAACCGATTTACGGCAACTTGCTACACTTTCGGAAGAGGCGCAACGACGTATGCGCGCTATTCCGGGAGTCGTCGATCTTGATACTAGCTTGAAAGCCCAGAAGCCGACGATTTCTGTACGTCCCAAGCGGGATCAGGGCGCCGATCTGGGTATTGGCGTAGCACAAATCGGTGCCGCCCTACGACCATTGCTAGCCGGTGAGGCTGCAACGACATGGCGCGCACCGGACGATGAAAATTATGACGTCTCAGTCCGCTTGTCGCCCAATGACAGAAACAACCAGGATGATTTATCACGACTGATGCTGAGCAGTTCTCAGTTGAATGCGGACGGTTCTCCTAAAATGGTCGCGCTGCGTCAGGTAGCGGACATTCAGGCATCCACCGGGGCAAATCAGATTAACCGGCGCGATCTCAATCGCGAGGTAGAGTTGTCGGCGAACGTCGTCGGTCGCTCTGCCGGCGAGGCAAGCGCTGAAGTGAAAAAGGTATTGGACAGCATGCAGTGGCCACCTGGTTATCGTTACAAAATGGGTGGCGCGTCTAAAAACATGGCGGAGTCTTTTGGTTATGCTTTATCTGCCCTGGCGTTGGCAGTCATCTTTATTTACATGATCCTGGCATCTCAGTTCGCCAGCTTCTTGCAACCCGTGGCGATTATGTCGGCTTTGCCTATGACCTTGATTGGCGTATTTTTGGCGCTGATGTTCTTCCGTTCGACCTTGAATATGTTCTCTATCATCGGATTCATCATGCTGATGGGATTGGTCACCAAGAACGCAATTTTGCTGGTCGATTTTGCGAATCAGGCACGTAAAGAGGGAATGGAACGTATGGAGGCTCTGCTGGAGGCTGCTCATGTCCGTCTGCGTCCTATTCTGATGACAACCCTGGCAATGGTGTTTGGTATGGTGCCACTGGCATTCGCCTTGACTGAGGGCTCCGAGCAACGTGCGCCGATGGGGCAGGCAGTAATAGGCGGCATTATTACTTCGTCATTGCTGACGCTGGTGGTGGTTCCTGTGATGTACACCTATCTGGATGATTTGGGGACCTGGTTTAAAAACAAATGGACTTCTTGAGCTAGTAATTTGAGCTAGTAATTTGATCTGGCAATTTGAACTAATAAACAAGGATTCTTCTAATCGGGGGCTGCGCTTTGATAAAATGCGGGTTCCCCACCTATATTGCGACAGAGTAAATACCATGAATATCGAAAAATCCCGTTTCAACATGATAGAACAGCAAATCCGCCCATGGAATGTCCTGGATCTGGACGTCTTGAATTTACTCATCGTTTGCAAGCGCGAAAACTTTTTTCCTGAGAGTCAAAAAAGTCTGGCCTTCTTTGATACCGAGTTACCTTTGGCCGGCGGCGCTTTCGCATTAAGCCCCAAACTGGAGGCGCGGATCGTTCAGGAGGTAGCATCGAAAAAATCAGAATCTGTCTGGCTGATTGGCGCCGGCACAGGTTATCTGGCAGCACTGCTGGCGCATCAGGCGAAGCATGTGACAGTGACTGAAACCAATCCTGAATTGATTGCAACAGCCACAAAAAATTTACGTGATAACGATGTCTCGAATGTCAGCATTATTCAAGCCAGTGGACTGACCGCTCAGCAGGGTGCGGCTTATGACGTTATCGTCGTCAGCGGTTCTCTCGAAATCGTTCCGCAAGTATTGCAGGATATGCTCAATATCGGTGGTCGTTTATTTGTCGTCACTGGACAGGCACCGGTCATGGCAGCGCAACTGATACGTCGTGAATCTGATACCAGTTTTAAAGCGACAACCTTGTTTGAAACTGTGGTGCCAGCCTTGCCGCAGTCTGAGCATGTATCGCGTTTCATTTTTTAAACGATTGCGGAAATTGTCATGCAACATTTAACTGCACCCGAGTTAGCAAGCTGGCTGGCGGATACTTCAAAAAATCCTCCGGTTTTGCTCGATGTCAGGGAACCTTGGGAGTATGAAACGTGTCATATTCCAGGTGTTGTTCTGATGCCGATGCAGAGCATACCGGGACGACAGCAAGAGCTCGATCCTGATTCTACGATCGTCTGCATTTGCCACCACGGAGCACGCAGTATGCAGGTCGCTCTTTTTTTAGAGCGCCAGGGATTTACCCAGGTAATCAACCTGACTGGCGGTGTGCATGCCTGGGCACAGTCGGTCGATAGTGCAATGCCGACTTATTGATTGAGACGTTTGACCTGTCTGAAACGCTTAAAGCGTAGCAAGCTCAAACATAAATTTAACTAACTACTACTCTCTGGAGTGTTACATGCGTAATCCCATCATTGCCACACTGATTGCCAGTGCTTTTCTGACGCTCAATGCCAGCGCCAGCGATCTGCTGCAAATATACAAAGATGCCTTAGTCAATGATGCGCAATACGGTAGCGCCCGCGCTTCGCAAGTGGCAGGTAAAGAAAAATCTGTACAAGGCCGTGCAGGTATTTTGCCAAGTGTGGCATTGAGCGGTAGCGATGTTCGTACCAATAGTAATTTTGAGTCAGATCTGGCGGGCCGTGACAGTAAGGGTACGAGCTACACAAATACGTATACCTTGGCGTTGTCGCAACCCTTATTTCGCTGGGCGAACTGGCAACAATATGAACAAGGCAAATTATCCGTCATCGTAAGTGATGCGCAATTTGCCCAGGCGCAGCAAGACCTGATCGTCAGAGTAGGTCAGGCTTATTTCGACGTACTTGCTGCACAGGATACGCTTGCGACTTTACAGGCTCAAAAGTCGGCAACCTCGGAACAACTGGCGTCAGCAAAGCGCAATTTCGAAGTCGGTACGTCAACCATTACCGACACGCATGAAGCACAAGCCCGTTATGATCTGATCATCGCCCAGGAATTTGCTGGTCAGAGCGATTTACAAATCAAGCGCGCAGCACTTCAGCAAATCATTGGCAAAGAAGCGGGCGATTTATCCAGCCTGAAACCAGGCATCAAACTCAGCTCACCTCAGCCGGAACGTATCGAGGAGTGGGTAGGCTCTGCAGAGAAGCAGAATTACGGCGTAGTTGCTTCACAAGTTGCCTTAGAAATTGCTCAACGTGATATCTCAAGAAACCGCGCAGGTCACATGCCAACGCTGGATTTAGTTGCCAGTACAGGACGCACTTCAACAGGCGGCAATTCCTTGTCCGGTACCGGTGTTGTGAAGCCGACGACTATCGGTGTTCAGTGGAACATTCCTTTGTTCTCTGGCTTTGCTGTAGACAGCCGTGTGCGCGAGTCAATTGCTTTAGAAGATAAAGCCAGAAGCGATCTCGACAATGTACGCCGCACAGCCGCACAAGGAGCCCGTCAAGCCTACTTTGGCGTTAACAGCGGATTGGCACAAGTCAAAGCTCTGGAAGCTGCAGAGATCTCTTCTCAATCGGCGCTGGATTCAAACAAGCTTGGTTATCAGGTCGGCGTACGCATTAATATTGATGTGCTGAATGCACAGCAACAGTTATATACAACACGTCAGAATTTGGCTAAGGCACGTTATGACACCATCATGAATGGCTTGCGTTTAAAATCCGCCGCCGGCACTTTAAAAGAATCGGATCTGGCAGAAATTAACGATTTGTTGCAGCATTAATTTTTAGTTCCAGTCCAATAAAAAAGCTCGCGCAAGCGAGCTTTTTTATTGGTTGTCTTATCAGATGACTATTGTTATCCTAATTTGGAGTTATAACAATATTGCGAGAAAATAATGAATAAATATATTTTATGCTTCTCCTTACTTTTGACGAATGTCGCCATCGCTGACGAGCTTGCCGATGCCAACCGACTTCTTGACAATCGTTCATATACGGAAGCTTTTAAACTCTATACAAGGTTGGCAAATAGCGGTAACGCTGAGGCCCAATTTCACTTGGGTGAAATGCACTGGTACGGGGAAGGAACTTCTGTTGACATGAGCAAGGCATCGGAGTGGCTGCAGAAGTCCGCAAATAGCGGTAACGCGAAAGCAATGGTAGCTTTAGAGGTAATCCGTCAGCGACAAATACGACATAGTGATATTGAATATTGGTTATCTAAGTATGATGGTAAAGATTTGATTTCCGGTAAATTTAATTGTGGAACACCAGAAATTCCTGTTTTATCTAAAACAAATAGCGAGATAAAAAATGTCAATCAACTGATCAATACATGGCAAAACTGTTATAACAATTTTGTTGAAAATATGAATGATGCCTTACCTCCAGGAAAGCGTATTCCGGGAGATATTTCGAAGCTGATGAATGAGCAGGAATATGAACAAGCTAAAGTTCATTTGAATAATGTGTATTCAAAGATTACAGCGGATTCTCAGAAAGCGGCCGATACAACTATTGCAAAACGCGATGCTTGGCTATTAAACACAGAAAAATTTGTTGCTGAAAAAAATAGTGAAATCAAGGCTAAGCAGGCGCTTTACGATATTCTTCAGCATCAAAAAGAAATTGATCCACAGTACGAAGTACGAGATAGGTTAGCTCCGTCTAGTGCTATTCCAAGAAAGTAATTTGTTGGTAAATGTGAAAAAATATCATACATGTCCTCTCACAAAGGATTTCTAATTAGTTTGTCTTGTCAAGCGTCCGATTAGGATGGAGATAGTTGTACCGCCGTCTGTATCAGACAGAATTTGAATATCACCATCTAGTGCAAATACTCTCTCTCTAACGCCGATCAGGCCAAGGCCTGATGTCGTCAATGTTTGATCAAAGCCTGTGCCGTCATCAGAAATGAGGAGATGAACCGCATGGGTCACAATATCTCTTTGCAGAATGATCTCTACATGTCGCGCATTAGCGTGCTTGATGATATTGGATAAGGCTTCCTGAACGATGCGATAAATTGACATCGCAGAGGTGTTATCTAAGTTGTCAAAATTTCCTTCTGATGAATAGCTGAAATCACAGCTCGGGTAGTTATTTTGGGAGCTAGAGACCATTTCCGAGATTGCACCTTCCAGTCCAAGCATGTCCAGTACCTCTGGTCGTAAGCGACGTACCAAGGCGCGACCGTTATTATATAAATCGAGTGCGCTTTTATTAATTGATTGGGCGTGTTGCTGAATTTTATCCCGCCCAATTGACGGTGATATTTGTTGACTTAAATCGATAATGCGCTGTGATTCAAGGCGTACTGCAATCAATGAGGCATTCAGCTCGTCATGTACTTCTAATGCGATACTCTTCCTTTCTTCTTCAACAATGCCATGAATTTTTTGGATTAGCTTTCTTTTTTCCATGTTCGCTTTAATTGCCTCGTTACGGGAGGTTTCCAGTTCTGCGGTACGTACTGCAACGCGACTCTCCAGTTCGGTTGTAGATCGCTGTAAGCTATCCGCCATTTCCTTGATGGAGGTTTGCAATTCGCCGATTTCACCACCATCTTTCACCGTCAGATCAATAGTAAAATTACCACTTCTGATGGATCGGCAGGCATCGATGAATTGTGCAAACGTGATGGATAGCGTTCTTGATAGATGCACAGCAAGCCATGCGCTGATGATCAATCCCAGCGCTGCTACAGCTAACTCAATCGCAAATCGATGTTGTTGTTTGTCTTCCAGTTCGGCGAAGGACATGACGACGACAACATAGCCTGCTAGTTGTGTTTTTGTTGTTGACAACAGATTGTCATTTTGTGCGACTGGATCTGTAACGCTTGGTATCAGGTTGACCCATGTCAGGCGCTTTTTAATGGGAAGATCAAAAATGCGATGGCTGGATACTTTTCTTTCTTTTGACTGGCTATGAAGTAAAACTTTTCGATTAACATCTAAAATATCAATACTTAAAATACCTCTTTCTGATTGCACCAATCCATCTAGCGATAGTTTCAGGTCAGGGAGTTTGTTCAATGCCAGTGCATACTCGCTACTCTCGGCCAATACCTTGGTAATAATATTGCCGCGTTCTTCGATTTCATTTTTAACTTCTTGTGTGTGCAGCCAATATGAATGCCACACCAGCATGCAAAAGAGATAGCTCACTGGGACAAGTGTAATAAAAAGCAGGCGATGCCGTATGCTCCAATGTTGTATTGCTTTAAATTTTCTGATGAATCCAGCTAAATATTCCAGCATTTTTATGCCTGTATCAAGCCATGCTTAAGAGCTAGCTTGGTCATGTCTGCTTGTCTGTGGATGCCTAATTTTTCTTTGACCATCTGACTGGTATTGCTGACTGTTTTAGTCGAAATATCTAATTTTTCAGCAATCTCTACATTCGTAAATCCTTCTGCAATCAGGGTAAATATATCTAGTGATCGTTCATCTAAAAGTGACTGAGGAGATGCATCACCTTTCACGGATAAATTGGCGAGCCGTTCTGCGATTGCGGGTAAAAAATATAACTCACCGCAATGTGCTTTTCGGATGGCTGTCGCTAAGTCTTGTGGATTGCAATCCTTCGTCACAAACGCCTTGCCGCCAAGGCGATACGCTTCTTTGATAAAACTATCCTGATCAAATTGGCTTAAAAAAATTATTTTCGCCGCAGGATGTGTGTCGAGAATTTCTTTGGCGACATCGAACCCTGAAAGCTGCTCGCCAAAACGAATATCGAGAATCAATACATCCGGCAGCAATTCTTTGAATTGTTCGATAGCGTCCTGAGTTGTCTTTACTTGTCCGATTACATCAACGTCCTCGCCTTGTAAGGACATGGCAAACCCAGACATGACAATCGGATGATCATCCGCAAACAGGATACGAATAGTAGTGAGGGAATCTTGCATGGATGCTTTTCTTTTCTCTATGGAAGTAAAAATTATACTTCGGTATGGCATATTTATGTAATTGATATTTGAGTTTTGAGAGATATTTATGCCTTGCAATCGGGGAATCGCTATTTCTTACATTAGCCCCCTTTTATTATTGTCCATATATTAACGATTTTTTCACATTTTTGCTGGTTAATAGTAATTTTAATTTAACATTCACAACAGATGTATACTTCTAAGTAGTTGATATTTCTTATTTTAGATTATATATTTACTTTTAATTGGTAATTTAATTGCTAATTAAAAGTATTTAAATTTAACTAAAGGAGAAATATATGGAATTTTCTATTTCTGGAAAGAAAAAACCGACATCAATATCAGGTGTTTTAGTCGTGAGCCTATTGCACTTGTTACTCTTAGTCGGTTTGCTCTACGGATTGAAGCCGCCCGCAGGTTTACCGCGTATGGATCCGGATTTTGTCTACGTTGAGCCGACAAAGCCGGAGTCCTTACCTGAGCCAAAGGAGTTGTTACCGCTGCCTGCATTGAGGGATCCACTGATACCGGTTGTTGTTCCACCTGATGTGATCGTTTTCCATGAGCCAGCGCCAAGCACTACCGTTGTTCAAAGAACGGGGTTCAATCCTCCGGATGATGGCAACCGTACTGGTCAGGTTGAGATGTCGCAAACGAAGGCGGATTCCATGCCGGTGTTTATCGGTGCTGTTGTCGAAGCAAAGTCTTGTGAAAAACCTGAGTATCCCCGGAATGCCTTACGCAATGAATACACCGGGACGGTTACCCTAGCCTTACTCGTCGGCACAGACGGCAGAGTTGTTGATGCACGTGTAGAGCAGTCAAGTGGATATAAAGAGTTGGACCAAGCTGCTAGAGCTGGCTTAAGTTTGTGTAAGTTCAAACCTGCGAGTCTGAACGGGCAAGCACAAAAGTCCTGGTCCAAAATACAGTACGTGTGGAGTCTGAGTAGTTAATGTACTTAATTTAATGTATTTGGTTAAATACAATTAACTAAGCGCAACTCATTCCGGCACACGACTCAAAGGCTCGTTTAAAGTTTGATTAACGACTTTTGAATCGTAAATCCCATGATGGGTATTGCAAGAGAATTAATCCTGCTAATATGTGCGGCTTGCTGCATCACGCTGTCAGATTGCCTGATGTCTGCACACCTAAGCCCACCTATTGAAAAGGAATGAAAAGATGACGATCAAATCTCGTATGACTCAGCGTATTTTGTTGGTAAGTGCGATGTCTATGCTGGCACTGACTGCCTGTAATAAAACAGAAGTTGCTGCGACAGGTCCAGCGGCAGCTACTGTCAACGGTACAGCGATCAGCGAGAGCCGCGTAGATTTAATGATGAAGCAACGTGCAGCGCAAGGGCAGCCAGACACGCCTGAAGCACGCAAAGAAATCGTCGATCACCTGGCAATGCAGTTATTGATTTCACAGGAAGCGGTAAAAAAGGGTCTGGACAAATCTCAGGAAGTTCTGGATCAGAGTGAGTTGACCAAGCAATCAATTTTAGCAAATGCGTTTATTCAGGATTATCTGAAAAATAATGCGATTTCTGATGATGTACTCAATGCAGAATACGACAAGCTGAAAACGAAATTGGGCGGCAATGAGTACAAGGCTCGCCATATTCTCGTAGAGAAAGAAGCGGATGCCAAAGAGATCATCGCGAAGTTGCAAAAAGATGTCAGCGCATTTGAATCGATTGCAAAACAAAAATCCCTGGATGCCGGTTCAAAAGTAAATGGCGGCGATTTGGGCTGGTTTGATCCTAAGCGCATGGTGCCTGAATTTGGCGACGCTGTCGCTAAACTGGAAAAAGGCAAATTCTCCCAAGAGCCAGTCAAATCACAGTTTGGTTACCACATCATTTTGTTAGAAGATTCCCGTGCCAAAGTGATCCCGCCTCTCGCGCAGATCAAAGATGGTTTGAAGCAGCAAGTACAGCAAGAAAGTCTGAAAAAATTGCTGGATGATATTCACACCAAAGCAAAAATTGAAATGGTAAAAGCTGCTGCACCTGCACCTGCACCTGCATCGGCATCTGCTCCGGCAGCAAGTTCAGCGTCTGCCGAAGTGAAGGCGGCAGAACCAGAGAAGAAATAATTTTCACAGATCGCCATTCATTTGAATAAAAAAGGAGCTTCGGCTCCTTTTTTTATGCTTCGACACTTGCTCAAAACCAATCAATACATCGCACAGAAAATAAGCAGAACATCTTGTGGTCTTTATGATATTAAATGATAATAAAGACAACTAAGCTTTTGACAGAACCGCTTAGCCTTTCATCGGCCCCATGCGCTATGAACGGGGTTTGTCGCGACGCAATGGCAAGCGTGCTTGGATCGTACGCATTGCCTCTCACAAGTAAGGAGTTGGTTCATGTTCAAAGCTATTTCACGACGTCAATTTATCGCTTTTACCGCCGCAGGGAGTGCAATGCCTGCTTGGGCAAGCTCCGCAAAGGTCCTGGCACCAGAATCAGCAACGCTGAGCAAACTCCCCCCGAAGACAAGAGTTGATCCTGTCACGGATCGCTATTGGGGTGTCGATGTGACAGATCCTTATCGCTGGATGGAGGTGCAGCCTAAAACAGCCGAGTGGGAAACCTGGCTACGTCAGCAAGGTGAATATGCACGTTCAACTCTCGATGGTTTGCCAAAACGCGCCGCGATATTGAAGCGTCTGGAATTTTATGGTTCCGAAACAGACGCTTTGCAATATGTTGCTCCCGCAGGTGGTCGTCTGTTTATTTACAAGCGGCTTGGGGGAGAGCAGGGATTTAAAGTATTCGTAAGGGATAAAGCTGATGGAGTTGAGCGTGTTCTGATCGACCCATTGGCTGGTCGTAAAGCGGATGAGCCGCCAGCGACTCTGGATTATGTGTTGCCTTGTCACACCGGTAGTCATATCGCTTACGGCATATCTATCGGAGGCTCAGAAGTTACAACAAGCTATATCAAAAACGTGGTGAGTGGCGACGTCGTTGAGATTACCCGCATTTTGTCTCGCGGTAGTGGATGGAGTGCTGACGGGACGCGATTTTTTTATTATCGGGTACGAGCCGATGCCATTCTGGGATCCCAGGATTTTGGTCGCGGCGCAAGTTGCTGGATGCATAGGCTAGGTACGCCACCGGCAACAGATGTCGAGGTGTTTCGTGAGGCAGAGGGGCCTGATTATGAGCCCATGGAAGACGACACTCCGCAGGTCAAAGGTGCAATGAATAGTAACTGGGTACTCGGGCTGCATCTGTTGAACGGAAATGATATCGCGATGGTGTACATCACTAAAGCGGAGGACCTCTTCAGTGGTAAGCCGCAGTGGCGCAAGATTGCCGGACGTGCTGCGGGCGTGATGAGTGCAAAACTGGTTGGTGACACCGTCTATATTTTAGCGAAAGGTCGCCAGAGTAATGGAGAGCTTGTCAAGGTGGACGCCAGTGCAGGTGATTTTGCAAATGGAGCAGTCGTATTACCCGTCGGCGAAGGAGTAATTGACACGATGGAGGTTGCCCGCGATGGCGTATATGTCCACGACCTGACCAAAGGTCTGGGCGGCTTACGACGTGTTTCATTTGAGGGAAAAATCGAACGGGTTCAATTGCAGAAATCTGGCGCGGTCTGGAATATATTTGCTACACAAGATGAAGATGGTCCGTGGTTTCAAATGGACGACCTAACCTGGCCGGGTGTTACCTACAAAGTGAACGCGACTGATTTGAGTACAAAACAGTTTGTTTTTGCGAAGCCTCCGAGCTTCGATGTCGCTACGTTCAAGACGACCCGTATTGATGCCCCAACCCGCGACGGCGTGCGAGTACCGTTGGAAATCCTGCATCGCAAAGATATCAAATTAAATCGTCGTAATCCTTTACTGATCGTTGCCTACGGATCTTATGGTGCCATCCTTGACCCCGGATTTAGCGCCAGTAATCTGGCGTTTCTGGAGGCTGGTGGTGTGATTGTTTATGCACACGTACGTGGCGGCGGTGAGCTTGGCGAAGCCTGGCATGTAGCGGGGAAAAAAGCGACCAAGCCAAATACCTGGCGCGATGCAATTGACTCGGCAGAGCATCTGATCAAACTAGGCTGGACAGCCAAAAAACACCTCGCTCTATGGGGTACTTCTGCTGGCGGTATCATGGTCGGCAGAGCGATTACCGAGCGACCGGATTTGTTTGCTGCCGCAATCGGCGAGGTCGGGTTATTCAATACCTTGCGATTTGAATTAACTGCAAACGGACCGGGTAATGATGCTGAATTTGGTACCGTAAAAAAAGAAGATGAGTTCCATGCGCTGCAAAAAATGGATGCCTATCATTCAGTCAAAGATGGCACTCGATACCCTGCCACCTTATTGATTACTGGCGCAAATGATCTGAGGGTTGAGCCTTGGCAAATCGGTAAATTCGCTGCTCGCTTACAGGCAGCCTCTACCAATGTCCCCGGTGCTTTATTGAGAGTCGACTATGAGACAGGGCATTATGCGACGTCGCGTAAAAACGGCATGGCAAAAATGGCAGATATTTTCTCCTTCATTTTTGCACATACAACTTAATTACTAAGCCACAAAATTTTTATCCCTTCTGATCCCGAGACTTAAAGCGCGTCATACCAACGGGGCGCAAGGCAAGATGTTTTGTTTTGCGCCCGGTCACTCTCGCTCGCCACAACGTGAAACTTGAGCGTTTTAAATTACCACGCATCAGCTTGATCACGTCGGATTCACTCAAGCCAAATTGCGCCTTGATGGCATCGAATGCAGTCCGGTCTTCCCAGGCCATCTGGATAATCCTATTGATATCATCCAGTTCCAGATTGGTTATCGGTATCATTGAATTGGGTCGCTAAAATACTGAAACTTATTAAGTTAATTGATCAATTTATTGCGCTGATTTGTACGACTGAGTGAATGAAATTCAGGTCGCCTGCAAGCTGTCGATCAACTGATGTAGTCCATTGGTCAGTGCTTGTACAGAAGTCGTCATATCCCAATTGTCATCGCCAATTTTTGCCATATTTGAGATAGCACGCAGTTCTAAGAAACGTTGATTCTCATGCAGGCAAACATGGAAAAATGCCGCACCTTCCATATTCTCTATATCGACGTTGCTGGTATCAACAAATGGCGCAAGAGCCGCATTCAACGACAAGCTGCTCGCTCGTTTAAACCGCGTATCAACAGGAACGTGGGGACAATGCAGCGTATGACGTCGTTCAAATTCCATTGCGATAGGCAAATGTGCCATATGCACAAATCCATTTTTTGTAAAGAAGCCTAAATCCGCTTCGAGCTCACTCTCAATCAGCGCTACGTCAAATAGTTTGAGCGACGAGTGTTCGTAGACGCCGGCAATTCCAGCCAGAATCAGAATGTCCGGCTGATCAGACTGAATTGCTTTCAGCGTTGCCATGGTCGTTGCAGTGAGTCCAACACCAGAGATGATGGTATGAACGCCATCTCGTTGAAACAAGCTGGCCTCGGTGTGTGTAGGGAAAAGTACAGTAATTTTCATTTCACAATTTTACCGTGCCAGGTTTAAGAGAGAGCGGTAATTTCCGTGACAACGTCAATACGATTGATCACGCTCAATCATCCAAATCCTTTATGAGCCTGCTGAGTCACAGAGTTTCCCGTGATGGGCAATATTGGTTGCGGCTGGCGTTACTGCAAAAATTTAGACATCAATAATTCCTTCCAGCGATACATTTCCTCATCCTAAAGGAGTTACGCCGCCACCTCTTCATGCTTTTTCGTTTTAACAACGAAATGTAAATGCAACCAAATGTTGTAATTTGTAAGCAAATGTATAAATAACGATTGGAAGATAGATCGTTACAATTTATTATTGAAATAACCACTGCTCTAGACAGCAATGCCATTTTTTCTTCTGCAACGTACTTTTTAAGACACCACAATGGATAAAAAGCTTTCGCGTAATAATAAGGAAAAAGTATTGCGTCGACTGGAGGCATTGCTTCAGCAGAAAGGATTTCTCCGGAATAAATCGATGTACTTTATTCGTACCTCACTTCCCCATCTTGAGTACATTCATCTCCACCACGTCACCACCGACACATCTTTTCGTATCACGATGGGAATGCACATCGTGGATGATGCCTGGAATACTTTAGGGTTAAATGACCTGGTCGGCGAGCAATACCGTTCTGCGCTAGACAGTGAACGGACTAACGTATTTCAATATGCTGAAGACGAACACTCTGTGACGATGTGTGCCAAAGAGATCTTTAATTTTGTCGAGAATGTCATTGAGCCTTGGTATCAATCGATGCGTAATCATGCATTCCTGATGTCCTATGAAGATTCGCTCTACACAAGCAAGGAAAGAGACATGCTCTCGCGCTCCATAGCGCTTGATACCGACGTTTGTGCTGTTGGGTGAGGTGTATAAATACACTCACGTAAGCTGGATGTTAGTAAAATTTAACATCCGAAATTTTTGACTATATGAAAAAAATAATGCCAGCGAATTTCACTGGCATTATTTAATTTCAAGACATATTAATAGCAACTTATGGTTGTCAATCTAGGCTCAGCCATAAGGCGGAACTCGTTATCTATTTTGAGGGTAGCCCGCATGGTTTTGGGCACTCTATACTGATACGTAGCAGTTTGCAGTTAAGCTACAGACATTTTTTGACGGCGGCTACGAACCAATCCTACTAGTCCCACTCCAACCAGCATGAGAACAGATGGCTCAGGTACCGATTCCGTCGGGACATCCAGCATCAATGCTAGGCCGTTAGGGGCGAGGCCGTTGACATGCAAGATACTAGCGTCGCTTAAGTCACCATTGGCAAACCAAAGGTTCTTCCCTTCGGTCCAGTAAACCTTGCCACCCCCAGCTACGACCGAGCCGATGTTGCCACTATGTGCGCTGAATTCCGTCGTAACTGCTAGGTTTAAGGAGGCAATTTCACCGTTCTGACCACCAAACGTTTCGTACAAATAGCCCGATGGCACATCCAATGCCAAGCCGTTAGGAGCGAGTCCGTTGACATGCAAGATGCTGGCGTCACTTAAATCACCATTGGCAAACCAAAGGTTCTTGCCTTCTGTCCAGTAAACCTTGCCACCCCCAGCTACGACCGAACCGATGTTGCCACTGTGTGCATTGAATTCCGTCGTAACCCCGAGGTTCAGGGCGGCAATTTCACCGTTCTGACCACCAAACGTTTCGTATAAATAGCCCGATGGCACATCCAATGCCAGGCCGTTTGGAGCGAGTCCGTTGACATGCAAGATGCTAGCGTTACTCAAATCGCCATTAGCAGACCAAAGATTCTTTCCCTCTGTCCAATAAACCTTGCCACCCCCAGCTACGACCGAACCGATGTTGCCACTGTGCGCGTTGTATTCCGTCGTGACTCCTAGATTCAGGGCGGCAATTTCACCGTTCTGGCCGCCAAACGTTTCGTACAAATAGGGCGTCGCGCTGGCAGATGTCGAAAAAAACCCTATGAGCAGACCTGCAAACAGTGCATTGCAAAGTTTTTCACGCATGATAAATTTGCTAAATGACATATATTTCCTCTCTCTTACCGTTAGGTATGTTTAGATGTCCAATGAGAATTAACCTTAGATCAAAAAAGCAAAATTTGCGCCATTAAAAAAAGGTTTTTGAATCATAGGCTTACCAGGGTTTTGTGGTTGAGATGAAGAAATGCACAAACTACTGTAAATTTCACCGACATTCACAAAGAAATATGGAAACGTGCTTTCGCACACAGCCAGCAAAAGCGGCAGCATCGTCATCCTATCTTTGCCCCCTTGCCGTGGCGGATCGTGATTTCACGCCGTTCAAAATCGACATCTTTGATCCGTAATGTCATGCATTCCATCAAACGCATTCCAGTGCCATACATGAGCTTTGCCATCAAGGCGTGTACACCGCACATGTGTTCGAACACAGACGCAACTTCATTCGCAGTCAATACAGTTGGCCGACGCGGCGCACGTGTTGGACGATGTAATTCATCAAGCCAAGGTAATTCGATTTGCAAAACCTATTTATACAAAAACAGTAATGCGCATAAGGCTTGCTTGTGCGTGGCAACGGCCACATGCCGCTCATTGGTGAGATAAGAGAGGAAGGCGTTAACCTCGGCAGCACCCATTTCTGCAGGGTGGCGCAAGCCGTGAAAGCGAATAAACCAACGTGCCCAATAGACATAGGCTTCTTCGGTACGTAGGCTATAATACTTATCTCATATGCAACGTTTGAGCTGATCGAGCAATTTTGGTTTTAAAATCGCGTCTGAAGCCTATACATGTGGAGTGACGTTTTTCATGGTTATTTAGTACTGTGTTTATATGCAGTACATTGTTCAAACGACCGTGTGACAAGCCTCTTCATGGATTTGATTGGTTGAATTAGGTGGACGGTATCTGTCCGCCTAATTAAAGTTAGGTCTCAAGATGGCTTCCGAATTTCAGTGGGACTCTCTCGATTTCTTGGAGCTTCTGGGAAGTGCCCCAAAGGGTGATGACGAGTATGGCATTTGTTCTGAATACGTGGTTCAACTGGGCGACCTTCGGTTGATGATAAGCATCTGGCCTCTGGACTGTGAAGTTCAAATTAGTGTGTACATGGCGTGCCAAGAAGAGCCGCTCATTCATCTCAGACTTATTGGTACGCCAGGAGTTAGGGCTGTAAATGACAAAAGAGGAAAGTTCATTGAGTTCGCTGCAGCAAACCTTTTTTCTGGGCGATTTGATCTCACGGTTCTTGCACCTTATGGCTTCAGAGTCTGGGCTGATCCATACATCAAAGTCGAGCCTTATGCTTATGAGACCTAACAGGGCGATCGATCGGACTGGCCGCGATGCGGCAGTGTTCTTTATTAATTTGTGGGCGGCCATCCGCTCATTTTTGCGTTAGACCTCCTCTCTTATCGGAAACACCGTGACCCTAATAACCGATGCATTCGAAGACCTATCTCATGCACTGAGGGTGCTTCTTGAAGCCAATGCACGCGCGCATCGAGAGGGCCTAATCCAACTGGATAGAGCAGAAGCCGTCGGAAATATCGAAACCGCATTTGCCTCAGTTTTAAATTCCTTCCACAGTCTCTATGATGCAAATCATTATAAATGTACCAATTAAACATGAAATCGATATTAAATCGTTTTATTCCACGAGCATTTATTGCATTGATTTGGTTTTTTGCAAATGGTGCCCAGGCGGGTAATGAGGAACATTGGTTGTGCAAATATGAGCCTGCACACGGTGATAAGGTTAGTTACTCCGCAGAATATCAAATATCTGGCAAAAAACTGTTCGGGCCATATAGCGATATCGCAAGGCGTCGACTTGAATATCAGATTATCCAAAACAATTCTCTTGGGCTTGTCGCAATTAGCTCATATACCAATTATTCCGAGGATCGACCAATACCTAAAACTATGGGCGCGACTATCATTACCCTTAAGAGGGGCGATGGCATCTTTAAGTTGTCTGGAGTGTTGGTTGGGGTTAAAGAAGAGGATATTTATCATGGAAAGTGCAACTTAAAGAAAACTTGACTGTATCAAGCGTAAGGCCGTAAGGCGTAGGGCGTAGGGCAATGGAATGGACTCCTCCCCCTACGGCATCAACTGTGCCAAACTGCCATGGTGTTGGTTAAAGCAAGCGCAGCCCGGGCTAGCGTAGGTTGGCGAAGAGCGAAGTGAAGCCCAGGATCTCAGACAGGTAAAGCATCAGATCAACCGTGAGCCGTGCGCAATAAACTAAAAGCCGGTGTTAGCAACAGCACCGGCGTTTGACTTTCTCCAGCTTGAAGGGAAGGGGCGCCGCCCTCTACACCTGGAGCAAAACCGTAGGCACTCGCAGCACGATCAACAACAATTTGGAAGTTAAAAGTTGTCTACGAAATTAGGGGAAGTCCAAGGTGGTATTTAATTTTCCTGGTACGCCTATTCTAGTAGATCAAAGATACCTTTCGCTAAGAATTAGCTTATGCTACCGCTAAAGCAACTTATGCCGTAGCGATAGCAACTTGTGCCGTTAAAATAGCAGCTTATGGTGCATCCCACCACAAAGTTGCAGCCTGTACCGCCATTCGAATTAACCGCAAGCACCCACATAGCCGCAAGACACGCAACGACTGCAGCCGTCTATTTTCTGCAAGGCGTAAGCGCCGCAATCCGGGCATTTCTTGCCAGTGGCGACGTAGCTGATCGGGGCGGTTTCGCCTTCGTAGGCCAGGTCGTCCATGCCGTAGGCGAGGCTTTTGCTGCGGAACTGTTCTGCCAATACGGTCACCGGTACCTGATTGCCTGATGCGTCTATAAAGCCGCGTTTGATCAGGATACGTTGCAGAGAATAGCCAATTGCTGCGACTTCAGATTCGTGAAATAGCGGTGCTTGCGTGCCATCTTCTTTGGTGATGGTGCCACAACGTACCGTGCCTTTGTCCCAGACCACTTCACGCATATCAGCCAGTGCTTTGGCGATAGATCCGCCGGAGCGCGCTGCCATTGATAGCAGGCGCATGCTTGCTGAAATCCATTGCTGGCCATCGTTCTTTTGTCCTGCTGGCATGAAGAATTCAAATGGGCGTTCTATCGTGACGCGCTCGCCGCCGACCATGCCTTGCAAGTGGATGAAGCTGACTGTCAGGTAGACGGTTTTCTTTCCTTCATAGGTCATGTACTGGACTTTGGAGGTCACTGATTCCAGATCGCCAAAAGGGCGGCCGTCGAATTGTTTGCGTAGCAGGTCGTCATCAGGAACCGTATTGACTACCGGTGCTGCCGTTTCTGTTGCGACGGATAATACGCTGCCCAGGATACTGTTCGGACGGTAGGTTGCCAGACCTTTGAGGCCAGCGCGCCAGGCGTCCATATACAGATTCTGGAAGTCCTCGTACGGATAATCTGCGGGGACATTGACCGTTTTTGAAATCGAAGAATCGATGTATGGCTGTACCACTTGCAGCATCTTCATATGGTCAGTTGCCGACATGTTCAGTGCGGTGACAAACTGTGCCGGTAATTTGCTGTCGTCGCTGACGTCATTGCCCATGTGGCGATACAAACGCCATGCATGATCGGCGACTTCGTAGATTTTGCTTTCGCCATCGTGCATACGTTTTTTGCGGTTATAGACCCAGGAGAACGCAGGCTCAATTCCATTCGAAGCATTGTCGGCAAACGCGAGCGTAATCGTGCCTGTTGGCGCAATGGATAGCAGATGAGAATTGCGCAGACCGTTCTTGGCAATCGCTGTGCGGATGTTTTTTGGTAAGCGCTTGGCGAACAGGCCTGCCAAATATTTGTCACTGTCGAATAAAGGAAATGCGCCTTTTTCTTTTGCGAGTTCGGATGAGGCCAGATACGCGGCATCGCGCATGACTTCGGAGATTTTTTGTGCGACTGCGCGACCTTCGTCTGAGTCGTAACGCAAGCCCATCATGACTAGCGTGCTGCCGATACCGAGATAGCCCAGGCCGATACGGCGCTTGGATTGTGCCTCGGCTTCTTGTTGCGGCAAGGGCCATGCCGTCGCTTCCAGTACATTATCCAGCATGCGAATGGCGATACTGACGACGGTTTTAAATTTGTCGTAATCAAAACTCACCGCATCAGAGAATGGTGCGGTCACAAATTTGGTCAGATTAATTGAACCCAGGCAGCAGCAACCGTAGTCGGGCAGCGGTTGTTCGGCGCAAGGATTGGTCGCTTCAATTTTTTCGCAGTAGTACAGATTGTTTTCTGTATTCATGCGTGACAGGAACAGGATGCCAGGTTCGGCGTGATCGTAAGTCGATCGCATAACTTCGTCCCAGAGCGCACGGGCACGCACCGTCTGGTGTACCCAGATACCGTCTTCACGTTGATAGGCACCGGCTTCTTTTTTTTCATCACCCGGCTCGGCTCTATGCACTAGGCAATAATCGCTGTCGTTGGCGACGGCCTCCATAAATTCATCGGTCACGCCAATCGAGATATTGAAGTTAGTCAGACCACCCTGATCCTTAGAACGGATAAATTCCAGAATGTCCGGATGATCGCCGCGTAATACACCCATTTGTGCACCACGACGCGCACCCGCCGACTCGACGGTAGAGCAGGATGCATTGAATACTTGCATAAAAGAGACCGGGCCAGACGCACGTGAACGTGTGCCGCGCACCAGGGAATCTTTTGGGCGTATCGTAGAAAAATCGTAACCGACACCGCCGCCACGACGCATGGTTTCTGCCGCATCGGATAAGGCGGTGTAGATGCCGGGTTTGCCGTTAGTGGTGCTGGAGACAGAGTCACCGACTGGTTGTACGAAGCAGTTAATCAGCGTGGCATGTAAATCCATACCGGCAGCAGAATTGATCCGGCCAGCTGGGACGAAGCCATTTTGTTGCGCCCACAAGAATTTTTCTTCGTAATAACCATGAAAATCTGCGCCTTCTACCGACGCCAGTGCTTTGGCTACACGCTGCTGAACTTCAAGAATATTTGATTCATTACCCTTGGCATATTTTTCGAGGAGGACGTCGAGAGAGATTTCCTGGGTTGGCATTTCAGTGATGCCGAGCATTTTGTCGTTGGCGTTCATGGTTCTCTGATTCCGTTCATTCATGTAAAGCAAAAAAATAGGGGATGCAAATATTGGGAGGTATTAATGCAAGTGTCGATGTGCCGGGTGACTGTGCAGCCACCTGCAATGCCAATGTAAGAGCAAACTAAGCGCAATAAATTAGTAAAAAGGCAGGAAATTTTCAAACAGAGGATTCATTATAAACCTCCGTTCCGGGTTTGCCTTGATACCCCTCAAGAAAGGCAAAAGGCGCGAATTGTAGTGTAGCTTTTGGGGATTGTCACTAACTGTAGTGTTTTGGGGTCGTGGCGTGATCAGGCTGTCTTGATGATCTTTTCCAGCATGTGCATGGTTCTGGACGTTGCACCCTGATGTTGCAGGAAGAAGGCGTGTGCATTTTGTCCCATCGATGCCCGCGTTGCCGGTTGATCCAGTAAGGCCCAGGCTTGTGCAAAAAGCTGGTCTGGATTGGCGACGCGTAATGCCGCCTGTGCAGTGATGGCTTGTTCGGTGATTTCAGAAAAATTAAACGTGTACGGCCCCGTCATCACCGGCTTTGCCATGGCGCAGGCCTCAATCAGATTATGACCGCCAAGGTTCACCAGACTGCCGCCGACAAAGGCCAGATCGCAGGCGGCGTAATACATGTACATCTCACCCATACTATCGCCCAGAACAACGTCAACCGACGACGGCAAAGGATTCTCGTCAGCGTCCAGATCCATGACCGAGCGACGTACGAAGCTCAAGCCATGCTGGGTCAGCATGGCCGCGACCTGGTCAAAGCGCTGCGGATGACGTGGCGTGAGTACGAGCAGGGTATTAGCTTTGCGGTGCGCGACAAACGCATTCAGCAGTAATTCTTCTTCGCCATCGCGGGTGCTCGCACATAAGAAAATTTGCCGGTCACCCAGCCAGTGCCGCAAGCGTGCGCCGCGTTCCGCCATATGTTCCGGCGGTGTTACGTCAAACTTCATATTGCCGGTCACCCCCAGCTGATTCACACCAAGACTTTTTAAACGCTCTGCATCGGGACCGGATTGCGCTGCTACGCAGGTAATCGCATTGGCCGCAGGCAAGATCAGGGAGGATAGCTTCAGGGCTTTTCTTAATGACTTGTCAGAGAGCCGCGCATTGACCAGGGCGACGGGCACTCCAAATTGCTTGCATTGCGCGACCAGATTTGGCCAGACTTCGGTTTCTATCAAGGCGCACAGAGAGGGCGAATAATGACGCAGAAAGCGTTTGACCATCCAGTTAATATCGTAAGGCACAAACACCTGCGTAATCTGGTCCGAGACATCGGCAAACAGCAGCGCACCAGTGGCTCGACCTGTTGGCGTCATATGGCTGAGTATCAGATGATGCTGCGGATAGCGCCGCAGCAGAGCGCGTATCAGAGGTTCGGCAGCGCGCGTTTCACCTGCAGATACCGCATGCACCCAGAGCGTTTTTTTGTGGGTATAGGCAGGATAAAATCCCAGGCGTTCGCTAATGTGCTGACGATAACCAGGCTCCTGACGACCACGTATCCATAGTCTTAGCAAGACGATGGGCAGGGACAAACTCCAGACAAATGAATATAAAAGGCGCATGGCGGCAGAGTATCAGTTTCGACGAAAATTGACCAACACAATGCCGGTCAGCACCAGTGTCGCCCCCATCACAAAGCGCGGACTGATGGGATCATGCAAAAACACAACGCCCGCAGCGACACCAAATAAGGGGGTTAAAAAAGAGAATACCGATAAGCGCGATGCCAGATAGCGGCGCAGCAGCCAGAACCAGGTCAGGTAGCTGATAAATGCAATCACAACTGACTGAAATAAAAGATTGATCCAGATATGGACATCCCAGGCGTGTAACTGAAAATCACCTTTCGCCGCCGAAAACAGAAGCAGCAATACTGCCGCACCTGTCAGCTGATACAGCAAGGTCGTGGTCGGCTGCGCCTCGGACAGTTTGGAGCGACGTATCACAACAGTCGTTGCTGCCCATAAGATGCCACCTAAAATGCCCAGCGCATCACCAATCAGCATATCGCCGAGATCATGTGCATTGGTTTGAAGTGCGGCTGAAAAAGCAATTGCCACGCCAATAAATGCCGAGACGATGCCTAGCCACTGACTGGTTTGCATGCGTTCTGCCGGGATCAGCCAATGTAAGCCCATCACTGTAAAAATCGGTGCCGTGTACAAAAACACCGACATATGCGAGGCCGAGGTGTAGTTCAACCCGATAGAGATACACATGAACTCGACCGCGAATAACACGCCAGCGGCAATACCTGGAAGCAGACTACCGTCGCGTAGGGAAAATGGAATACGACGCACTCCTATCAAGAGCATGACTAGCATTGCAGCGAGAGCAGAGCGCAGACCCAGTTGCATGCTGGCGCTGAGTACAGGCGCAGCGAGTTTAATCGCAACTTGCTGCAAGCCCCAGCAAATACAGAGCAAGACCATAACGGCGATAGCAAAGCCGTCCAGATTTTTACGAGTGGAAATCATCAGAGGCGAGGAAAAACTTCCTCTTTGGAAACGAGGGCAAGGGTGGAATATACCTTAAAAAGAGACTGTGCTGATGACGGGGAGATGAAATCAGTGACGCAAAATCTCAGTTAGCTGACCGAGCTCGATCGGTTACGCTTTCAGTTGAGGGGGCTGTGATGGAGCGCGTCAATCTAAGTCGACACAGTTTTACTCAGTAAGGCTTGCACAGCCCGTTCCACCTCGACCACATTAGCAGGCTGCCCTTTATCTCCCAGGTTCACAATCTGATCGGACCAGTTGCCTTCGGTTTTCCAGCGTGGTGAATCGCAATAAATCTCGATGGTCGGTGTTTCGTAAGCAGCGGCAATATGGGTCAGTCCGGTATCAACGCCAATGGCAATGCGCGCGGCTTGGGCGAGGATGATGGCGTCTTGCATGGAGAGTTGCGGTAGTACGGTGGCGTCGGGTATTTGTGCTGCCATCTGTTCCGCTTCGGCTTTTTCTGCCGTATTACCCCAGGGGAGCAAGATAGGCAGATTTGCTGCCTGCAAGGTCTTAGCAAGGTGTATCCAGTTTTCTCTTGCCCATTTTTTTGAGGCGCCAGCAGTACCGTGGAAGAACACGGCATACGGCTGATCTGGCATCCACGCCGGTCGGGTTTGCGATGGGCTATATAACTGGCGCAGGCCAAAACTGGCTGGAGTGTTGACGGTGTAGTCGCCGGCATGTGCTGCGACCAGGCGACCGCGCAAGACGGCATGAGTGCGGGGATCGACCGCTACGCTGGCGGTGTGAAAAATGCGGGAAATACCCTCATAGCCTGATCCTTCTGTACCATTCGCGAGGCCGACTTTCTTGCCCGTCGGTGTGATCTTTGCCATGCCCATGATGATGCCGGTTTTGAGCAAACCTTGCGTATCAAGTACCAGATCGTATTCCTGAGCGCGTAACTGACGGACAAAATCACGAATCTCCTGACGCGTCGGTTTGCTCATCAGGGTCTTGCGCCAGCGGCGTAATGCAAACGGAAAAACCTGTTGTATGCCGGGATTGAGCCTCACCAGATGCACATAGGCTTCTTCGACGACCCAGTCGATTTGAGCGCCGGGGAAGCGGCGCAGCAGATCGTTCACAATCGGCATATTGTGCAGGACATCGCCTAGCGATGAGACGCGGATGAGCAGGATTTTCACAGCAATAAGATCGCTTGTTGAGAGGGTTTTTTCATATACTCCCCCTACTTATGATAAAAATAGGCCTTTACCCGCTTATCTTTATTAGGGGTACGAAAGATACTACCTAGGGGTATGCATTTATCCGGAGCGGGGGAGGTGACGCTTTCATTGACGCTCTTATTGTTGTGCAAATTTCAGTGCAGATATTAATAAGAGCGTCGTTCTTCGTCATCGGGCGTTGCTTGTTTAGCCTTTCGCCGAGCAGTTAATATGGCAGCCGAGCATCGGGTTTTACCGCCAGCACGGCTTGTTTTAACGCCGCCTGAATACGCGCCAGTGCTGCGGGATTTTCTGCCTCGAATCGCATCACAATCACAGGTGTCGTGTTGGATGAACGTGCCAGGCCAAAGCCGTCCGGATATTCGACGCGCAGACCATCGATGGTAATCACTTCATCGGCACCGGGGAAGTTGGCGTTCTTTTGCATCTCGGCGATGATCGCAAAATTCTCACCTTCATTGAGTTGTAATTGCAGTTCTGGCGTGCTGTCAGATTGGGGCAGGCTGTTTAATGTCGCCGTCATATCGCTGACTTTGCTGAGAATCTCCAGCAAGCGGGCACCGGCATACATGCCGTCGTCAAAGCCATACCAGCGATCTTTGAAGAAAATGTGACCGCTCATTTCGCCACCGAGCGGTGAGCCGGTTTCACGCAATTTTGCTTTGACCAGTGAGTGGCCTGTTTTCCACATCAGCGGCACACCGCCGCGTGCTTTGACCCAGGCAGAAATATGACGTGTGCATTTGACGTCATACAAAATTTGCGCGCCGGGGTTACGTGTCAGGACGTCTTCTGCGAACAACATCAGTTGACGGTCCGGATAAATGATTTGACCATCTTTGGTCACCACCCCGAGTCTGTCGCCATCGCCGTCGAACGCCAGACCGATTTCGGCATCGCTGTTTTGCAAAGCACGGATCAGGTCTTGCAGGTTTTCCGGATGTGCCGGATCGGGATGATGGTTAGGGAAATTACCATCGACTTCGCAGAACAATTCGGTCACTTCGCATCCCATACCACGATACAGTTCGCCAGCGAATGCACCTGCCACGCCATTGCCGCAATCAATCGCGATCTTGATCGGACGCGCGAGTTTGACGTCACCGATGATGCGTTGCAGATAGGCCACCTTGATGTCATGCGTCTGATAAGTGCCACTGCCTTGTTTGAAATCTTTATTCAAGATGGTCTGATACAAAGCCTGAATCGCATCGCCATAAATTGCTTCGCCAGCCAGCACCATTTTGAAGCCGTTGTAGTCCGGCGGATTGTGACTACCAGTGACCATGATGCCGGATGCAGCACCTAAGGTATTCGTGCCGAAATACACCATGGGTGTGGCAACAATACCGAGGTCAATGACGTTGACACCGGTTGCTTGCAGACCGCTTGCCAGAGCTTTGATCAGGTCAGGACCGGACAAGCGGCCATCGCGTCCGATGATTACGGTTTGTTCGCCTTTCGCCAGCGCTGCGCTACCGAAGGCTTGACCGATCAGGTAGGCGACATCGGCGTCCAGAGTTTTGCCGATAATGCCACGGATGTCATAGGCTTTAAAAATGCTGGGGGAGAGTAGGGACATGATGGCTTTCTATCTTTCTATTACTTATTGATTCGATTCGTATTAAGTCGATTCGGTCGAGTGCTGAGCAGACAAATGATGTTGTATCTGCGCTTGCCATAAAAAATCTTCGATACCGCATTGTGGTTCGTATTCTGCCACTATTTTTAGCAAGAGAGTACGGACTTCTTCGTAGTTAAATTCTGTGCAGGCGATGTCAAGCTGTTGTAGCAAGACGTGCAGTTCGGGCCAGGGAATTTCTTTTTCCTGCGCGCGCATAATCAGCGGGTGGGTGGTGCGCTCGACGTTGTCGCCGATCAGCAGTTCTTCATACAGTTTTTCGCCAGGGCGCAAGCCGACATGGTGGATTTCTATTGTGCCGTCGGGGGTCGCATCACATTTTACTTCGAGGCCGCTCAGATGCACCATCCGGCGTGCCAGATCGATGATGCGGACCGGCTCTCCCATGTCGAGTACGAAGACATCGCCGCCACCGTCGGCGGTCATGGCGCCCGCTTGCAACACCAGCTGTGCGGCTTCCGGGATGGTCATAAAATAACGCGTAATCTCAGGATGCGTCAGCGTGATCGGGCCGCCTTGCATGATCTGCCGGCGGAACAAGGGAACCACGGAGCCGGACGAGCCCAGCACATTTCCAAAACGTACCATGCAGAATCGGGTCGTCGTCTGTTTGCGTGCGCAGGCTTGCAGGATCAGTTCGGCCAGACGTTTGGTCGCTCCCATGACATTTGTAGGACGAACAGCCTTGTCGGTCGAAATCAGGACAAAGTTTTTGACCTGCGCCTTGATCGCGGCTTCAGCCAGACGCAGGGTGCCAAACACATTATTGCGTATGCCTTCGATTGGATTATGTTCTACCAGTGGCACATGCTTGTAGGCGGCGGCGTGATAGACCGTGTCGATCTGATAGGTCTGGAAAATTTTGTCTAGTTTTGCGCTGTCGTGAATTGAGCCGAGAAAAGGCAGAATCTCGCAAGGGGACTTCATTGCTGCGCACAAGCTGCTGAGTTCATGTTCAATCGCATACAACGCATATTCGGACATGTCGAGCAGAATCAGTTGCGCTGGTTGCTGGTTTAAAATTTGACGACATAGTTCGGAGCCGATCGATCCGCCTGCACCGCTGACCAAAACTTTTTTATCAGTGATGCAGGTTGCCAGCAAACGCGGATCTGGCTCGACCGCATCGCGGCCTAGTAAATCTTCAATCCCGACTTCTCGTACGTCCTGTACCCTGAGTTCGCCATTCACCAGACTTTTAATTGATGGTGTGACTTTGATCTTGAGCTTGTATTGTTCAAGTTCATCAAGCACTTGTTTTTGTCTCGTTTTAGAAATCGACGGCATGGCGAGCAGGATTTCTTTGATCTCGTATTGATCTATGAGTTTATGCAAGGCTTGAGCTGGGCTGACTTTAACGCCAGCGATCAGCGAGCCTTGCACATTCAGATTGTCATCAATGAAGGCAACGCAGACGTATTCATCGCTGGAACGTAAGGCGGTAGCGAGTTGCACGCCTGCTTTGCCAGCGCCGTAGATGGCGACTTTGATGGCGTCGTCATTCCGGTTGACACCCAGTAGATAAGACCGCACTAGCAAACGGCTTGCGCCAACGTATAAGATCGCCCCCGCCCAGTAGATGCCAAACACTGCACGAGACAGTGCCATGATGTGCGTCATTACACTGACGAAAGCCAAAAATAAGACGGACATGGTGACGCCGAGCACCACGATGTAGATAATTTTTTGATCAAGGTAACGGATAACCGCACGGTATAGGCCGATACGAATAAATATGGGGATAGACACCAGCGGTACAGCGACGATCAATATTGCGTAATGCGACAATACTTCGATACTTAAACCGTCATAACGCAGCCAGATCGCGAGGATAAAAGTCAGAGGCAAACACACGGTATCTGCCAGTGCGGCAATGGCTTGCTTTTTTAAACGGGGTAAAGCGAGAAGAAATTGCATGCGATTTTTATTCTTATTCGAAGTAAGGAATTTGTCCTTGCGTGTTTTTACGAGAGATCAATTGTGTATTCATTGACTACTAGGCTAGTGAGTAACGCCATCACGCCTGACTACTTTGTAAAAAGTGAGAAACAATATTTTGATATCGAGCCAGAACGACTGATGCTGTACATAGTAGGCATCAAGTTCGACTTTGGCAGGGATAGGTAATTCATCACGTCCGTTGATTTGCGCCCAGCCGGTCAGGCCTGGCAGGATACGATCAATCTGACGCTCTGACCGCAGTGCAATCAAATCATCCTGATTATAAAGCGCAGGACGGGGGCCGACAAAACTCATATCGCCGTTGAGTATGCTCCATAACTGCGGTAGCTCATCTAAACTCGATTTTCTGAGAAAAGAACCGATGGGAGTCAGATACTGATCCGGATTGCTGAGCAGATGGGTTGCTACCGCCGGCGTATCAATACGCATACTGCGGAATTTAGGCATTTTAAAAATGCGATTATAGCGACCGACGCGATTAGACCAATACACGACCGGCCCCGGCGAGCTAAGCCGTACGCAGATGGCCGTCAGTACGATAGGGACAAATAAGATGTTGGCGGCAATCAAGGCCAGAAAAAGATCAAAAGCACGTTTCAAAAAATATCCTTCAGATTGTTCAGGCGCTGTTTGAGGGTTGATGCAGTGCCGCCGCTGTTGCCTGCAAGCCTTGCTGCACCGTACAGGGTGGTGTCCAGCCGAGTAAGCGCTGCGCTTTGCTGATGTCGACTTGTAAAGACCCGCATAAACGTTCAGCGACAGACTGTTTCCCCACGATTCTAGCTGCCAGCATCAACCCGCCCGGTGGGAATGGGAATAAGCGCGACGGCACCTGTAAAGCGCTTGCACAGTATTGTAATAGCTGGGCAGTAGATAAGTCCTGTCCATCGGATACCAAAAATACCTCTTGCATCGCTTTTGGATGGTCGATGCAGGTCAGTATCAGACTCACCAGATTATCCAGACAGACAAAGCTGCGGCGGTTGTCCACGCTGGCGAACGGTAAGGGAAATCCCTTTTTAACCCAGCGCAGCATACTCAAAAAATTCGCCTTCACACCCGGACCATAAACTAGCGGCGGACGAATGATGGTAATCCCCATGCCCGTTTCACGACCAAGCGCCAGCAGCGCTTGCTCTGCCTCATGTTTTGAGATGCCGTATGCATCTTCAGGATGAGGGGCGCTGTCTTCGCTAAATGGCAAGCCTTTGGCAGTCGCTTCGCCGTTGACCTTCACTGAACTGATAAAAATAAATTGCCGGACGCCTGCAGCAGCAGCTTGCCGCGCCAGATTCAGCGTAGCATCAACATTCACTTCCCGAAACAAGGCTAGAGGATCGGCAGCCGTCTCGTTCATGACGTGGACACGGGCGGCGCAGTGGATGATATGAGTGATTCCCGTCAATGTGGTCTCCCACTGTGTTGCAGAGCCTAGTTCTGGAATGTGCTGATAAATAGTATTACCAGATTGTGGATTAATCGTGTGCTGGCGGCTAACACAGATTACTTTTGATTGTTGTTGCTGCAATTGATACAGCACCGCTTGTCCTACAAAGCCAGTAGCTCCTGTGAGTAAGAATATTTGACTCATTAGCTATTTTGCCCAGTTGGAGGCAGATAGAGGTTTTTGTCGCTGATAAAGAAAATAACGGCGTGATAAAAATTTCATGAAACTACTAAAAAACCAGATTGCATGTTGAGAAATAATGTTTCTGTTTTTATGCGCTGCAAGGTGAATTGCCTTGAACTGCGGATAATATAAAACTCCCTTACCCAACAACTGCTGCGAACGATAGCAAATATCGACATCCTCAAAATACATGAAATAGGCTTGATCAAAACCTTGTAGTGCGGCGTAATGCATGGCATCGAAGACGAGAAAAGCGCCCGATGCCCAGTCGACATGGCAGGCTGAGCGCATATTCTTTTTGTCATAATTTTTTGTAATGGAGCGCTTGATAGTCATTCTCAACAAAGAGAATAAGGTGGGGAAGCGACGGATATTCGCATCACTGGTCAAGTATTCCTGGTCTCTGTAGAGATTGATTGTAGCCAGAGCGCATGCATCTTTTTTCATTTGCTCAATCAGTGCCAGTAGCGTCTCAGGGGCAATACTTAAATCAGGATTGAGCACGACGAAGTAATCACCCTGCTGAAAACCACATTCCGATTTGATTTGTGCATACAAAAAATTATTATTTTCTCCAAAGCCTAGCCCTGGCATGCGATCGACGTAAGTAACAAGATGCTCATGGCAATAAATCTTTAAACGAGCTGAAGGCTTGTTATCCTTTACCCAAACGCGGATCCCTTCACCAGCCTGAAGCAATCCCCCCAGATTACTCGCGATGAGTAATTCTTCGTGTCCATGGCTTACGATAGCAATATGGATCATGCGGTTCTCTCCATCCACATTTCCTGATCTTTCTTATGATTATCTGATCTGTTATTTGATTATTGATACTTGGCTTTACTTGGAATAGGCGCCATTTTTATTATGTAATCCAGCCCATATCCCTTTGCACATCATTATAAATTGTGACCAGCGCTTACTCTCATAGAACAGGCTGACGATAAATCGTAACGCCAGTCCCGTCAAAAGTCTTTTTTTCCACGCAGCAGAGACATAGGGTTTTTTACAAATTAATAAAGTATTTCTGAAATAATAGTAACGCCGTAAAGCGGAATAGTGGAAGAAATTCAGCTTAAACAACCTTACCGGAGGCGCATCAGATAAGGCATGACCCATCTGCACTTCCGTGCTGCCAAACAGGCGATAGCCTTTATCTCTCGCTCTGAAGCACCACTCGGTGTCAGTGTAATCAACAAACATTCCATCGTCGTAACGTAGTGTATCTAGCCATGCATCCGTTCTAATCAACATGCCAGATGTGATCAATACATCGACCTCAACAATTTTAGTATTGTCCATGTGATTTTGCGGGAGTATTGTTTGAATTCCCTTGGTACCCTCTTTATAAAAGGGGAAATATACTTTTTTAATTTCTCTCCGGTCGAAGAAGCTGGGACCGATTGCCGCACAATTGATCTGTTTATTTTTTAAAAGCAGGTGTTGTGCGAAGAGAGTAGCTATCAGATTGTCAGGTGGTGCGCTATCTTGGTCAAAGGTAGCGACATAACTTGCGCCATTTTTGTTTGCTGCTTCAAAACCCTTATTCAGAGCATAGCCAAGACCATAATTTTTATCTAATTTAATATGCTGACAGCCTGGCAGCGCACTGAGATCTAATGCGTCGCAGCCCCCGTTATCGACGAGGTAGAGTTGCTGTACTTGCGTATGTAGCCTACTTAATAGAGCTTGCAGAACATCAACCTCAGGAAAAAAGCCTACTACAACTGCGGCGATGAGGGGAGCGGATAAGTCAGATGGTTCGTTGGTCATTTCTTACGATCGATACTAAGGTCTTGAAAAGGCAGTTTTTTCAAGTGTTGTTTCGCTGCTAGGTGTAACAATCCCCAATCCAGAGTAACCCGGAAAGTCCATGCCAGCGCTGCGCCAATTAATCCAAATTCTCTGGCAAGAATGTATAGCGCGGCAATATACAAGACTAATTCAAACAAGTGAAATTGTGCGGTCTTTTTTGTCTGACCTTGAGCATGCAAGAAGGTATGTGGTACCAAAGCGATACCATTTAAAAAGGTTCCCGCCGTAAGTATGAGGGTGATTGGCAATGCATCTTTGGCAAAGTCAGGGGAAAGCCAAAGACTTAGCCCAGGGTAGGCAATTAATGCAGTTACGCTGCATAGTCCCAGCATGATCATTGCCATACGTTTGTAATTCTGTCGATAACTTTCTTTTAGTGCCTGATAGTCGGAGAACGTGGCAAACAACGGTAACAAGGCACCGCAAATTGCCATAGGAACGATCAACAGTCTCATCAATCCCTCCTGAGGAATTGCATAAATCGATAGTTGATCTGCTCCTACCATTGCGCTGACAAAGAACCGGTCGCCAAAGACCATGAGAGGGCTAATGATGCTGGAAAGGGTTACCCATAATCCATACGACATCAGGCTGCGTATGCGTTGTGATAGTGCGTATTCCGGATCTGTTGTCGTCTCTGTCACATCACTTTTTTTGATGAACAGGTATTCACGCAGTTGCAGCATGCCACCGAAAACTACAAGCAAGCGCGCCATGGCTAGGTAGAGTGCAATTTGCCACAGGCTGGGGCCGTGCAATTTGATTGCTATTGCTGGTAAGGTGAACATGCAAAAACCGAGGAAAATGCGATTCATATTAGAGGCACGGAATCGTTCCATTCCCTCCATGGCGCCTCTCAAGCCACTTGTGACGGCGGTTGGGATGACGCCTAGGGCCGCAATTTCAAAGGCTAATTGTGCATTTTCTTGCCATGGCAGACTGATTTTTAACCAATTTTGCGCCAGATGTGGTGCCAGTACAATCATGATCAGTGTGCCCAAAGTTCCGGTAGCTGCAGTCAGCATAAGCCCCGCTTTTAAAACTGCCGGAATCAACTTGGGTTGCGCGTTGGATCTTAGTCTACTGATCTCATAGGTGAGCGCTCGTCCGGTTCCGAAGTCAAACAGACTGAAGTAGCCGATTAATGCCCAGATCAGTGTTAATACACCAAATGCCTCGTTGCCTAACTGTCGTAAGGTGTAAGGAGTAAAGATCGCAGCCGCAATCAGAGGTAAGCCGTTGCCGAGCAGATTCCATAAGGTATTTCGCTTTAGTGACATTGGTTATTAGTCACTTATTGATTGAGTGCGGAGTTGGTCAGGCAGCTATCCAGCGCCGCTTGCCATGTTGGCGTTTGAATACAAAAATGCTGGGTCAGCTTCGCAGTATCAAGCAGTGAGTTATTTGGTCTGCGGGCTGGAGTTGGGTAGTCACTTGAGGGGATGCCGTGTACGTGTGGTGCTTCTTTGAGCAACAATTGGCGTTTGCTGGCTTGAGCAATAATTTCTTCGGTAAACCCGCACCAGCTTGTTTTACCTGCTGGTGTCATATGATAAAGCCCTTGGTGCTCCGCCCACCACTCGCCAGGTTTTTTGGTTTGCTGAATTTGCCGCACGATGTCTGAAGTTGCTTGGGCCAGCCAGTCAGCAGAAGTAGGCGCGCCCCACTGATCGTTAACTACCTTGAGTTCAGTCCGTTCATTGGCAAGTCGTAGCATGGTCAGCAAAAAATTCTTGCCAAATAAGGAATATACCCAGCTGGTGCGAAAGATTAAATGGCGGCAGCCACTTTGCATAATTGCCTGTTCACCGGAGAGTTTGCTGTGCCCGTAGACATTCATTGGATGGGGTGCATCCTGTTCTTTGTAAGACACCCAATTACCTGAGTCGTCTTGCTTATTACCGCTGAATACGTAGTCGGTAGAGTAGTGAATCAAGATGCAACCCAATTTTTTTGCTTCTTCTGCCATGACGGCCGGTGACTCTGCATTAATTGCATTGGCCAGGTCTGGCTCACTCTCAGCTTTATCAACAGCGGTGTAGGCACCGGGATTCAGAATCAGGTCGGGCTGAAGATCACGGATGGTTTGTCGCACCAGCGTTGGTTGACTCAAGTCCAGCTGATCGCGCCTGGGAGCAATGATCGTCCCCAGACCTTGTAGCTGGCGTAATAATGCATTACCTACTTGCCCTGTGCTGCCGGTCAATAATATCCTCATTCAAAAACCTCAGCATCAACTAGCAGTTTTCCTTGCTGGTCTTTGGCCGACATCACGGGCGGGTGCAATAAAGGCCATTGAATGCCGATAGCAGGATCGTCCCATTGCAGGCAGCGTTCGTGTTCCGGCGCCCAATAATCGGTAGTTTTGTATAGAAACTCAGCATCATCACTGGTAACCAAAAAGCCATGAGCAAATCCTGGCGGTATCCACAGTTGTAAGCGATTGGCGGCGGACAAGGTGATCCCTGTCCATTGGCCGAAATGTGGTGAGCTTTTACGCAAGTCAACTACAACATCGAATACCTCACCTGATATGACTCGTACCAATTTACCTTGCGCTTGCCTGATCTGGTAGTGCATTCCCCTGAGCACATTTTTTGTTGATCGGGAGTGATTGTCCTGAACGAAGTCACTTTTAATACCTGTAAGATCGGCGAATTTTTTTGCATTAAAACTTTCATAAAAATGACCACGGTTATCACTGAAGACACGTGGCTCGATGATGACAACTTCTGGCAGGTTGGTTTGTATGATGTTCATATGCAAAGATTTATTATCGTTTTAATTTAAGCGAACTGATTTTAATGGGGGCTCATTTTAAGTAAGCTACCTTGCGATTTAGTAGGCGTTTCCATTTAATAGCTGTAATAAATAACGCCCGTAGTCGTTCTTTTTGAGCGGTTGCGCGAGCATTTCTAGCTGAGCATCATCAATGTATCCGCGGCGATAGGCGATTTCCTCTGGGCATGCAACTTTTAATCCTTGACGCTTTTCTATGGTGGCGATGAATTGACCTGCCTCTAGCAATGACTCATGCGTACCGGTATCCAGCCATGCCATGCCACGCCCCATTAGTTCTACATGCAACTGACCTTGCTTTAAATAGGCGTTGTTGACATCGGTAATTTCTAATTCACCGCGAGCCGACGGTTTCATGCTCGCCGCAATTTCCAGTACTTGTTGATCATAAAAATATAAGCCGGTGACCGCATAATTAGATTTTGGCTTTACGGGTTTTTCTTCGATACTGACAGCCTGTCTGTTCTGATTGAACTCGACTACACCGTATCTCTCCGGATCATGCACATGGTACGCAAATACGGTCGCTCCAGATATACCTTCGTCCGCAGCACGTAACTGGCTTTCAAATTCATTGCCATAATAAATATTGTCGCCGAGAATTAGCGCAGAAGGTGAGTCACCAACAAATTCTCGTCCGATAATAAAGGCTTGTGCCAGTCCGTCCGGGTTAGGTTGGACGGCATATTGCAAATTGATTCCCCATTGGGATCCATCACCTAATAACTCTTTAAAGCGTGGCGTATCCTGAGGTGTTGAAATAATCAAAATTTCACGGATGCCCGCTAACATTAGGCTAGTTAAAGGGTAATAGATCATTGGCTTGTCATACACCGGCAGCAATTGCTTGGATACTGCTTGCGTTACCGGATACAGTCTGGTGCCTGAGCCTCCCGCTAATATAATGCCTTTTCTGAGACTGGTAGTTCGCATCATATCGCCTCCGTTCTATTGCTATATTGCAAATCTACCCATTTTAGATAATCACCCGACTGAACCTGGTTCACCCAAGTATCATTTGCCAGATACCATTCAACAGTTTTTCTCAGGCCCGTCTCAAACGTTTCTGCTGGTTTCCAGCCAAGGTCCCGCTCAATTTTTCTGGCATCAATGGCGTAACGTCTGTCGTGTCCCGGGCGGTCTGTGATGTGCCGGATCTGGTCGCGGTAGCTACCGGTTTTTTTCGGCCGAAGCTCATCCAGCAAGTCACACAAGGTATGGACAACACTCAGATTGGTTTGCTCGTTCCATCCGCCAATATTATAAGTTTCGCCAATCTGCCCATCTAACAATACGCGGCGTATTGCAGCGCAATGATCATTCACGTATAGCCAGTCACGTACCTGCTGACCGTCACCATAAACGGGTAATTCTTTACCGGCACGAGCGTTGGTAATAATGAGCGGGATTAATTTCTCGGGGAAATGGTAGGCACCGTAATTATTAGAGCAATTCGTTGTTAGAGTAGGTAGTCCATAAGTATGATGATACGAGCGCACCAGATGATCGGATGCTGCTTTTGATGCGGAATATGGACTGTTCGGCGCATAGGGGGTAGTTTCCGAAAAAGGCGGATCATCCGCGCTAAGCGTACCGTAGACTTCATCAGTAGATACATGTAAGAAGCGAAATACCGATTTTTCTGGTGCGGATAATTTTTGCCAATACGTTCTGGTCGCTTCTAATAAGTGGAAGGTGCCATTGATATTGGTAGTTACAAATGCGGCAGGTCCGAGAATAGAGCGATCTACATGGCTTTCTGCCGCAAAATGTAAAACAGCCCTTGGCTGATGTTGCTCAAGCAACTTGGTAAATTGATCTTGGTCGTTGATGTCCCCTTGTACAAACAAGTGGCGAGGGTCGCTGCGTAAGCTTACAAGATTGTTCAGATTGCCTGCGTAAGTCAGTTTGTCATATGTGAGGACGGACTCATCGCTTTGCGCTAGCCAATCGAGTACAAAATTGGCGCCAATAAAGCCTGCGCCACCAGTGACGAAAATCATGCCTGAGTTCCTTTTTGCTAAAAGCCGTCTAAAGTTAGCAATTTTACGCGACTAGGCTTGATTTTCGATTCAAGTGGAAAAATTTAGCTGTGTAACAGATCTGCTTGTAGGGAGTTTGATGGTATTCAGAAAAATTTATTGCGGGTTTACTTGAGTTGGCTGTGTTTTAAATAATATTCGCTTGCGACATACAAATCCAAGCAACCACGATCACGGTATATGCGCAAACGACGATGGAAATAAGAGATAATTTCATTTTAGCAATCTCCTCAGTGAGCTGACAGGAGCTATTCATGGTCGGGGTGAACGCACGAATCTCACTAATAATGGTAGTGGGTTTACCGGGATTTTCCAGGCTTAACCCATGTAAAATTTGTAACAAAACGTCTAATTAAGTAGCATATTGTCGTTACTTGCGCTGCCCTCGCCGTTAATCCCCGAAAAAGTTCATGAATACCCCTTGAAATGACATGGTTACCCCCCATTTCCTAAGAAATGTGTATTTGATTTGGAGATAAACGATGCAAGACCAAGAAAAGCCCGTAGACAACGTTAATGCAGAAGTGCCCGCAGAACCTGTCGTGGAATCGGTGACTGATGCTGCACAAGATGCTGATGCCGCAGAGACTAATGCAAACGAGACATTAGCGCAGCTGGAAGCCAAAGTTCTGGAGCTGCAGGACGCGTTCATGCGCGCTAAGGCTGAGGGTGAGAATATCCGTCGCCGTGCCCAAGAGGATATCGCGAAGGCGCATAAATTTGCGATAGAAGGTTTTGCTGAAGCAATGGTTCCGGTTAAAGATAGTCTGGAAATGGCTTTAAAAGTAGAAACACCATCGATTGAGTCTCTCAAAGAAGGTGTAGAAATGACGCTGAAACAATTGAGCGCGGCGTTTGAAAAAAACCGTTTGCTTGAAATTAACCCTGTTCAGGGTGAGAAGTTAGATCCAGCCAAGCATCAGGCAATTTCCATGGTGCCTGCTGAGCAAGATGCAAACACGGTTGTGACGGTACTGCAAAAGGGTTACACGATTGCCGATCGTTTATTGCGGCCAGCATTGATTACCGTGGCGCAAGGAAAATAGTAAAAACAGGCAAAAAAACGATAAAAAATGCTTGAAACTAGGGTTTTTTGCCCTATATCCAGAACAACAGAGCGGCAACACTACGTAAAGCAGCTCAATAAATATCAAATAATTAAACTAAAAAGGAAATATCATGGGAAAAATGATCGGTATTGATTTAGGTACCACCAACTCTTGCGTCGCTATCATGGAAGGCGGCCAGCCAAAAGTTATTGAAAATGCAGAAGGCGCGCGTACTACGCCGTCGATCATTGCTTACCAAGAAGACGGCGAAATTCTGGTCGGCGCATCTGCAAAACGTCAGGCAGTGACCAATCCAAAAAATACATTGTTTGCGGTCAAGCGTTTGATTGGTCGTAAATTCGACGAAAAAGAAGTGCAAAAAGACATTGGTCTGATGCCTTACACAATCTCCAAAGCAGACAACGGCGATGCCTGGGTTTCCGTACGCGATAAGCGTTTGGCACCACCACAAATTTCTGCTGAAGTTTTGCGCAAAATGAAAAAAACTGCTGAAGACTACCTCGGTGAAGAAGTGACAGAAGCAGTTATTACTGTGCCTGCTTACTTCAATGACGCACAACGTCAGGCAACTAAGGATGCAGGCCGTATTGCTGGTCTGGATGTCAAGCGTATCATCAATGAGCCAACAGCTGCTGCGTTGGCGTTTGGTCTGGATAAAAAAGAAAAAGGCGATCGCAAGATTGCAGTTTACGATTTGGGTGGCGGTACTTTTGACGTATCGATTATCGAAATCGCTGACGTAGATGGCGAAATGCAGTTTGAAGTATTGTCTACGAATGGCGATACTTTCTTGGGCGGCGAAGATTTTGATCAACGCATCATTGACTACATCATCGAGGAATTCAAAAAGATCAACGGTCTGGATTTGTCCAAGGATCCTATCGCTTTGCAACGTATCAAAGCATCTGCAGAACGCGCAAAGATTGAATTGTCCAGCTCGCAGCAAACAGAAATTAACGAGCCTTACATCGCCATGGCAAATGGCGCACCTGTGCATTTGAATTTGAAAATCACTCGTGCGAAGTTGGAAGCTTTGGTTGAAGAACTGATCCAGAAAACGATGGACCCATGCCGCATGGCGATCAAAGATGCAGGCGTAAAAACCTCAGACATCGATGACATCATTCTGGTTGGTGGTATGACGCGTATGCCCAAGGTTCAGGAACTGGTTAAAGAATTCTTTGGCAAAGAACCACGTAAAGATGTGAACCCGGATGAGGCTGTTGCCGTTGGCGCAGCGATTCAAGGTTCAGTTCTGTCTGGCGATCGTAAGGATTTGTTGTTGCTCGACGTGACACCGTTGTCTCTGGGTATTGAGACTCTAGGTGGTGTAATGACGAAGATGATCCAAAAGAATACAACGATTCCTACCAAGTTCAGCCAGGTATTCTCGACAGCAGATGATAATCAGCCGGCAGTAACGATTAAAGTTTACCAAGGTGAGCGCGAAATCGCTGCCCGTAACAAAGGTCTCGGTGAGTTCAATCTGGAAGGTATTCCACCATCAGCACGTGGCACACCACAAATTGAAGTGACTTTTGATATCGACGCGAACGGTATTTTGCATGTAGGTGCAAAAGACAAGGCAACCGGTAAGGAAAACAAAATCACCATTAAGGCAAACTCCGGTTTGACTGAAGAAGAAATTCAAAAAATGGTGAAAGATGCCGAGTTGAATGCGGAAGAAGATAAAAAGGTCAAGGAATTGGCAGAATCTCGCAATCAAGGCGATGCATTAGTTCATTCGACTAAAAAAGCCTT
The DNA here is from genome assembly GCF_049340185.1 of Undibacterium sp. Rencai35W. Taxonomy (NCBI): domain Bacteria; kingdom Pseudomonadati; phylum Pseudomonadota; class Betaproteobacteria; order Burkholderiales; family Oxalobacteraceae; genus Undibacterium; species Undibacterium sp. Rencai35W. The sequence continues at coordinate 258,774 of NZ_JBMPPC010000005.1, forward strand.
AAGCGAGCATGGCGACAAGCTGGAAGCGGGCGAGAAAGAAAAAATTGAAGCCGCTATCAAAGATCTGGAAGATATCCTGAAGAATGGTGACAAGGCTGAGATCGATACCAAAATCGGTGCTTTGTCCACAGCGTCACAAAAGTTGGGTGAAAAAGTCTATGCAGACATGCAAGCTCAGCAGGCTGCGGCGGGCGGTGCAGCAGGTGCCGCCGGTACAGCTGACGCGCATGCAAAAGACGATGATGTTGTCGATGCAGACTTCAAAGAAGTCAAAGACGGTAAGTAATTAGTCCGGCGGGTAATCCCCGCCAAGACTCGCCGGGCAGGTTGATCGTAGTCGCGATTTTCCTGCTCGGCGTTTTTGCTTAATTCGCTGAGAGTTAATAAGGCGCAAAGAACAAGGTGTAAAGAGATGGCGAAGCGTGATTTTTACGAAATTCTGGGCGTAGCAAAAAATGCCACGGAAGATGAAATCAAAAAAGCATATCGCAAACTGGCGATGAAATATCATCCGGACCGTAATCCGGATAGCAAAACTTCGGAAGAAAAATTCAAGGAGGCGAAAGAGGCCTACGAGATGCTGTCCGATGCGCAAAAGCGTGACGCCTATGATCGTTACGGACATGCAGGCGTTGACCCGAATATGGGCGGCGGCGGCGGTGCTGGCGGCGCTGGTTTTGCTGATGCTTTTGGTGATATTTTTGGTGATATTTTCGGCGGCGGGCGTGGTCGCAGTAGCGGTCCGCAAGTGTATCGCGGTGCTGATTTACGCTACAACCTGGAAATCAGCTTAGAGCAAGCTGCTAACGGCTTTGATACAACGATACGTGTACCAAGCTGGGATGAGTGCGAAACCTGTCACGGTTCCGGTGCCAAGCCCGGTACCCAACCGGTTACTTGCAGCACCTGTGCAGGACATGGTCAGGTACGTATGCAACAAGGGCTGTTCAGTATTCAGCAAACTTGCCCCAAGTGCCATGGCACAGGCAAGATGATTCCCGACCCTTGCACTAGCTGCTCCGGTGTTGGTCGCATCAAGCGTAACAAAACGCTGGAAGTCAAAATACCGGCCGGTATTGATGATGGCATGCGTATCCGTTCGTCGGGTAATGGCGAACCAGGCGTGAACGGTGGTCCTCCGGGTGATTTATATGTTGAAATCCACATCAAGCAACATCCTGTATTCCAGCGGGAAGGTGACGATCTCCATTGCGAAATGCCAATTTCCTTTGTGAAAGCCGCATTGGGTGGTGATATCGAAGTTCCTACTTTAAGTGGTAAAGCCTCATTCACGATCCCGGAAGGCACACAATCTGGTAAGACGTTCCGCTTACGTAGCAAGGGTGTGAAGGGTGTACGTTCAGGTTATGCGGGGGATTTGTTTTGTCATGTTGTGATTGAAACCCCTGTTAAATTAACGGACAAACAAAAAGAATTGCTGCGTAATTTTGAGCAACTCACAGTTGAAGGCGGGGCCAAGCATAATCCGCAAAGCAAGACCTGGATGGATAAGGTCAAAAAGTTTTTTGAGTAACCGATAAGCGTTTAAGGCCCATTGCCTGTCATCTGATGACGGGCAATAAATCCGAAACCTGCCAGATATCTGGCAGGTTTTTTTACGCCTACGTTTTGTACTTTGTATTACAGAGGCAGGGCTTGACAATCCATCATGTCAGTCATCACATATCTCGTTGAAACGTCTTATTTTCTGCTAATTCATATCCAAATTACCTCTTTCCGCACTGCGCTTAAGCAAGGCAGACGCAAATAATTTCAGGTAAGCTTAACTCTGTGGTGAGGTGGCAACGAATTGCTTTCGTCATGACTGCTTAGTGGGCTTACTCTAACTTCGCATTGCATAATGAGACGCCCGTGCGAAAAATAAGGGTAAAAAAAATTAATGGAGACAAATATGGTTTGGAATACAAGTAAGCGCTTGTTGGTCGCAGCATTGTTTGCGTCTGCAAGTCTGGTTACGCATGCAGCAACAACAGAAGTGGCAGGTGCGAAGTTTGAAGACACAGTACATCTGGCAAATACCGATTTAAAACTCAATGGCGCTGGCATTCGCTACAAAGCGATTTTTAAAGTCTACGCAGCTGGCCTTTACTTACCAAGTAAAAAGACGACAGTGCCTGATATCTTGGCTTCTACCGGCCCCAGGCGCGTCACAATCGTGATGTTGCGCGATCTTGGTAATGAGGAGTTTGGCCGAGGTTTCATGTCCGGTATTCAGCAAAATACCGATAAGGCCGAGAAAGGTAAATTAACCATGCAATTTCTGCGCTTAGGTGAATTATTCGCCTCGGTGCCTGAGTTGAAAAAAGGTGACATCATGCTGACTGACTGGGTGCCTGGTGTAGGAACAACGTTTTATTTAAACGGTAAAAAACTGGGTGAGCCATATCCTGATATCGCTTTTAATAATGCCTTGTTACGTATCTGGCTTGGTGAAAAACCAGTCGACAGTTCCCTGAAAAAAGCGATGCTGGCTGATACTGGCGAGGAAAAAAGCGGCTTTCGCTAATGTTATTGATTAGCAGAGACTAGTCGAAAACCTGAAAACCTAAATCACAGATTGATCTAGGCGGTATAAGGGTAGTTCAAAAACGCGGTAGTCAAATTGACTGCCGCGTTTTTTATTTTCTTGATGAAATGACCTGCGGACTTCTTTTCAATGGATTTAAATTTAGAGTGGATTCTCGGTTAAAATCACGCCTGTTGAAAATGAAGGGCAAGTATGAGCACGCAAGACCAATCCATTCTCTCTCCTGAGCAACTTCTTCAGAATAATCGTCAATGGGCAGATGCAATTAATGCCAAAGACGCGGATTTTTTTAAGAAACTCGCTGCGCAACAATCTCCAGAATATCTGTGGATCGGTTGCTCTGACAGCCGCGTTCCTGCCAACGAATTATTAGGTTTGTTGCCAGGTGAGCTATTTGTCCACAGGAACATCGCGAACGTCGTGGTTCACACCGATCTCAATTGTTTGTCTGTATTGCAGTTTGCGATTGATGTCCTGCGCGTAAAGCATGTCATCATTTGCGGACACTATGGCTGCTCCGGCGTGCATGCGGCGCTGACACGTCGTCGTGTTGGCCTGGCGGATAACTGGTTGCGGCATGTCCAGGACGTGCATCAGAAGCATGAAGCGTATCTCGGTGATGTCTATACCGAACGTGAAAAGAGTAATCGCTTGTGTGAGCTGAACGTGATAGAACAAGTCGTGAACCTGTGCCAGACTACGATTGTGCAAGATGCCTGGGAACGTTCACAGAACCTCACGATTCACGGCTGGGTGTACGGCCTGCATGACGGTTTATTACGTGAGCTGGGGATGCGGGTGAATTCAGCAGATACTTTGGCGCAGCATCTTGAAACCAGCCTGTCGCGTTTTAAAGATGAAAACACTCTGCTGGCGAAATAAATTTTGGCACATTCTAATGGTGTAACGCGCTGCCCGGCAGTGCAGCGCGTTTCCAATATATATCCTCGTTTTTAGCGAGGTAAATCGGCGAAGTAATTTAATCGCTGTCGTGACAGACCCTAAGGCCTGAACCAATATTTAGTGATAGCCAGAAGTGATAGCCAGATGATTCGCCACAGAATGCGATCGCTGGTGAGTAAGCGCACCGGTCACCATGCGCGCTTAGAAGCAATGCTCAGGAGCAGGGAAGGACTTGTCCTTGACCGCCGCCACATACGCTTGAACAGCGGCATCAATCGTTGTTTGTCCATCCATAAAATTTTTCACAAAACGCGCTTTGCGTCCAGGGAATACACCCAGCAAATCATGCATGACCAGGACTTGTCCGGCACAGTCCGGGCCTGCGCCTATGCCGATCGTCGGTATTGCCAGTAAATCGGTGACTTCTTTACCCAGGGCTGCGGGAATCGCTTCGAGCACCAGCGCGCTGGCGCCCGCCGCCTGCAAGCTCAGCGCATCTGCTTTGAGTAAATCTGCTGCAGCAGTGGTTTTGCCCTGTACTTTGTAGCCGCCAAGCTGATGCACGGATTGCGGTGTCAGGCCCAGATGTGCACAGACAGGCACGGCCCGTTCCGTTAAAAATTTAATCGTCGGTGCCAGCCAGGCGCCACCTTCGAGTTTGACCATTTGCGCGCCTGCTTGTATCAGTTGCACGGCATTGTTGAAGGCAGATTCTGGTGTGGCATAGCTGCCGAATGGCATGTCTGCGACGACCAGCGCACTCTTATTGCCGCGGCACACACTTGCCGTGTGATAGGCAATATCCTGCACGGTGACCGGCAACGTTGAGTTGTGTCCCTGGCATACCATGCCAAGGGAATCACCGATCAGCAACATCTCAACACCGCAGCGATCCATCAAAGCCGCAAAACTGGCGTCATAGCAAGTCAGCATTGTGATTTTTTCGCCTTGCTGGCGTTGCGCGATCAAGCCCGGGATGCTGACCGCTTTGCGATCTTGTAAATATTCAGCCAAGATAATTCTCCAGAATAGTATTGATATATTGATTCTTCATACTGAGTGTCAGCTTCTGAAAATAAAATACACTGCACCGATTAAACATAAGCCAGCCCATACATAGTCGAGCTTAAACGGCTGTCCCATATACAGCATAGCAAAAGGCACAAAAACGATCAGTGTCAGCGCTTCTTGCAAGATTTTTAATTGCGCCAGACTGTATTGCGTATAGCCGATACGGTTAGCAGGCACTTGCAGCAGGTATTCAAACAGAGCGATGCCCCAGCTGATCAGCGCGGCGGCCCACCAGGCTTTGCTGGACAGACTTTTTAAATGCCCGTACCACGCCACGGTCATGAACACATTGGATAAAATCAACAGGCCGGTGGTTTGCAGGATGACAGGTATTTGCATGGGAGTATCTCTCTTTGCTGCTCTATCACGCACATCAATATTGCGGATTCATCTGAAAATTAATGGTACTGGTGGGGAGTATAAGTAAATTACCCTAGAAGTTGGATGCCCTGACCCCTGACCAGTTCTATAAAATCACGTGCCGTGCCTTTACCGGGGATCTCCGCGTCGGGATTCACTTGTAATAAGGGCAGCAAGACAAAAGCCCGTTCAGTCATTCTGGGATGCGGCACGGTCAGATTTTCGTGATCAATCTGTTCCGATCCGTACAATAGTAAATCCAGATCAAGCGTGCGCGGCGCATTCCGGTAGGGGCGTTCACGTCCGAACGCCAATTCGATTTCTTGCAATGCCTTGAGCAATTCATGAGCAGACAGGCTGGTGCTGATCTGCACGACGGCATTGATGTAATCGTCGCCAGAGGATTCAATCGGGGTGCTCAGATACAGGCCTGACTGTGCCAGTAAACACGAGGCGGGCAATGCCGCTAGCCGAATAATTGCCTGCTCGACGGTGCCTCGTGCATCGCCGAGATTCGCGCCTATGCCAATACATGCCTGGATTGTCGTCACCATTTATTCGGCAGCAGCCGCTTTGCGTGGTGCGCGGCGGCGCGGGCGGCGTTTTTTTACTTCTCCCGCGGCGTCCTTAGGTTTGATCGTCAGCAAATGCTCACGCTCGCTGCCGTCACCTTCCATGAAGGCCGTCCACCATTCACCGATCTCCGCATCAATTTCACCAGAGGCGCAGCGTAGTAACAGGAAATCATAACCAGCACGCAGACGCGGATGCTCCAGCAATTTGTAAGGAGACTTACCGATACGTTTTTCAAAGCGCGGTTGCATCGCCCAGATATCGCGCATGTCCGATCCTATTTTGCGTTGCAAGGCCAGGCTATCGGTCTGCTTATTCAGCACGTCGTCAGCAGCCAGATGCAGTGCGGGAATCGCCATCTCGCCTGCGGCTTTATAGGCTTCCCATTTCTCCAGAACCTGATGCCATAGCAAAGAGGCGAACAGGAAGCCTGGTGAAACGGGTTTGCCTTGTCGTACCCGCTCATCTGTGTTGGCCAATGCAAGAGTAACGAACTTTTCACCCAGCGGTTGCTCCAGTACGACGTCGAGTAAAGGCATTAAGCCATGGTGCAGACCGGCTTTGCGGAGCTGCTGCAGGCATGCCATTGCGTGCCCGCTCATCAGCAGCTTGAGCATCTCATCAAATACACGGGCGACTGGTACATTATTGATCAGAGGTGCCATGACAGGAATAGGCGCGCGCGTTGCTTCGTCGATGCTGAATTGCAGTTTTGCAGCAAAGCGCACGACGCGCAGCATACGTACCGGATCTTCGCGGTAACGTGCCTCAGGCACGCCGATGATACGCAACATTTTTTTACGGATGTCCGCAATCCCACCGTGATAATCCAGCACCGTTTGCGTAGCGGGATCGTAGTACATCGCATTGATTGTGAAGTCGCGTCGGGCGGCATCTTCATGCTGCTCACCGAAGGTGTTATCGCGCAGCACGCGACCATGTTCATCCTTGGGTGCGCCGTCAGTCGCCGCACCGCGGAAAGTGGTGACCTCCAGCAAATCCTGACCAAACATGACATGCACAATCTGAAAGCGTCTGCCGATGATGAAGGCGCGGCGAAACAGACGCTTGACTTGTTCCGGCGTGGCGTTCGTCGCTATATCAAAATCTTTGGGTTTGACACCTAGCAGCAGATCCCGCACTGCACCGCCTACGACAAAGGCTTTAAAGCCGTTTTCCTGCAGAGTCTGCGTGACCCGAACGGCATTCGATGACAGCAATTCAGGATTGATGCCGTGTTCTTTGGCACTGAGCACAGTGGGTTTGCGCTTCGTTCCTGCGGGTTCTGGCGGGTTTTTGACACCCAGCATTTTGCGGATAAATTTCTTGATCATTGCGCGTCAAATAAATGAATAATCGGCCAGCCGAGTTGTTCGGCGTGGGCACGTAGTTTGTTATTAGGATTCGTGGCGACAGGATGACTCACAATCGACAATAAAGGAATATCGTTTTGTGAATCGCTGTAAAAATAACTCTGCGGAAAATCGCTGAGCTGCTTGCCCTGAGACGCTAGCCATTGGTGCAGATGGGTGACTTTGCCTTGACCGGAGGTAGGGATGCCCAGCAGTTTGCCGGTAATTTTTCCATGGCTGTCCAGTTCCGGTTCGGCGGCGATCAGATGTTCTACACCAAGAGCTTTGGCGATCGGTGCTGTCACAAAGCGATTGGTCGCCGTGATGATGGCGATCAGGTCTTGCTGATCCTGGTGTTGCTGCAACAAATCTCTGGCCGCTGGCAATAGCGCTGGATGAATCACCTCATGCATAAACTGCTGATGCATTGCATCAAGTTGATGACTGGGAAATTGTGCCAGGGTGCCAAGTGCAAATTCCAGATATTCAACCGGATCCAGAGTGCCGGCTTGATATTGTGCAAAAAATTCTGCGTTACGCCGTGCAAACACGTTGGCATCAACAGCACCGGTACGTGCTAAAAACTGGCCCCATTCATAATCTGAATCGATAGGAAGCAGAGTGTGGTCAAGATCGAATAAAGCGATGTTACGCATGATGGCGGATGGCAAGGGCTGTGAGTCGTTGGTAGGCATTAATTGGTATAGGCTTGTTGCTGTTGCAGCAGCTCGCGCAGTAAAGGTAAGGTGATCGCCCGCTTGGTTTCCAGCGAGTAGTGATCGAGTTGATCAAGCATGGAGGTCAGTGAGCGCATATCGCGCTGGTAATGCGTAATCAGGTAGGGTAACACGCCACTTGAGATGCTCATGCCACGCGCATGCGCCGAGCGCTCCAGCGCGTCTATTTTATCCTCATCCGTCAATCCCACAACCTGATAGATCAGGCCCCAGCCGAGGCGGGTACGTAAATCATCCCTGACATTCAGGATCATAGGTGGATGATTGCCGGCGGCAACCAGAAAACCACCATGGGCGCGGGTTTCATTGAACAGGTTAAAGGCGTCGATCTGGGATTGAGGCGGCAGATTTTCGCAATCATCGAGCAAATATAAACTAATTTCTGGAGTGTGATCAAAGGCGCTGCCGGGTGCGTCGGCACTGATATAACGCGCTTGCCCGCTGGTAGCCAGGGCATGCAGCAGATGTGTTTTACCCGCACCTGCTTCGCCCCACAAGTAGACAAAACGTTCGCCATATTGACTTGGCGTGCGATGGGAAAACAGACTCAGCAATTGGGCGAGTTCCGCATTTTGTCCGACCACAAAGGTATCTAGGGATGGCAGTTTTTCCGCATCCAGATCAAGCAGTAATTGCCTCATGGTTGACGATAAAGAGAGCTATTAAAATAAGAAACACGCAAATGTTTGACCGCCACGGCGAGAATTGCCGAGGCAGGTAGTGCGACCAGAATACCGATAAAACCAAACAGCTGACCAAATGCCATCAAGGCAAAAATCACCGTCAGCGGATGCAGGCCTATACGTTCCCCGACTAGCCGAGGTGTCAGGAAAAATCCTTCCAGTATCTGACCAATGCTATAGACCACCGCGACAGCAACCAGACCATGCAGACCGTCGAACTGAAGTACCGCACCAATCAAAGCCAGCACCAGACCGAGTCCAAAGCCCAGATAAGGAATGAAAACCAACAATCCCGTGATGATGCCAACCGGTAGCGCCAGATCAAAACCCGCTAGCGCCAGTCCGCCTGAGTAGTAGATCGCGAGAACGATCATGACCATGATTTGTCCGCGCAGATACTGCGCCAGAATACTGTCGACTTCGATGGCGCCTGATTTCACACCGCCGACCCAGCGACGCGGGATGAACTGTTCCAGTCTGTTCATCAACGGATGCCAGTCCATTAACAGATAAAACAAGACGATAGGAATTAACAGCAGGTTCGCCACCATTCCGATGACCGCTGTACCGCCCACCCGTATTGATGACAGAACAGCCTTGCCGATAACATCACCACTGGTAGCGAGTTGCTTGGTCAGCATGGTTTTGATACCGGCGCTATCTAAGCGGACCTTGATTCCCAGATCACTCAGCGTTGGACCCAGCAAGTCATTGGCTTTGTCAAAAAAACGTGGAATCTGATCTTGTAACTGAGGAATTTGTTTTTGCAAAATCGGCGTCATGATCAGCAGCATGGTCAACATCAGCAAAACTGCCAAAACAATTAAAAGGCTTGCCGCCAGTGCTCGCGGCAGCCGGAATTGCTTGACTCGTAAGGCGCACAGACGATCCACCCAAGGGTTAAGGATGTACGCCATGATGCCCGCAACGATGAACGGCATCAGAATCGGTCCCAGCATCGATACCAGCAAAAGGAGCGCGCATCCGATCAGCAGCCACAGGGCGGTCTGTTTTTGCTCGGCAGTAAAAGAAAATGGCATAGGCTGGCTAGGTAGCGTCAGGTCAAAAATTCTTAGCAAATTTTACAGTGCCAGAGTGGCAATGTTGTCTTCGCTCTCAGGTAACAATTCAGGCAAGTATCTGGCCTGGTATGAATTAAAGCCCCTAAAAACTAGGAGCGGAGCGAGCGTTTTGTTAAAATAGCGGTTTTGCCGTTGAAATTTGCAGGATTCAACGGCAAGCCTCCTATTTTACCGCCTCAAGCCCCTATTGACGAATATCATGAGCACACCAAGCAATGTTTCCCTCTCTTACCGTGACGCTGGCGTCGATATGGTCGCTGGCGATGCGCTAGTCGACGCGATTAAGCCTTTTGCTAAACGCACAATGCGCGAAGGCGTCATGGCTGGCATCGGCGGTTTTGGTGCCATGTTTGAAATCAGTAAAAAATATAAGGAACCTGTTCTGGTTTCTGGTACTGACGGCGTCGGTACCAAGCTAAAGCTCGCTTTTCACCTGAATCGCCATGACACTGTTGGCATTGATCTGGTCGCCATGAGCGTCAACGATATTCTGGTACAAGGTGCTGAACCTTTGTTCTTCCTCGATTATTTCGCCTGCGGCAAACTCGATGTTGCCGTTGCGACTGATGTAATCAAAGGCATCGCCTTTGGTTGCGAACAGGCAGGCTGTGCCCTGATCGGCGGCGAAACAGCGGAGATGCCGTCGATGTACCCGGATGGTGAATACGACCTTGCCGGTTTCGCGGTCGGTGCTGTAGAAAAATCCAACATCATTGATGGTACCAAGATCGCTCCGGGTGACGTGATCCTCGGTCTGGCCTCTTCTGGTATCCACTCAAACGGTTTCTCTCTGGTACGTAAGATTATTGACGTTGCCAATCCGGACCTGAATGCCGATTTCCACGGACGCAGTCTGGCGGATGCACTGATGGCGCCTACTCGTATTTATGTAAAACCTTTACTGGCATTGATGGCGAGCATGGAAGTTAAAGGCATGGCGCATATCACCGGTGGCGGCCTGGTAGAAAATGTACCGCGTGTACTGGGTGACACCTTGACTGCCGTATTAGACAGCAGCACATGGGAATTGCCACCTTTGTTTACCTGGTTGCAACAGCATGGCGGTGTTGCCGATGCAGAAATGCACCGTGTATTCAATTGCGGTATCGGCATGGTCGTGATCGTGTCGAAAGAAAACGCGGATGCTGCGATGGCGCAACTGATAGCCGCAGGCGAAACTGTGGCACGTATCGGTACTATCCGTGCACGTGAAGGTGACGAGCATCAGACGATTGTCATCTGAGATAAACCAAGAACAATCGTTTTATCCGTTTTATCCCATAAAAAAGCGCATGTGCATCATGCGCTTTTTTTATTGCTGTTAGCCTTTGCCTGTTTCGGCGTAACCTGGTTCGTGCTGTTACATCCGGCATCATCTTATTACGCTCCCGTCCCTCTCTTGACCCGCTTCTCTCAGGTTCGTCACTGATACAGCAAAAATCCTGCTGCCTCGCATTTGTATAATGCAAAGCATGAGTTACAGCATCGTTTGGTTTAAACGTGATCTGCGTATACATGATCACCTCGCGCTTCACACGGCCGCCGCTCATGGGCAGGTGTTGTGCATCTACGTGATCGAGCCAAGAATATGGGGTCATGCGGATGCGGCGAATCAACATTATCAATTTGTGCTGGAAAGTTTGCGCGAGTTGTACACCGCGCTACGTCAGTCAGGCGGCCAGTTGCATGTGCTGACGGGGGATGTCCCCAAAGTGTTCCAGCAGTTGTATGCTGCTTTGCCTTTTCATTCGATCTACTCCCATGAAGAAACTGGTAATGCACTTACTTACCAGCGCGATCTGGCACTCGGACGTTGGTGTCGTCAACAGCAAGTCACCTGGCAAGAGTTTCCCCAATTTGGTGTCGTACGACGGCTTGCCAGCCGCAATGCCTGGCATACGCATTGGGATGCGCATGTACAGCAACCCTGTCTGCCAGTCCCGCTGTTAAACAGTGAGAGCTTCGTCACCTTTCCGCTTGATCAGCAGCGCCCTCCGGCACCTCTGGAGCTGGGATTGCAGTTAATCGACCCGCCTCGTCGTCAATCAGGCGGACGCGCTGCCGGTGTCGCGGTGCTGGAGAGTTTTTTGAGTGATCGCAGCAATCAGTATCGCGGCGGTATTTCGTCGCCTTTATCCGCCCCGACCGCCTGTTCCCGCTTATCTCCTTATCTTGCGTATGGTTGTTTGAGTTTGCGCGAAATCGTACAGGCAACCCTGAAGCAGAGTGCGCAACTGCCGGTCACAGCATCGCGTCAAAAACAAGGATTGAGCGCATTCATCAGTCGTTTATATTGGCACTGTCATTTCATCCAAAAATTAGAGAGCGAGCCAGAACTGGAATACCGCAACCTGCATCGCGGCTACGACGGTCTGCGTGAGCATGACTGGAACCCAGATCATTTCGCTGCCTTAACCACAGCACGTACGGGCTGGCCACTGGTTGACGCGTGTGTCGTCATGTTGCGTGAAACTGGCTGGCTGAATTTTCGTATGCGCGCCATGCTCGTGTCAGTGGCTGCTTATCCTTTATGGCTAGACTGGCGGCCGGTAGGCCATTGGCTGGCGCGTCAATTTCTGGACTATGAGCCGGGTATACACTGGAGTCAGATGCAAATGCAATCGGGTACGACGGGCATTAATATCCCGCGTATTTACAATCCAATCAAGCAGGCGATGGACCATGATCCGCAAGGACGTTTTGTCCGTCATTGGTTGCCAGCCATGCGCCGCGTCCCTGACTCCTGGTTGTTTGAGCCCTGGCGTATGCCCCCCGAGATGCAGGCGAACTGTGGTATTACGGTTGGCGAGGATATTCCTATGCCAGTGGTGGACCTGGAGCAGGCGACAAGAGCAGCCAAGGCGCGTCTCTTTGCTCTGCGAGGCCAGCCTGCGGTGAAGTCGGCGAAAGCAGCGATTGTTGAAAAACATGGGTCAAGGAAAAAAAGCCAGCCTCACTCAAAGCGCAAACAAACCAGTACGAAAAAATCACCGCAACTGAGCTGGGAGTTCTGAATGAAAATGCGTAAAAAATCCGATTTGCCTTGCAAAACCTGCACGCAATGCCAGCGACCGTTTAGCTGGCGCAAGAAATGGGAAAAAGTATGGGATGACGTCAAATATTGCTCAGAACGCTGCCGTCGCGATAGCCGGAGTACCACATGACCACATTAATTTACTGGTTCCGTAACGATTTGCGCCTTGCGGATAATGCGGCATTTTTAAGTGCTTGCAGCCGGGCGGACAGATTGATTCCGGTTTTTTGTCATAACCCTGATGTATCGGAAAAAACGATCTGGGGTTTTGATCGGATGGGAATACACCGGCAACAATTTTTATCCGCGAACTTAGATGACCTCCATACGCATCTGCAATCTTATGGCAGCACCTTGCTAGAGCTTCATGGTGAAGCTCGCCAGGTTTTGCCGGACTTAATTCGTAAATATGATGCAGCAGCCGTTTTCTGTGAGGCGATTGCAGCACCCGAAGAAGAGGCAGCGCTACACACCTTGCGGCATGAGGGCGTGCAAGTGATCGCGAGCTGGCAATCGAGTTTGCTGGATCCTGACGATCTGCCATTTGCTGAGCAGGAACTGCCTGACATATTCACGCAGTTCCGCACGGCGATTGAGGCCGATGGTATGAAGCCGCCACGTCCGCTGGGCGTACCGCTATCTGTGCCGGCCTTGCCTGAACAGATGGCTCTGATTGAGCAACGTCGGGCCACATCCATTACTGTTTGCGCCAGTCACATTGGAGATGACCGCTCCTCATTTCCTTACAATAAGACAGAATTTTTGGGCGGCGCGAGCGCAGCGAATGCGCATCTGCGTCGGTATCTCGCGAGAAAACTGCCGCATACCTACAAACTCACCCGCAATGGCTTGACGGGCACGGATTACTCCACCAAGTTCTCACCATGGCTGGCCTCAGGTGCGCTGTCCGCCCGATCCATTTATGCAGAGTTGAAAACCTTTGAGCAGGAGCAGGGCGCCAATGAAGGCAGTTATTGGATATGGTTCGAACTGTTGTGGCGGGATTATTTCCGTTTTCTTCATCTCAAATACGGACGGCGTTTATATGCTGCTCGCGGCTTATCGGAGTTGCCTGCGCCACCTCATGATGACGAGGCCTTTGCACGCTGGTGCAAAGGAGAAACGGGCGAGGAATTAGTAGATGCCGGAATGCGCGAATTAGCCATGACAGGTTATTTGTCGAACCGGTTGCGGCAAGTTGTTGCCAGCTACCTGATCCATGATCTCGCTTGCGACTGGCGGGCTGGAGCGGCCTGGTTTGAGTCGCAATTGGTTGACTATGACGTCTACAGCAATCAAGGCAACTGGTTATATATTTCTGGGCGGGGTACGGATCCGCGTAACGGGCGACGTTTTAACCCGCAAAAGCAAACACGGGATCATGATGCGGATGGCAGTTATCGCCGGCGCTGGCTGAGCCTATGATTTCTCTCTAACAGTATTAACCAGTTTCAATCAGTTTCAATCAGTTTCAATCAGTTTCAACAGTGCGTTGACATTGTGTTCGCGCATCTCCCTCAGCATACCTGGCATCTCTATGACAATATTACGATTAATCCTTGGCGATCAACTGAATCTCCGGCATCGCTGGTTCTCCGAAACAGCGGACGATATTGTGTATGTCTTCATGGAGGTACGTCAGGAAACCGACTATGTTTTACATCACGCACAAAAAATTCTGGCCATCTTTGCAGCCATGCGCGATATGGCGCGCCAGTTAAAAGAGCAGGGACACCGTGTGCATTATCTGACGATTGATGATGCCACTAATCTGCAATCATTACCCGCCAATATTGATCATCTTATTACGCATTATCAGGCGATCAGTTTTGAATATCAGGCGCCCGATGAATGGCGGCTTGATCAGCAATTATATGAACATGGACGACGTTCGCCAGTCGCCTGGGTGATGGTTGATAGCGAACATTTCTATACAACACGCTCGGAAGCCGCGGATATTTTCACCGGCCGTCGTCAATGGTTGATGGAGTATTTTTACCGGCAAATGCGAGTCAAACATCAGATCCTGATGGAAGATGCGAAGAAGCCAGCCGGTGGTCAATGGAACTATGATCATGACAATCGCAAGCCTTGGCGCGGCACGCCGGCGGAGCCTGTCGATCAACGTCGTTTTCACGATCATTCTGCTCTGTGGAATACGATTGTTGCTGCTGGTGTAAAAAGTTTTGGCAATCCTCGGGCAGATCAACTGGCATGGGCTCTGAACCGTACTGAAGCATTACAACAACTTGATGCTTTTATCGACCATGCGTTGCCACATTTTGGTGATTTTCAGGACGCAATGAGCAGCAATGCCTGGCGCTTATTCCACTCACTATTATCGTTCGCATTGAATGTCAAAATGCTGAACCCGCATGAAGTCATCGGCAAAGCAGAAGCGGCATATCAAAGGGGGCATGCATCGCTGGCGGCGGTGGAGGGATTTATACGGCAAATTCTGGGATGGCGTGAATACGTGCGCGGTGTGTATTGGACGAATATGCCGGATTACGGTCAGCATAATGTGTTCGGTCACTCAACTGCCTTGCCCGCCTGGTTCTGGACTGGGCGGACCAAGATGCGTTGCCTTTCTCATGCAATAGGGCAATCCCTGGAACAGGCGCATGCTCATCATATACAGCGATTGATGGTGATTGGTAATTTTGCGCTGTTAGCCGGACTGGATCCGCATGCGGTGCATTGCTGGTATCTCGGCGTCTATATCGATGCGTTTGAGTGGGTGGAGATGCCGAACACTCTCGGCATGAGTCAATTTGCCGATGGCGGACTTCTGGCAACCAAACCTTATGTATCAAGTGCTGCTTACATCGACAGAATGAGTGATTATTGCAAGGGCTGTCATTACGATAAAAAAGCCCGTCTCGGCGAACGGGCTTGCCCCTATAACGCGCTGTACTGGGACTTCTTTTATCGTAATGCAGACCGTCTGGCAAACAATCCGCGTATTGGCATGGTGTACCGTCAGTTAGAGAAAATGGACGCAGAGGCTGTCCATGCTTTCACCGAGCGAGCGGCACTGTTACGTACTCGCCTTGACGAACTCTGACTGAATGCAGATTGAACTTTGTTGTGGTCGCTGCCAGTGCTAGCGGCGTGATTTCTCAGCTTATTCCAATGACAGCCAGAGCTTATCCCAGTCGCCGGGCTGAAACGTACCTTCACGTTTAAATACTAGCTGGTGTTGTGGGTTCAGAACGAAGTGAGTTGGTTGTGTCACGATGCTACCGAAATTATCTTTGTGGCCGGATGCATTACGCCATACGGTAGGAAAACGCTGATCTTTGGGATAGGCATGCGTGGTGATGTCGTTGTATTCGTCCAGGTCTTTTTTGTTTTGATCGATATTGACGCCCAGCAGTACGAATTTTTTCTTCGAATTACTGACGTAAAATTCTCGCATTAATTTCAGATCATGGCTACAGAGCTCGCAATCGAAGGTAAAGAAACTGACCAATATCGTACGACCTGAAAAATCCTTAAGGTCGAGTATCTTTCCCGTGATATCTGTACCATGCAGCGTGTATTTAAGCGGTTCAGCTTTTGACTGTCCTGATACGAGTGGTGACGATATCATCAAGCCAGCAATGCTCGTCAACTGAATGAAATCTCTTCGATTCATATTATCCCCTAGACGTAAGTACACCGAATTGAGTAACGAAATAAGCAAGAAAATACGCAGAAAATAGGTGGCCGATACATAGAGTACCAGAAGAATGCGGCACTACTTTGCGCATATTTTTTTGGGAAAAGTTAACTCAGAGAGAGCCAGAGATTGTCCCAGTCGTCTGGTTGAAAAGTACCTTCGCGTTTAAACACTAATTCGCTTTTTTGGTTCAATACAAAATGGGTAGGTTCGCGGACGATGCTGCCGAAATTGTCTTTGTGGCCAGGTGCATTTCGCCATATGGTGGGGAAGCGTTGTTCTTTCGGAATCGCCAGTGAAACGAACTGGTTATAGGTATCGAAATCTTTTTTATCCTGATCAATATTCACGGCGAGCAAGACGAATTTTCGTCTTGAATTGCCGACATAAAATTCGCGCATTAATTTCAAGTCGCGGGTACAAAGATTACATCCGCCAGTGAAAAAACTCACAAGCACAGTCTGGCCGGATAATTCATTCAGATCGAATTTTTTACCATTCATATCGGTTCCCTGCATCGTATATCGGGCCGGCTCTTTGCTGTTTTGCGCCATGATGCCAGTGCTTACGATGGATAAGCCTGAGATCGCCAGGCTGTGGATGAAGTGTCGTCGGTTCATGATGTGGCCTCGTGTCTGTTTGACTTCGGTGTTGTATGAAGCAGGAAATAAATTGAAGAGGGAAGAATGGCCTCAGCCATATGTATGACTAATTAGTCTGCAATAAGCTCACAAGCTTACAGAATTTAGCAAATATATTTCCATCAAAAGCACTATTGATGTGGTTAATTTGATAATATCGTCCGCTTATTTCAATGAGCGCAGATCAACTGCCAGCAAAATCATAAAACCACAAAGGGAAACCATGTTTAAAAAATTAGGGATGATCATTACCGTTGCTTTTTCAATGCTGTTGACGCCGGCGATACAAGCTGCCGATGCGCCAGAAAAGAAAATGACAGCAGAAGAATTCGTGGCGTCGTTGAAATTCCAGCAGGGCAAAATCACGGTGCCAAACGGCATTGCGAATCTGAATTTATCACCATCGTTTCGTTATTTGTCCCCTGAAGATACGGAAAAAGTATTGGTCGATGCCTGGGGCAATCCGCCGGGCGCAAAAACCTTGGGTATGATTTTTCCTGCTAATGTCAGTCCGCTCAGTCCAGCGAGTTGGGGCGTGGTTGTGACCTATGATGAAGATGGCCATGTCAAGGATGACGATGCGGACAGTATTAACTATGATGACTTGCTCAAGGATATGAAGGAGGCAAATGTCGCCGCGAATGAAGAGCGTAAAAAAGCGGGTTATTTTCCTATGACACTGGTGGGCTGGGCGGAGAAGCCGAGCTATGACAAAACGAGTCACAAATTTTATTGGGCGAAAGAGTTCGCTGGCAGCAAGGCCGGAGAAAATTCCTTGAACTACAACATCCGTGTTCTTGGCCGCAAGGGCGTGCTGGTGTTGAATGCCGTGGCAGGTATGGAGCAAATCACGGAAGTGAAAAAAGAAATGCAAAACGTCGTTGCTTTTACTGAGTTCGCAGACGGCAATCGTTATGCTGATTTTGATGCGAAAAGTGATAAGGTTGCCGAGTACGGCTTAGCCGCTCTGGTGGCTGGCGGGGTCGCTGCCAAATTAGGGTTTTTCGGTAAAATTTTTGCGATGTTACTGGCTTTTAAAAAATTACTTTTAGTAGGCCTTGCCGCGGCCGGCGCCGGGATCGCCAAGCTGTTTGGTAAAAAGAAGGATGGCGATACAGGGCAAGCGTGAGTGTAGGTGCAGGTACGATCACTGCACATCTAAAACAAAAACTGATTAGAGGATTTCAGGATGGTTAAGTTGTTGACGTGGTTATTCGCTGTTGGCAAGCTGGGTAAGTTGCTGACGACGGGCGGCACGATGCTCATCTCTATGATTGTTTACTCATGGATTTTTGGGTGGCGTTATGCAGTGGGTTTTGTTTTACTCATTTTTATACATGAAATGGGACATTTCATCGCAGCTCGTCAGCGGGGACTAGATGTTGGTGCACCGACGTTTATCCCCTTTGTCGGTGCCTGGATACAGCTTAAAGAATTGCCACATGATGTAGAGACAGAAGCGTATATCGGATTTGCCGGACCGATCGCCGGAAGTATGGGAGCGTTAGCATGTTATTGGCTGGGTAGAAATTATGAAAGCAACTTGATGTTAGCGTTAGCCTACTCGGGATTTATGATTAACTTGTTTAATCTCATCCCGATTTCGCCACTGGATGGTGGTCGTATCACCGCCATCATTTCTCCCAAAGTATGGCTGGCAGGTATTCCTTTGCTGATTGCCTTATTTTTCTACAATCCAAGTCCTATGCTGATTTTGATTGCGATTCTGGCGTATCCGCAGTTAAAGCAAGCATTCTCCAAAGAAGCACCTGAGGGTTTGCCTGCGGATTATTATCAGGTTCCGACGAACACACGGATCAACTATGGCGCGCTGTATCTGGGCTTGGTCGCCTTCCTTGCTTTGATGAGTTACGAGCTGCATGAGATATTGCCCAGGTCTTGAGTTTTTCTTGGAATGTTATTTTTAAAAGCGCAGGTATCGCCTGCTTTTTTTGGGGGAGCTAACATGGATAATCAAAAAACTACTGGGGCGAGTAGTGATGTTTTAAGATCGTCAGATTCTGTGTGAGAATGCCTGTCTCATCATGTTTTTAAATGAAAAATACCATGTCTACGCAACGCTGCTCCTGGGCCAATCCATCGAATCCTCTTTATCTTCATTACCATGATCATGAGTGGGGTGTGCCTTGTCATGATGAGTTGCGTTTGTTTGAGATGCTTAATCTTGAAGGTGCGCAGGCGGGCTTGAGCTGGGAGACGATACTCAACAAGCGTGAAAATTATCGCATCGCTTTTGATCATTGGGATGCAAAGAAAATCGCGGTATATGATGCGGAGAAAGTTGCGCAGTTATTAGCCAATCCAGGCATCGTGCGGAACCGGCTTAAGGTTGCGGCGGCGATCACTAATGCGCAGGCATATTTGCGTTTATGTGACGAACTTGGAGGATTAGATGCTTATTTATGGGGGCATATAAATGGCAAGCCGATTCGCAATAATGGCGACCGGATTATTAAAACTACATTGTCAGACCAGATCTCGAAAGACCTGAGCAAGCGTGGATTCAAGTTTGTCGGGTCGACGATTATTTATGCATATATGCAGGGAATTGGCATGGTGCAGGATCATGCGGTGGACTGCGCCTGGCGTACCTAGCGGCTAAGCTTAGGGTTAATCTTGACGACTGATTTTTTCGTGCCGCTCAAGAAGAAAAAAAGGCACGAATCTTGTGCCTTTTTTTGATGATTGTCTGCCTGCACAATGAGTCTTAGAAAATCATTGTTGCTTGCTATTGAATTGCTGAGCCAGACTTTGCAGAGGAGCTTTATCCATGCCTGTTGCACTGACATGACTTGGTATCGCTACGCGGACAGGTTTGCTGTTCATGTTTGTCGATGACAGGACATTGCTGGTCGCATCGGGTGCCGCGTCCCATACCGGGTCATCGATACCTTCAAACACGCTCTTTAACTGACGTCCCCAGGTACTGCGTATCATCTGGAAGTATTGATTTTTTTCGTCTATCGTTACAAAGCGGGTAACTGCCAGACTATTATTTTCATACACCAGCAAGTCCAGTGGCAGGCCTACGGATACATTGGATTTTAAGGTTGAATCCATAGAAATCAGCGCACACTTTGCCGCTTCATCTAACGGTGTCGCTGTCGTAACTACGCGGTCAATAATCGGCTTGCCATACTTGGCTTCACCAATTTGGAAATAGGTATTTTCGTTATGCGATTCTATAAAATTGCCAGCGGCATAAATTTGGAACAGGCGGCAACGCTCACCTTTGATCTGGCCACCGAAAATAATACTGACATTGAAGTCGATACCGAATTCCGACAAAGAGGCGGCATCTCGTTTATGCACTGTACGCACGGCCTCACCGAGAATGCGGGCAGCCTCATACATATTCGGTGCATTCCAGATTGTGCTGCCATCAGCGCATACATGCTCAGAGACGAGTTGGCGAATCGATTGTGAAATAGAAAGATTTCCGGCGGTCATCAGGACCATCATACGGTCACCAGGATTTTCAAACACGCTCATTTTTCTGAAAGTGCCGACCTGATCAACGCCCGCATTGGTACGGGAGTCGGAGAGAAAAACCAGCCCCGCATCGAGGCGCATGCCAACACAATATGTCATTGTTGCAAGAGTCTTTTATAAAAGTCTTATTTTACCCTAAGGCTAAATTATTTAAGTAATTTACGCCTCGTAGCTACGGGGCGCTAGCCGATCCTAGTTTTCATAAATCGGTACCACCTGTACTTTGACATCCAGAATTTCGTCGCCGCCACCGCGCCTGACGCCGCGAATAGGGGCGGCGGAATCGTAGTCGCGACCAATCGCCAAGCGGCAATAGGCATCGGTCATCAGTCGCGCATGCGTGACATCGATGCTGACCCAGCCGGAGAAGTCGCTGTCTTCTACCCAGACATCAACCCAGGCATGACTGGCAGCATGATCGGTCGAGCCCGGATCAATGTAGCCGCTGACATAGCGTGCCGGAATCCCATGCGCATGGCAGCAGGCAAGGAAAAGGTGGGCGTGATCCTGACATACGCCCAGTCCTAGCATTAGGGCATCATTTGCCGTGGTTGTGACGAGGGTTGCACCACTTCGATACGCTACCGCACCAAAGATGTGCTCAGCCATTTTCATGAGATGCTTGGTCTGGGTTTGTTCGGGCCTGGCTGGCAGGCAGTTGGCTGAAAAGGCGATGATGCTCGGCGTCGGCTCTGTAAGCGGTGTTGGCACCGTGAAGATCCACGGCGATAAGGTTTCAATTAAGTTCAACCTGCCTTGATAAGGAAAGACCGTTTCCACCACACCTTGTGCGACGATGCTCAGCGTTTCCAGCTGGCCATTGATAGTGAGCATGTGCGAGAGATTGCCA
Organism: Undibacterium sp. Rencai35W; assembly: GCF_049340185.1. NCBI lineage: Bacteria > Pseudomonadati > Pseudomonadota > Betaproteobacteria > Burkholderiales > Oxalobacteraceae > Undibacterium > Undibacterium sp. Rencai35W. Next base: position 279,785 of record NZ_JBMPPC010000005.1, read on the forward strand.
TAGGCATCGGTGTAGGCGTGGCGACTGCCGGTTGTTTCGATTTGCCATGACAGGCTGCGCTGTTGCGATTCTACGCGTGGCGTCAGGCGCAATTGCTGGATGGTATATGCCAGCGGAGTCGTGTAGCGATATGTGGTTTCGTGCCGTATTGATAGTTGCATAATTTATATACTCCCACCCTTTTTCATTAAAATAGGTTGAATCCGCTCATCTATACTAGGTGATATAAAAATACTGAGCGGGAGTATGTTGCTATTGTCAGTTGATTCATCATGCGGCAAGTGGTACCAGGAAGTCGCGGCTGACGCGGTTGCCCAGTGCAAAGATGCGTTCCAAAAACTCCGTCAGCGTATCGTGCAAGCCTGCTGCCAGAATATCTTCGATACGACCGAACTGTAATTCTGCGTGCAGTTTGCCTGCGAAGCGCTCTGTGTCTGAGGACACATCATTGCGTACTTCCTGAAGGTTATGGACGACTTCATCCATGCAGGCGAGTAAGGATCTTGGCATATCGCCACGCAGCATCAGGAGTTCGGCCACGCGCTCTGGTGTGATAACGTCACGATACACTTTGCGGTAAATTTCAAAGCCCGATACTGAGCGTAATAACGCAGCCCAGTAATAAAAATCACGTTGTACGGCTTCGTCGGTACTGTTGATGTCTTTTGCCGCGTGGAATTTTACATCCAGAATCCGGGCAGTATTATCGGCGCGCTCCAGGAAAGTACCTAGCCTAATGAAATGCACCGCCTCATCTTTGAGCATCGTGCCCAGCGTCACGCCGCGTGATAAATGCGACCGGTATTTGACCCACTCAAAAAATTGACTCGGATCAGTGTCAAGCAAGCCGCTACTCAGTCGCTCCTGCATATCGAGCCAGGTAGCGTTCTGGGTTTCCCATACTTCGGTTGTCAGCGTGCCCCGCACGGCACGTGCGTTTTCGCGGGCTTCGGTCAGGCAGGCGGCGATGGATGATGGATTGTCCGGATCGCGTACCATGAAATCGAGCACGTCTTTTGCATTCAGCAAGCCATACTTATGATCAAATGCGCTTTGTAGTTCTGAGATGCCAAGCATGGCGCGCCAGCCTTGTTCCGCATCTTCAGCGGATTGAGGCAGCATCGATGTCTGTACGTTGACATCTAGCATGCGGGCGGTATTTTCAGCACGTTCGGTATAACGTGCCATCCAGAATAAGTGATCTGCGGTGCGGCTCAACATGAGTTCTTCTCCTGCGCAATGCCATGATTATTTTCAAAAACGGTGGAATCCGGTGATCCGCTCGCGTACCCTTATTTTTCGAGTATCCAGGTATCTTTGGTGCCGCCGCCTTGGGATGAGTTGACTACCAGTGATCCTTCTTGCAGCGCCACGCGGGTGAGTCCGCCCGGTACCATCGAGATAGTTTTACCTGACAGCACGAATGGTCTTAAGTCAATATGGCGAGGGGCAATACCGCTTTCGACATAGGTAGGGCAGGCGGACAATGCCAGCGTCGGCTGGGCAATATAGCCATCCGGTTTGGCAATCAGTCTTTGCCGGAAATCCTCGATCTGTGCCTTGGTCGATGCTGGACCCACCAGCATGCCATAGCCACCGGCTCCATGAACTTCCTTAACCACCAGTTCCGGTAAATGTGCCAGTGTATAAGCAAGGTCTTCGGGTTTGCGGCACTGATAGGTTGGCACGTTATTCAGTATCGGTTCTTCCGTCAGGTAGAACTTGATCATGTCCGGAACAAAAGGATAGATCGATTTATCATCCGCAACACCGGTGCCAATCGCATTCGCCAATGTAACTCTGCCAGCACGATAGACGGACAATAAACCAGGGACACCCAGAGAAGAGTCAGGGCGGAATGCAAGGGGATCCATGAAGTCGTCATCAATCCGGCGATAAATAACATCGACCCGCTTAGGACCGCGGGTGGTGCGCATATACACGGCGTTTTCATTGACGAACAAGTCCTTGCCTTCAACTAGCTCGACACCCATTTGCTGTGCCAGGAATGCGTGTTCAAAATAGGCTGAGTTATACATTCCCGGTGTCATCACGACGATGGTCGGATCATTGACACCCATCGGGGCAACTGAGCGTAAATTGTCTAGCAACATGTCAGGATAATGATCGACCGGTGCAATCTTATTGCGCGCAAATAAGTCGGGGAACAAACGCATCATCATCTTGCGATCTTCCAGCATGTAGGACACGCCGGACGGTACGCGCAGATTGTCTTCCAGCACGTAAAACTCACCGGCGCCGGCGCGGACGATATCGACACCGGCGATGTGGGCGTAGATATCCGATGCGACAGAGATTCCTTGCATCTCTGGCCGGTATTGCGCATTTTTATAAATCTGCTCGGCTGGAATAATCCCTGCCTTGATGATGTTTTGATCATGGTAAATGTCATGAATAAACATATTCAGCGCTTTAACTCGCTGCACCAGACCAGTCTGCAATTGCGCCCATTCCGATGCGGGAATAATGCGGGGAATAATATCAAAGGGGATCAGGCGTTCAGTGCCAGCATCGTCACCATAGACGGCAAAGGTAATGCCGACGCGGCGAAAAGTCAGATCAGCCTCAGCGCGCTTACGCTGTATGGTCTCTGGCGATTGCTGCTTTAACCAGGTACTGAACTCACGATAGTGTTCACGGATATTACCTGCTGCATCGATGCCATCAGCAGTCATTTCATTGAAAAATTTTGCCATGATGTTAGTTCGCTGTTGTTTGAGTAGGTACTATCAAGAAGCATGCCAGCGTAATTAAAGTGGTCTAAGCGGTCTGACAGCGGCTATGGTGCGCGAATAAAATCAATCAGGTCCTGCGTATGCGGATCGGGTTTGGGTGTCATCAGACTGACGACCGCCATACTGATCAGACCCGCCGGTACACCAAATACACCAGCAGAAATCGGCGCAATATGCCACCACTGATTAGCAACACTACCACCGAATAACGGATGTGTGTTGAGCATATAAAACACACAAACGATAAAGCCCGCGATCATTCCGGTAATTGCTCCCTGGTGATTCGCCCGCTTCCAGAATATGCCCAATACCAGTGCAGGGAATAGCGCCGACGCCGCAAGAGAAAATGCGGCACCGACCAGAGACAATATATCAGCGGGTTTTAAGGATGCGACATAGGCGGCCACCAACGCAACCACCAGCAACAAGAGTTTTGAAATCGTGACCCTTTTTTGTGTCGACGCGCTTGGGTCAACAATCTTGTAATAAATATCGTGAGATAAAGAATTAGAAATCGTCAGCAATAAACCGTCCGCTGTGGACAAAGCCGCGGCCAGTCCGCCAGCGGCAACGAGGCCGGAGATCACATAAGGCAGACCGGCGATTTCCGGTGTCGCCAGCACCACGATATCGCCATCAATCGCAATCTCTGCCAGTTGAACAATGCCGTCATGATTGATGTCGGTGATATTGACCAGCGGATTAATTTTATCGATGCTGGCCCAGTAGGTGACCCATGATGGAAGCTTAGAGAATTCCATTCCGACGAGCGAGTTATAGATGTCGTATTTCACCAGGATCGCCAATGCGGGAATCGTGATGTATAAGAGCATGATAAAAAACAGCGACCAGAATACCGACTCACGACTTTCACGTACCGAGGGTGTCGTGTAGTAGCGTATCAACACATGGGGCAGGGCGGCGGTTCCCATCATGAGACAAAAAACCAGCGCCAGAAAATTATTCCGTTTAATGTCAGATTCGTTACTGTCTTTTGCCGCGTAGGGCGTGTAGTTCGTGATGGTGGGTTCGGCACGTCCCAGATTATTATTCTTAGCTTCTGTCCAGCGTTGCTGCGCCTCTTGCGGCGTCTTGGGGTAATTCGCCAGAGCACGACCTGCAGCTTTGATCTCTATCAGCGATGCGTTACCGGATTTAAGTTCATCAAGCTTGCGCTGTAATTCATAGCGACCTTCTTCCCATGAATTCGGGAGTTGCTGAATCTTGAGCTGAAACCCTTCAGCACGTTGTTTGAATATGGCGCGGACTTCCTGTTCTTTAGGATCGGCGGCAAACAGTTTTTCTTTGCTGCTTAATGCGGATAATTTAGAGCCGTAGGCAATTTGTGGTATTGGTGTTTGCGTATGCTTGACGGATAGCCATGTGACCGGAATCATGTACGCAATAATGATGATGATGTACTGCGCTACCTGAGTCCAGGTAACTGCGCGCATGCCGCCTAAAAATGAGCACACCAGAATACTCGCTAACCCTAGAAAAATTCCCACCGAAAAATCAACGCCGGTGAAGCGCGACGTTATCAATCCCACGCCATAAATCTGCGCGACCACATAGGTGAAAGAAATAAAGATAGTCGCAATCACAGCAAGCACTCTGACAATGTTGCTGCCTTGCGCGCCCGCGAAGCGCGTGCCTAAAAAATCAGCAATACTGTATTGGCCGAACTTGCGTATATACGGTGCGATCAGCAGTGCCACCAGACAAAATCCACCCGTCCATCCGATGATGTAGGCAAGTCCGTCAAAGCCTTGCAAGTAGAGTCCGCCGGCAAGACTAAGAAAACTTGCCGCTGACATCCAGTCAGCCGCTGTCGCCATACCATTAAAAATCGCAGGGACACGGCGTCCGGCAACATAGTATTCAGAAATATCGGAGGTTCTGCTCAAGACACCGATGCCTGCGTAGATCACGATAGTCGAGAACATGAACAGATATCCTATCCATGCACGCGGCACGCCTTCTTTTTCCAATACCGCCAGACTGATCAGAAATACGATGAACAGCAGTGTGTACCATGCATAATAAATCGTCAGACGTTTGGTAAAGCGACGTTGCACCATTAGGCGTTTTCCTTTGCTGAAGCTGGCGTATCAGCGGCATGACCGGTTTGATTGTTCAAATGGATTTGATGGGTTCGCTCTATTCTGCGCATGACAATCGATAAGAGTGCCAGTAGCAGAACATAGAATAAAGTCAGTCCCTGCGCCGCCATATAAAAGGACAATGGCCAGCCGAAGAAAGTATACGACGCCAGTTCGCGGGCAAAAAATAATACACCGAATGTCAGTGCCAGCCAGCTTGCCAGCAAGATCGCTGTGAGCTGACGAGTATGACGCCAATAGGCACTATTCACGTTATTGGCGCGGCTGCCGGAGGTGACGGTGGTGTTGGTCTCTGTCATGTGTTGTCTTCGCCTGAGTTCAGGAAAAATCACCGGGCAAGCTGGCGTGTGGATTCATCTGAAACGAAACACGGAACAGGCAGCCCGGATATTTTGCATCCTGATTACGCGGGTTATACATGATCTCGATCGGGGCATTATGTTGCTGAGCAATTTCCCGCACGATAGACAGACCTAGTCCGCTGCCCTGAACGTTGCTGCCGAGGATGCGATAAAAGCGCTCGAATACATGGTCATGTTCTGCAACCGGAATTCCGGGGCCATTGTCCTCGACTTCTAATATTGCCAGCGCCTGTTCTTCGCTAACCCGGATTCTGACCGTGACGCTCATCCCTTTTGGTGTGTAGCGAATCGCGTTATCAATCAGGTTACTTAGCAACTCGCGGAGCATCAGAGGATTACCAAAAATCATCACAGGAAAATCCGGCTGCTCCAGCCCCAGATCGATTTGGTACGAGAAAGAGGTTTGTATCCAGTCGTGGACGGTGCTACGCACCAGCTCGGTCAGTTCAACAGGTTCCAGAGGCTTGGTCGCAGGCGTTTGATTTTCTGCTCTTGCGAGTGTCAGTAATTGATTGACCAGACGTGTAGCCGCTTCCGAGCTTTTTGCCAGCTGTAGCAGGGAGCGATGGATTTCCTCCTGATCCGTTTGCCGCAACGCCAATTCTGACTGCATACGCATACCTGCCAGCGGTGTTTTCATCTGATGTGCTGCATCAGCGATAAAGCGTTTTTGGTTGTCGATCGTTTGTGCAAGGCGTTCCAGCATCTCGTTCAAAGAGCGAACCAGCGGGGTAATTTCTTCAGGAACCTGACGCGAGTCAATCGGGCTTAAATCATCCGGACGACGCGCTCGTATGCGATGCTGTAATTCTGCCAGCGGCGAGAGTCCGCGACTTAATGCAAACCAGACCAATGCCAGTGCAATCGGCAAAATAATAAACTGCGGGAGGATCACGCCTTTAATGATTTCATTGGCGAGTACAGCACGTTTTTCCAAGGTTTCTGCGACTTGAATCAACACGAGATTCGGCGCATATTTCTCCGCATTCTGGGTGCCCAGATTGCTCGTGGTTTTGTTCAGATTGATATAGCTGTAAGCGATACGGATATCAATGCCGCGCAGTGTCTCATTGCGTATCTGTACTGTACCAGTGGCGGCTTTTTCTTCTTCTGGCGGAGTCGGTAAATCTTTATCACCATCGATCAGATCACCATGCTCTGTTTTAACCTGAAAATAAATACTGTCGAGATCATCCGCGCGCAAAATATCGCGTGCCGGGCTGGTCATTTGGGTAATGATTTTTCCATCGACCTGTTTTACTTGCTGTGATAAGACTAGGACATTGTCTTCAAGTGCCCGGTCGAACGGTTGATTAGCGATCGATTTTGCGACCAGATAGGTGATCGCGATGCTCATTGGCCACAGCAGTAGCAATGGCGCCAGCATCCAGTCCAGAATTTCACCGAATAAAGAACGTTGAATTTTTTCCGGTGGCTGGCTATGCAGAGGATGCTCCGGCGCTTGCGGACGAATCGCTAGTTCTGCGCCGTGGTCGTCAGTCATGGTGTGTCAGTAGGTGTGACTGTGTTAGCGATTGTGTTATTGACTGGGGTAGTGACTGAGTTGGTGACTGTATTCGTCACGGCGACAGGTGCAACAAAGAATTTTTCCAGGCAATAGCCTAAGCCGCGGACGGTAGCGATCCTGACGCCATCGACTTCAATTTTTTTGCGCAGGCGATGAACATAGACTTCGATGGCGTTGTTACTCACTTCCTCACCCCATTCGCAGAGGTGATCGACCAGCTGCTCTTTGGATACTAGTCGTCCGGTTCTTTGCAGTAGCACTTCGAGCAGACCTAATTCGCGCGCCGAGAGATCGAGCATTTGCTCATTGATGTAGGCAATACGCCCGACCTGATCATAGGTCAGCGGGCCGTGCTTGATGACCGTAGGACCGCCACCCGCGCCACGCCTGGTCAGGGCCCGGACCCTCGCTTCGAGTTCAGACAGCGCGAACGGTTTTGCCATGTAATCATCTGCGCCTAGATCAAGGCCTTTTACCCTTTGCTCGACGGAGTCCGCGGCTGTCAGTATCAGCACAGGCAAATGCGAGTTGCGTGCGCGCAGGCGACGTAATACTTCCAGCCCGCTGAGCTTGGGTAAACCTAAGTCCAGAATCAGTAAATCAAAATCTTGAGTCGATAATGCAGAATCTGCTTCCTGGCCGTTGGCAACACAATCGGTGGCATAGCCAGATTGTCTCAGCGATCGGGTCAGGCCGTCAGCGAGAACACTATCATCTTCAGCGAGCAATATACGCATGGTGGAATTTTCTTATTGCGGACAGAATACAGACATCGTTTTAATCAGACAGAGCAAGCGTCGCCGCAAATAGATTGCCGTCACGACATTCGCATGCAGCTATTCTGCGCCTTAAAACGAGGTTTGGTATTTGTCCAATGGTTTTGTTTGTCTCTGGACTTAAGTCTATTTGGTTTGGAGACTTTTGTCACAAACTCAGACTAACTATGCGGCGGATGCCATTGCTTTGAGCGCTATTGTGTATTTTTTCCAGCAAACAGAGTTCTCTCGGCCTAAAACGCGCAATTTGGTATCGCGTTCGGCGGGTGAGCGTAGCTTGTTGAGCTTGTCTTGAATTGACCCGAGACTTACGCAAAGACTAAGACCTCTCAACATAGAGGCACAACAACGCAGAGAAAAGGCAGAAGCCAGCAGGTTCATAGAATATCGAATCAGAGCGCAAAACGAATCCGCAAGCGGAGTGCGCCTGTTGGCACGAAATGCCTCTGAGAGCCGCATCCAGCTTGCGGATTCGTTTTGACTGTTGGTAAGCAGTTTTTTTGTTTTGTGTAAGTCCTTGCGTGATAGTTTAAGATTTTCCTGCCGTGAATCCGCCATCTACCATCAGCTTAGTCCCCGTAATAAAGCTGGCTTCATCGCTGAGTAAAAATAGGATAGCATTGGCGACTTCATCCGGTCGCCCCAGACGGCCGACAGGGTGCAATTGAATCAACGCTTGCCGCATGTTTGCATCAAGTCCTGATAAGAGTGGCGTATCAATATAGCCAGGGCAAACTGCGTTGACTCTGACGCCTTTCGATGCCGCCTCAAGCGCCAGAGTGCGCGTCAGATTGACGACGCCACCTTTTGCTGCGGAATAAGCAGCAGTCATGCTTTGTCCGAAGACACCTAAAATCGAGGCACAATTGACGATACTGCCATTGCCTTGCCGGTACATTTGCCGCAGAGAGGCGCGCGCCACTCTGAAGACGCCGTTTAAGTTGATATCAATGATGCGCAGATAATCGTCGTCTGTGTAGCTGTCCGCGGCACACATTCCTCCAATACCCGCATTGTTGAATACTCCGTCCAGGCTACCTAATTGTTTGACTGTCTCTGCAATCAGTTGATCCACCTGTTCGGTCGAGGTGACATCAACAGAAATAAAGTGACAGCGTCCCGCATAAAGTGAATTCAGCTCCGCAACCCTTTCCTTGCCCGCGTCGCCGTGCAGATCTGCAATCACGATATTGGCGCCTTCCTGCAGGCAGCGTTCGGCAGTAGCGAGTCCGATCCCGCTCACACCTCCGGTAATGACGATGTTTTTATTTTTCAAACGCATGATCCGACTCCTTGTTTGTACAGACGAAATAAATTACTCCCACGACGCATGAGGCATTGCCAAGCAGTTCATTATTTGTTTGAAACCTGAGATTGCGAATTGATGCACCTCAAGCTATGTGCAGCAGTACGGAGCGCTTTGTAATTGAAGGCTGGCCATTATGTTGACGGGTATTCAGGCAATATGGAGGCAACTCGCACGGTGTCGATGTTCGGATAACTCTGAGTTTTTATGGATTTCGTTCATCTAACTCTGAATTTTTCGGAAAAACGGATATTTGCATCAAATAAGCAGATTGATATGTCAAATAGATAATTTATGGCAAAAGAAATAATCTCTGCTTACAGGAATGTGTATGGTCAGTAACAGACTCGGGTTGCAGTGGTTGATATTTCGCCTCGACAGCCCGGATTGCGCCCTAAACAGTCAGATGGGATTCTTGATGCCAGACGTTCAACGACCCCGCACGCTGAGATAAGGGTCGGATTTCGATTAAGCAATCTACCTAAAAAACTAAGCTACTTAAGGTAGATTTGGCCTAATTCAGTATCAGTAATCCGAGTTTTAGGCTTTAAATTAAATCAGTATAAATTTAAGTATCAGTATCAGTGTCAGTGTAAGTGTAAGTGTAAGTAAAGAACTATTGCTTGATTTTCAATACAAATCTCGAACCTAAAAAATTTCTCTTTTTTTAGAAAGGAATACCAGAAACAAATTTTTCATTGATTGGTCCATGAACTGGCTCGTCGTCAGTCCAGTTCCACTTTCCGAAGCGGGATTTTTGAAAATCGTTCATTGCCTCGATAATTTCTTCCCTCGAATTCATTACGAAAGGGCCATGTTGTACAACCGGCTCATTTAAGGGGCGTCCTTGTAACATGAGAATTTCTGTTGGTCGTGCACCGTTGGACAATTGAACAGAGGCATCACTTCGGATTTCTATGGCTGAATGACGTGACATCAGGTGACTATCAATTGACAATGAGTCTCCGGCAAAGAAGAAAAGCTGTCTTCGGATGCCTTGCACTTGAGTTGGTGGCAATACCCAAGTGGCGCCCGGCTCCATCTTTATGGTCCAAATCGCCACATTATTCACAAGATCAGCGGCCCACGAATTTGGAGGAGGCTTCGGCATTTTTGTAGTGGGTTCGCCGAGGAAATCTCCTGCAATACAATGTACTTCAGTTTTTTTATTCGATTTCCAAAAGCTATATTTAGGGATATCTTTAGCCCAAATCATAGTGAAGTTCGGATCGACTAATTTATTTTTTGCTGGCAAATTTAGCCAAATTTGTATTAGGTCTAATGGATTAGACTTATCTTTATTTAATAATGGGAAGACTTCGGAATGTACGATGCCTCGGCCGGCTGTTAACCACTGCGTATCGCCATCTCCATACCTAGCGCGAACCCCCAACGAATCAGAATGATCAACTAGGCCTTTACGTACAATAGTAATAGTTTCAAATCCTCTATGAGGATGTGCGGGAAATCCAGGTACTTTCTTTCCATGGTACATGCTCCAACGTTTGGACTTAGAACTTTCAGGCCAATAGATTGTTTCAATTCCATTTTGCGGTCCAAAATTTTCGTTACCTGGTGGATATTCGTCATTATGGTGTACGCAAATCAGAAATGGGTCGATTGTTTTCCAAACTGACCCAAGAGGGCTGATTTTTAAAATGGAGGAACTCATGCTGGCTTTAATAATGTGACGATATTTTTTTAAAAAATTCAACTCGCTCAATTCGAAGAATTGGATCGTCTGAAGCAATTCAAAACGATGAGTCCCCTTAAAGTTTCAGTTGACTACATCATTTAAATTTAAACGTATGTTCTTATCCAAATTTGATCAGATTTTGAAGGATCAACGGCCCGCCCATCCCGAGTAGAGCCCCCCCCTGATCAATTCTGCCGAGAAAGATTGGTGCAAAACCTAAATCAGAAACTAATTGGGATCCAACTTCAGCTGCTTTCGTATCATTACTAGATACGAACATTACTCGGCGACCACCACCTTCAGCTGGGTTCATTGCCAACAATTTTGCAGGTAATTGGTTAAGTGTTTTAACAATTTTTGCGCCAGGAAATGATGTTGCAACCAAATTACTCGATGCATGTCCTTTCAATTCATCTGGTGAGATACCATATGCATTCATCGCATCGATAATGATTTTGCCACTCCAGTCAGAGAGCATTTTTCCAATTAATGGATGAGCACGGAATGGTATTGCTAAAATAATGACGTCTGCTTTGATCGCTTCTTCGATTTCCTTTGCGGTTACTTTCCCACCGATTTGAGTCACCATTGGTTGAATCGATTCCGGACCACGTGAATTTGCGATACTTACTTCAATCCCATTTCGTGAAAAATGCCGTGCAAGTGCAGTACCAACGTTGCCTGATCCGATAATAGACTGTTTCATGTTTTTTCCTTTAAGAATTAATTGGAAAGCTTAAGCTTCCAGCGAAGCGATTTGTACCGAAGCTTGTTTTAAAGCTGCAGCTTTTACGTCTGGCCCGAACGCCAGTCCTTCTGCACGGACAATAGTTACATCTGTCACGCCGAGAAAACCCAATAATCCGACGAGGTAACACTCCTGATGCTCAATAGCTGCCGCTGGACTTCCTGCTGAATAAACACCACCACGTGCAGAGGCAATGATTGCCTTCTTATTTTTCAGTAAGCCTTCAGGACCGGTCGCCGTGTATTGAAAAGTTTTTCCTGCAATTGCGATGCGATCAATCCAAGCCTTCAGCGAAGTTGGAATTGATAAGTTATACATTGGTGTTCCGATAACCAAAACATCAGCATCAAACAACTCTTCTAGGTAAGCATTACCTTTTGCAATATCCGCGTTAATAATATCGTCATTGATTTCTACCCCGTGCATGATTGCGAGATGGGTTCCTGATAAATGCAATGCTGGATCAGAAGCTAAATCACGGGCAATCACAGTAATTTCCGGATGCTTGGATTTGAAATGGCTGACTATCTCTGCTGAGAGATTACGGCTCACGGAGTCAGCACCTAATATGCTTGAATCTAAATGAAGAAGTTTCATATTATTTCCTTTAATTTTCGTAAATTTCAAAAAATTGTTAAAGTTCGTTACTATTTTTACTTCAGCAGATTATTGTTTAACTGCTTCAACTTGAATTACTAATTTGACTGTATCTGGAACGCCATAATCTAATCCCCAGTTCATTCCCCATTGTGTTCGTTGTATCGTCGTTTCAAAGTCTCCACCACAAACTTCGTGTTTAATAATTGGATTCATATAGCAATTAAAATTGGTTGCCTTCAACAAGACTGGCTTAGTCTTTCCTAATAGAGTCAATTCCCCTTTTACTTCGGAAATTTTCTCTCCATGGAAGCTAATTTTGTCTGCGGTAAATTTCGCGGTAGGATATTTAACTGAGTCGAAAAAGTCTGCTGTTTGCAAGTGTTGATCAAACGCTGCAAGGCCGGTAGTGATTGATCTTGAATCAATCGTCAGATCGACTTTTCCAGACTGTGCAGCCAAATCCAAAACTACAGTTCCTTCCTTTTTATCGAAGCGACCTCGATTTGTAGATGTACCAAAATGTGTCACCTCAAATGTCACATAAGTGTGTGTGGGGTCAATGTTATAAGTTGCAGTTTCAGCATGTGCAGTACCCAAAAAACCTGCAACAGCTAAGAGGGCAGCAATAATAGTTTTACGCATAGAAATATTCCTTTTTGATTGCTAAATAGAGGTAATTACGGCTTATTCATGCCGGATGTTGTTCTTTGATTGGCAGTGCGAAATTAAGCAAAGCGCTTCGTCACACAGTTTGTAACGCATTTAAATTTCGCTGCTTCATTTGATCTCCTTTCTAACTTAACCACCATGAGAGCGAATCGTACGCACCTCCATCAATCTTGAAAAGATGATATATTGAGATATATACCATCTGTTTTTGAGATAGAAGGAGCGTCATGTTAGACGGGATATCGTTAGATCAACTCAGAACTTTTATTTGTGCAGTCGACGAAGGAAACTTTTCTGCTGCAGGTAGAAAGCTCAACCGTGTACAGTCCGCAGTGAGCGGTTGGGTAAGTAGTCTTGAAGATCAGATTGGGGTCGTGTTATTTGATCGGACTGGACGGATACCAAAGTTAACTCCAGAAGGCGTCTTACTTGTTGCTGATGCTCGCAATATTGTCGCTGGTGTCGACACGTTGAAAGCTCGTGCAAAATTAATGTCCTCGGGGGTTGAACCAGAACTTTCTGTTGTGATTGACGTTTTCTTTCCTACTGCAGTCGTTAGTGCAGTAGCTAAAGCATTTGCAAGTAAATTCCCTCTAACACCATTGAGAATTTTTGTTGAGGGACTAGGCGCTGCGTATCAACCAATATTGGAAGCACGTTGTAGTCTAGGAATTCTCGGTTCTTTACCTGTGACTTTTCCTTCACTCGTCGGCGAACGACTTGGGGAAATTCCGTTAGTAACTGTCGCTTCAAAAAATCATCCTTTGGCAGAATTTAATTCAAAAATTCCGAAACGTGAATTAGCAAAGCATGTTCAACTAGTGTTAACTGATCGGTCCGATTTAATGGCTGGCCAAGATTATGGTGTGATATCACCACTTACTTGGCGCCTTGCTGATCTCTCTACTAAACATGCTTTTCTCAGAGATGGCGTTGGATGGGGTAGCATGCCAATTCACACTGTAGCAAAAGAAATTTCGGAAGGTGAGTTGGTCATCCTGGAATCGGATGAATTGCCCAAGGCGGGATTTAACTTAATTGTCTCAGCATTCCATCAAGCATCTGCACCTCCCGGGCCCGCTGGTCGTTGGTTTGTTGATCAGCTAAAGGGATGTCTAAAGCTTCCCGGGTGAACTTGTAGAAATTTTGGCGGTTAAGTTATTCCTACTCGAGAGGCAAGCTTGAAAAAAGTTGGACGATTCTTGGTACAAATTTTCGAGTGAGTTGATCACCCATAAATTTTCCCGCACTATATTTTGTGGACTGCGTTTGATGCGCAGTCCGAATGTCGTCTTTGTGCCGATGAGCATATTAAACCACCAAGTGCTTGCCAAGGAATTGCAAAAGCTCGCAATTCGATTTGGCTTTGATATGTCAGATGAGGCAGCGATGGCTAGCGTAATTGAGGACGTAAAGCTGATGGCAATTTATCTTGGCACAGCGGATTCCAGCGTTGAAATGAAACGGCGTTCAGTCCTCGTAGTACCTGTAATCACAACGCGTTCGGCAGATTATTGGATATTTGGGCAAGCGGCATTCCTTTCAAGTGGTACGACCACAGTTTTCTGCAATGCTGTTAGCAAAGGTGCCGTTGGTGGGGCTGTTTTATTGGTCGAGATAGTTGGAATGGTGGCGCTAGATCCGTACATTACGATGAAGCCATTACTCCTTATGCCGGTTGGTCAAAGGGGATCTATTACAGCAAAAAACCGATGCCCTTGGGATTGATGAGCAAGCAGATGTAATTGCAGACATCGACCCATCATTATGCAAGAAGGAAAACCCCGGCCACAAGCGTTGGCATTCCCTTTGCAACTTGTTGCCTATCTTCCGATCGTGGAAGTTAAGGACGCAGCCGCGTAGAAATTTTCTTCGAATATGGCTCTTAATATGATGCAATTTAATTCTACCAACATGCTCGGACGTATAGTAAGCCCCCTCCCCGAGCTGGGGATCGATCAAGTTCGAAAAGTATTATCTGATCACTGTAGTAACGAAAAAACTGTTTTGCCGAACGGTTTCAACATTGGGAAAAATATTGGCGTGTCAATCGATTAGCTGGTGTTCCTCCGGCACTTGTTGAATGGATTTAGGTTGATACTACGGTTCCAACAAAAAACTCCGTCAAAGTATTTACTCCAAGTTGTAAGGGGGAGCAACTAAAGAAACTAGACTTTCCCCAAGTAGCCATTGATGTCGAACCAATCAATTCCACTCCAAATTAGATGCCTGGTGATCATCGAATTTTGGCCAACAGATTGGTAGTTTAGGGTTAACTGCAATTGGGATTGTTGTGAGTGCGAACGTGGTGCTCGACACTAACTCAAACAAGAGTTCAAGTCCGGGTCGTTGAAAACGTCTGCACCGTTTCGCAGGCCGTGTTGTCTCCAAAAACTGAATGCAATGTACAAACACAACTCCAAAGTTCAGACTTAGCTGAATAAAATTCAAAGTTAAATAAAAACTGAAACTATGCAATATGGAGGCAACTCGCACGGATCATGGTTACTATGTTGGTTTGAAGAATTTAAAAAACATGCTTGCATAAATCACTGATTTTTTATACAGTATAGTCAGATTAAATAAAAACGAGAATTTGACTGTTCTCAGTTAGTAAAATTAGGTAACCGACAATTAAGCGTAACAATAACCAAGCGCACTATTTCCGAAAGAAATCATGGACGACAAAAAATCCGATTCCAGCTCTGACAAAAGCAAAGCATTGGCTGCCGCTCTGGCGCAGATTGAAAAGCAATTTGGTAAAGGCTCCGTTATGCGGATGGCCGATGGCGAGGTCGTAGAAGAGGTTCAGGTTGTATCGACAGGGTCTTTGGGTCTGGACGTTGCTCTCGGTGTCGGTGGTTTGCCACGTGGTCGTGTTGTTGAAATCTACGGACCTGAATCCTCAGGCAAGACAACTCTGACGCTGCAAGCTATTGCTGAGATGCAGAAATTAGGTGGTACCTGTGCGTTCATTGATGCAGAACATGCGCTTGACGTGGGTTATGCACAAAAGCTGGGTGTGAATTTGTCTGAACTGTTGATTTCTCAGCCTGATACAGGTGAACAGGCTTTGGAAATTACGGATGCCCTGGTTCGTTCCGGCAGCGTCGATCTTGTCGTTATCGACTCTGTCGCGGCATTGACGCCACGCGCTGAGATTGAAGGCGATATGGGTGACTCGCTTCCTGGTTTGCAGGCACGTCTGATGTCGCAGGCTCTGCGTAAATTGACTGGTAGCATTAAGCGCACCAATACTTTGGTTATTTTTATTAACCAGATCCGTATGAAGATCGGTGTGATGTTTGGTAGCCCTGAGACGACTACTGGTGGTAACGCACTGAAATTTTATGCATCGGTTCGCTTGGATATTCGTCGTACCGGCTCAATCAAGTCGGGCGATGAAGTCATCGGTAACGAAACAAAAGTGAAAGTGGTGAAAAACAAGGTGGCGCCGCCATTCAGAGAGGCGCATTTCGACATCATGTATGGCGAAGGAACCTCACGTGAAGGCGAGATCCTGGATTTGGCCGCAGAAGCCAAGATCATTGAGAAGGCGGGTGCCTGGTATAGCTATAACGGCGAGCGTATTGGTCAGGGTAAAGACAATGCCCGGACATATTTGAAAGAGCGCCCAGAGTTGTCACGCGAAATTGAAAATAAAGTTCGTGCGCATTTGAATGTGCCTTTATTGCCACCTGTCGCCGAGTAAGTGAGACGCAATATTTAGTTGGGTTCGACGGTGTTGTTCGTCATGCGCGGCTAATTTCATCCACACTTTGTGATATCTCCATTAAACGCCGGATCCACTCTTAAAGAATGTGCCGGCGTTTTTTATTGAGCTTATGACTTTATGCCTAGACCACAAATCAGCTTAAAAGCACGCGCTCTCCGGTACTTGTCTATGCGCGAACATAGCCGTATCGAGCTGGCGCGTAAGCTGCAGCGTTATGCCCAAGATGGGGATGATGTGTCAGCTTTATTAGATGTGTTAGAGGCGGCTAAGTATTTGTCTGCTGAACGCTTCTCCGATTCTTTGGTGAACCGGCGGATTGCTCGCTTTGGTAATCAGCGTATTTTGGCTGAGTTACAAAGCCATCAGATGGATGATCAGGAAATATCTCGTATCAAAGCTGAGATAAGCCTTACGGAGTCCGGTCGGGCGATAGAAGTATTGCACAGAAAATTTCCGTGTAAAGCTACGGATCATATAGAGAGGGCGAAGCAAGCTCGGTTTTTGCAACAACGCGGATTTTCACAAAAGGCAATTCAATTCGCGATGAGAGCGCCCAGAGAGGATGACTGGGATAGCGAAGAGCTGAGCTAAGTAAAAACATGTCGAAAATATGATCAAATTAGCCATAGATATGTAGCTTGATGATACAAATAATTCTTGAATTTGGAGAGTAAATACCTCGCTAAATGAAGATTGCTTGAGCACTTGTGCTACACTTCTGTGGTTTTTTGCAGGGCCGCAGGAGCGGCTGTTATCGTAGAAGCTGCGGTAACGACACGCAATTGTGGCTCTTTATTCTGAAATAGCCGCCAGCAGGCATTATGCCCTTACCATCAACAACTATCGGACGTGCGCTGAAGCATACGCGCTCAATCCAGATCAACGCGTTCGCTCGTGACGACGGATTGTGGGATCTCGACGCCCACATCACCGATACCAAAACTCGTGACATCAAACTTGCTTCAGGCATTCGCCCTGTTGGCACCGCGCTGCACGATCTTAGTTTGCGCATCACTATCGATACTAATTTAACGATTGTTGATGCCGTGGCTGTTTCAGATGCTGTTCCTTATCCTGGGTTTTGCAACACCATTAGTCCTGATTACAGGAAATTGATCGGACTCAATTTGTTTCGACAATTTCGCCAGGGCGTCAAAGAGCGATTGTCCGGCATTCATGGATGTACTCACATTACAGAGCTGGCACAAATTCTGCCGACGGCAGCAGTGCAGGCATTTGCAGGCGATGTGATTGATACTAGAGATAGCGCCAGTGCGTCAGAGCAAACACAACAACCGTTTCAACTTAATCGTTGCCATGCGCTGCGCCTGGATGGGCCAGCGGTTGCGCAGTATTACCCGCGTTGGTCGACAGCTTTTAGTTTGCCGTCTGACGCAAAATCATCCAGCTAGTTCGTTTTTGTTGTTTTACTTATTAACTAATACCTCAGTGTCTGAAGGGAAGTCGTATGAAAATCCATGAGTATCAGGGTAAAGAAATTCTCCGCAAATTTGGAGTAACTGTACCGCGCGGTATCCCATGTTTAACCGTTGATGAAGCAGTAAAAGCGGCTGAAACTTTGGGTGGCCCGGTTTGGGTCGTAAAAGCGCAAATCCACGCAGGTGGTCGCGGTAAAGGTGGCGGCGTTAAAGTTGCTAAATCTCTGGAGCAAGTACGCGAATACGCAGATGCGATTCTGGGCATGCAACTGGTCACGCATCAGACTGGTCCTGAGGGTCAAAAAGTTCGTCGCCTGTTGATCGAAGAAGGCGCCGATATCAAAAAAGAACTGTATGTCAGTATGGTCACTGACCGTATCAGCCAGCGCGTGGTCTTGATGGCTTCCAGCGAAGGCGGTATGGATATTGAAGAAGTAGCAGAATCACATCCAGAACTGTTGCACTCCATAGCGATCGACCCGACCAATGGTCTGCAAGATGCGGAAGCTGACGACATCTCTCGTAAAATCGGCGTGCCTGAAGGCTCTATCGCTGATGCACGCGTACAGTTGCAAGGTTTGTACAAAGCCTTCATGGAAACTGACTGCTCCCTGGCAGAGATCAATCCTTTGATCCTGACAGGCTCTGGCAAGGTGATCGCCCTGGATGCAAAATTCAACTTCGACGCGAATGCCTTGTTCCGTCAACCAGAAATCGTGGCTTACCGCGATCTGGATGAAGAAGATCCGGCTGAAATCGAAGCGTCCAAATTTGACTTGGCTTACATCTCCCTCGACGGCAATATCGGCTGTCTGGTAAACGGTGCTGGGCTGGCCATGGCAACGATGGATACCATCAAATTGTTCGGCGGCGAACCAGCCAACTTCCTCGACGTAGGTGGTGGTGCGACAGCAGAAAAAGTAACGGAAGCCTTCAAGATCATGTTGAAAAACCCAGGCCTGAAAGCCATCCTTGTCAACATTTTCGGCGGCATCATGCGTTGTGACGTGATCGCTGAAGGCGTGATCACTGCATCCAAGGCAGTTTCCCTGCAAGTACCACTGGTTGTGCGTATGAAGGGTACTAACGAAGACATCGGCAAGAAGATGCTGGCTGACTCTGGCCTGCCTATCATCGCGGCTGACACGATGGAAGAAGCAGCACAGAAGGTTGTTGCCGCTGCTGCAGCTCACGCTTAATTATCGCAAGGAATCACTATGTCCATCCTGATTAATAAAGACACTAAAGTCATCACCCAGGGTATCACTGGCAAAACTGGCCAGTTCCATACCCGCATGTGCCGCGATTATGCAAACGGTAAAAACTGTTTCGTCGCTGGCGTGAACCCGAAAAAAGCTGGCGAAGATTTCGAAGGCATTCCAATTTTTGCTAACGTATCTGAAGCTAAAGCGGCTACTGGTGCGACAGTTTCCGTGATCTACGTTCCACCAGCAGGCGCAGCTGCTGCCATCTGGGAAGCCGTAGAAGCTGACCTGGACCTGGCAATTTGCATCACTGAAGGCATCCCTGTGCGTGACATGATGATGTTGAAAGATCGCATGGCTAAGTCCGGCAGCAAAACAAAATTGCTCGGCCCTAACTGCCCAGGTCTGATCACGCCAGACGAAATCAAGATCGGCATCATGCCAGGCCATATCCACCGTAAAGGTCGTATCGGCGTGGTTTCCCGTTCCGGTACACTGACTTATGAAGCAGTAGGTCAATTGACTGCACTGGGTCTGGGTCAGTCTTCTGCTGTTGGTATTGGTGGTGATCCTATCAATGGTCTGAAACACATCGACATCATGAAGATGTTCAATGATGATCCAGATACTGACGCCGTCATCATGATCGGTGAAATCGGTGGTCCTGATGAAGCGAATGCTTCTTACTGGGTACGTGACAACATGAAGAAGCCAGTTGTCGGCTTCATCGCTGGTGTGACTGCGCCTCCGGGCAAGCGCATGGGCCATGCTGGCGCGCTGATCTCTGGCGGTGCTGACACGGCACAAGCCAAGCTCGACATCATGGAAGAATGCGGCATCAAGGCCACTAAAAATCCGTCAGAAATGGCGCGTTTGCTGAAAGCCATGCTGTAATTTTTTCAAGTCTAAAAAAGGGGAGCTTTGCTCCCCTTTTTTTATGACAACATGATCGATAGATATGTATAACTAGGTAAGTGCTGATTGATGGAACTAGTAGTTGATCGCAATACTCTATAAGCAGGTCGATAAAGTTGCATCTGATCCTTGAATTTTTTTGCGATGTGATCATGCAAGAGGGATGCAGCTTTGTCACGACAGTTTTTATATAAACATCAAAGAACAGACTGCGATTAAGCTCCGATAGCAGTTGATGGTATGGGTAATGTTGGAAATTACTTATCTTTACGCAACAATTCCTCTGGTTGGTGTTAAGCTTAGCTACATGGGCTTACTGACTGCATTTTCAGTTTTCATAAATGCCAATGACCTTTAACGCATAGCCTGAACTTAACTACTTCTATATCCATGTCATTTCAACGCGTATTAGAGTTTGCAGGTCTCTCAGATACCGGACTGGTACGTGCGCACAATGAAGATGCCATAGAAATATGTGCAGAAGCGGATTTCGCAATACTGGCTGATGGCATGGGTGGCTACAATGCTGGTGAAGTCGCTAGTAAAATGACTGTTGACAGTATTAGGCAACAGCTACTTCGTAAAAAATCTTCGACATTTTCCTCTCTGTTTGGACATAAAACATCGATCGCTATGCGATGGATTAAAGATGCTATTGATTTAGCCAATAATCAGGTTTGGGGTGCAGCACAGGAGAGCGCTGAGCTCATCGGCATGGGAACCACGGTTGTCGTTGCATTTTGCCATTACGATAAATTATTGGTTGCGCATGTCGGTGATTCCCGGGTCTATCAATATAGATCTGACAAGTTACGACAGATCACTCATGATCATTCCGTATTGCAAGCGCAAATTGATGCCGGATTAATCAGCGAAGAGAACGCCCAGTTTTCACCGATCAAAAATCTCATCACCAGAGCAGTTGGCGCACAAGACGAGGTAGAAGTGGAAATTCACGAGCATCCAATGGAGGAGGGCGACATTTACCTGCTATGCTCTGATGGATTGACCGATATGCTCAATCATGATCAAATTCTCCATCTGATGAGGCTGCATGCCGATAATTTAAAACTATGCTGCCAAGTCCTAATTGATAGCGCAAATGACCAGGGCGGTCGCGATAATATTTCAGTGATTTTGATGAGAATTTCGAAACTAGGATCACAATCACTAAAGAATTACATCCTGTCAAAATAGATCAATCACCGTGGTCAGGTTTTTTTAAAAGAGAGCACTATGGCGAAAATCGTCGTCACTTTCAATGGTCTGGTTCAAAAAGAAATCAGTATCCTCAAACCCCGGCTGACAATCGGACGACGCCCTACGAACGATATTCCTATTGATCATTTAACTATCAGCGGTCAGCACGCGGTAATCGACACCACATCAACAGGATCATTCGTACTCGATCTGGGCAGCACCAACGGCACCATGGTTAATGGGCAGCCCATCAAAAAACACTTGTTGCAGCATGATGATGTGATTGATGTTGGTAAATATAAGCTGCGATTTCAGGCTGAGTCTGAACACAATGGCTCTGCTTTTTTATCTGATAAGTTAACGCCTATCAAAAATGAACCTAAATATGCTCGGATAAAGGTTCAAAATGGTTCAAATTTTGGACGAGAAATGATATTGAGTAAGCCAGTTACAACAATTGGTAATCCAGCTATTCAAGTTATTGCAATTACTCAGCAAGAGGGGACATATTATATTGCTCATGTTGACGGGGACTCTCATCCTCTGCTAAATGAACAGAGTATCAACATCAAACCTTTGCTGCTTACAAGCGGTGATGTTATTGATTTGTCTGGCACTAAATTATTATTTATATCTGAATAATTAAAAACTGACATATTTTTGAGATCAATAAAAATAGGACAAAATTTGTCAGTCTAGGCATCAGTTAACAGCTTTTTTTTGTCATTTTCTAGGTAAGAAAATAAGAGAATCAATGTGGCATGGTGTTTGCTCATACTGCTGCGTAGTTCATCCGAAATATTTATTGCAACCAAGGAGTTTTAAAATGAAATCCACAAAAATGATGCAACGTGCACAAGCCGGTTTTACTTTGATTGAATTGATGATTGTCGTAGCGATTATCGGTATTTTGGCTGCAGTTGCTTTGCCTGCGTACCAGGATTACACAATCCGTGGTCGTGTTGCTGAGACAACAAACTTGATGGCTGGTTTCAAAGCGACAGTAACAGAAAACATTGCTAATGCTAATGCTATCGCCGTTGGTAGTTGCAAAGGTGTTACAGATATGGTGACAGCTACAACTAATACTACATCTGTTAAGTGTACCGATGCTACTGGTGTCATTACTGGTATATCAACTGCAAAAGCAGGTACTGTAACGATGACGCTGACGCCAACAGTTGGTGTAGGTACTGTTAACTGGGCATGCGCAGCTGGTGCAGTTACTGCGATTTATAAATATGTTCCTGCTGAGTGCCGTAACTAATAGTTGTAAGCTCTTTGCTCAATAAAGCCCGCAACCGCGGGCTTTATTTTTTGTGCTTACTGTAAATTAAAAGTAATTAGTGAATACTCAAACGATCCAAAACTAGCAAAATCTAAATAGTTATAAGATTGCCGTCCGCAAAAGAAGGACTTCTGATGCTCTAGTTTCATCAAATGCAATTTGAAAGATGTGTAACTAAAGGTGATCAGATAAGCGATGCAGACTCTTGAGGAAATTTGATTCTAGATCTTGGCAAAATAGTTTATTCATCTCATAGAAAATTGAATGCTGGTTCGTTTCATAAAACGCTATGCCCATCTGTTTATTCTTAATAGAAATTAACGGCTCTGGCACGTTGTTTGCTGATGTTTTACATAGAGTTATTTAAATAATATATTTGCAGCCAGGGAGTTTGAAAATGAAAACAGCAAAAATGAGCCGGCATAATCAAACTGGTTTTACTTTGATTGAATTGATGATTGTCGTAGCAATTATTGGTATTTTGGCAGCAGTTGCCTTACCAGCATACCAAGACTATACAATTCGTAGCCGTATTGCCGAGACAACTAACCTTATGTCAGGATTTAAAGCAACCGTCACAGAGAATATCTCTAGTGCAAATATCATAGCCGCAGGTAGCTGTAAGGGGATTGATGACATGGTTACTGCAACAGTGAATACCACATCTGTAAAATGTACAGATGCTACCGGTGTAATTACCGGTATATCAACTGCAAAGGCTGGTACTGTAACGATGACTTTGACACCGTCACTTGGTGCAAGAACTGTTAACTGGGCATGTGCAGCTGGTGCAGTTACCGCGATTTATAAATATGTTCCTGCCGAATGCCGTAATTAATGGCAGCAGCACTTTTAATCAATATGGCCCGCGATAGCGGGCTTTATTTCTTATAGTCATATCCTTATACTAAGAATATTTATCGGTATTCGTCTTATTCGTAAATTAGTACATTTTGGGGTAATAGTTTACTCAAAATTAAAGGTTATAAAAATGTCGATTAATACACTTTTGTTCCGATTGAAGGCCGCAATGCTTCATTTATTGCTGTCTGGATTTGTGGCTGGATTTGTGGCGATTTTAATTTTGTTTGTTTGGTATCCGTGGCCGTTTAGCGAAATGTCCGGTGGAATTTCCTTGCTCATTTTATTGATTAGCGTTGACCTAGTATTGGGGCCTTTGCTGACATTTGTTATCTTTGATCAAGGCAAAAAAAGGGCAGAGTTAATCAGAGATCTTGGTTTCATTGTAGTACTCCAATTATGCGGATTATTTTATGGAGTTCACAGTATTTACTTAGCAAGACCTGTTGCTGTAGTTTTTGAGAGAGTATTTTTTAGGGTTATTACGGATGTTGATATCGCAGATAGCGAGCTCTCACAGGCACATGCCCGGTTCAAAAGCTCAATACTAGGTGGTCCGATTGTTTTAGGAACTAGAACGAGTATAACTGGAGAGGAAAAGATAGATGCAATTACTAAAGCTCTGGCCGGAAATGACATTGGAACTCGTCCTAGTTATTGGCAATCGTATTCTGAGTCAGTGCCACAAGTCCTGAGTAAAGCGAGGCCGGTAAAAGTACTTTATTTGCATTACCCTAAAGAACAAAAAATTATTGATGCAGCTATTAAGAAAACGGAAATCACTAGCGATGATTTGTTATTTCTGCCTATAGCATCAAAAACAGCAAATTGGACTGTTCTATTAGATTCAAAAACTGCAAAACTAGTGGGTTATTTGCCTATAAGCAGTTTTTTTTAAACGGAATTAATTACCGCTAACTAAGAGCAATTTTAGCGAAATTAGACAATTTAGCTATTTGTTATGTAAATTTGTAGTTGAAAAATTTTGAGAAGCTTTGTAAATGTTTTCATTGAAAAAAAATGAATATGGACTATTGATTTTTACTATATTTTTAACTATGTCATATGTCCATCCTCATCACATTCATCCTTATCGAACTTATTACCACGACATATTAACCGTCTTCGCACTATTTATAATTTCTAGCTACTTAGCAATATTTCAGTCGCCACGTTTAATTACTCCGCAAGTAGTAATCATTCCTGTGTTTGGAATTGGGGCAATATTTTTGCAAATGTTCTTTGATATTGTTTTGATACAAAGTGACTTATTGCTTCCATCACTCTATTTCCTCTTTTTCGGATTGGCATTAGTCGTTGGCGCCAGTTACGCTTATCCAGAATCAGGCGCTGAGTCGATTTGCTGTGCGTTAGCAATTGCGCATTTGTTAGCAGCTTTACTTTCAGTGATTATGCAAGTAATCCAGGCCATCGGATTTGATGCTAGCCCGTTGATAATGTACATAGCGCCCTCAGCACAGCCATTCATGCGTCCCTATGCGAACGTTGCGCAGCCTAACCAATTGGCTTTGTTATTTTGCTTTGGGCTTGCGTCAATTTGGTGGCTATACCAACGTTTTTTGATCCGTAAAGCATTTGTCGTCTCGCTTGTAATAGCAATGCTATGGGGACTTGCGTTAACACAGTCCAGGATTGGTTGGTTGATTGTGCCTGTCTTTATCTTGATTTCTATTTTTCGTATTGAGAAGGGCAGAACGGTTAGCCGCTGGCTGATCGTCGCTCTGGGAATATTGTATGTAGGATTTGTTGTTAGCTTGCCTGTATTAGGCGAACTAATCGGCTTCGCCAGCGGCTCAGTCGCAGATCACGTTGGAGGTCGTTCGGAGCGATTGGTTTTGATGCAGCAGGCCTGGCATATGGCTTTGCAGCATCCGTGGCTGGGTGTTGGCTGGTTTGGTTTTGGTGCGGAGCAGGTGAATATTGCTGCTGATTTTGGCTCCTCAACGTATGCTGAGCATTCGCATAATTTGATTTTGAATTTTTTGGCTGAGCTGGGCTTTCCCGCTACTATTGTCATTTTTTCTGTTTTGGGCTGGTGGTTTTTAAGGGCGTGCATCCTGCCGCGTGCGACGGTTAATTCTCGCTTCGCTAATTTATTTTTTGTCGCAGTATTCATTCATAGCATGGTGGAGTTTCCACTCTGGTATGCATTTGTACTGATTCCGGTCGGAATTTTGATGGGCATGATGCATCAGTTACGCTGGCCATCTGAGGGCGTCAGGGTCAATCCGTGGGTGATCGTATCCATATTTATGGTGGCTTGTCTCGCGCTGATACTTATTACGTTTGATTATCAACGAGTCACTGCGGGTTTCAGAGCTTTGCGCTGGGAGCAATCGGGTTATGTGATACAGAAACAGGTGTTGGAAAAGCCTACATTCACCTTATTTCCGCAGTTTTTTGATTATTTTAAATTTAGCAAACTGGTCGCTCGCGAAGGCATGTCAGGTGAGGAAATTGCGTTTGCCGAACGGATGAGTCATCGTTTTGGTTATGTTCATGTGCTGAGCAAAATGGCTGAAATTTATGTGCTTAATGGTCAACCTGAGAAAGCAAAACGGATGATGCTGACTCTGCAGCGTTTGCATCCGATTGTCTATCCTGAGTATTTCGACTATTGGAAAGTACAGGCATCCTTAGATGATCGCTATGCCGCAGTTTTTAAGACCATGCCGCCTCGTGATGCGCCTTAGTTATCTAGTTTGCCTAGACCAGATGCTCAGCGGTTTTATTTGAGTTGCTTATGATCGATGTGACGTCGGTGTGATTTCTACGTGATTTATGCATCGATCATGCTGACCCAGTCACCCGATTTGCCGCCATGCTTTTCCATCACGCGGATATCGGTCATGACCATGCCTCGGTCGACCGCTTTGCACATGTCATAGATGGTGAGCAGGCCGACTTGCACGGCTGTCAGTGCTTCCATTTCTACGCCTGTTTTTCCTACTGTTTCTACTTGGGCTGTGCAGCTGATACGGTGCTTGTCGGCGTCGATACTAAAATCGACGGCAACTCGCGTCAAGGCGAGCGGATGGCATAGCGGTATCAGATCACTGGTGCGTTTGGCTGCCATGATTGCGGCAATGCGTGCGATCCCCAGTACGTCGCCTTTTTTTGCTGTTCCCTGCGTGATGATTGCTAGCGTATCTGCTTTCATGCGGATAGTGCCGCTGGCGATGGCAATGCGATGACTGTCCTTTTTTTCTGCGACATCGACCATATGTGCCTGACCAGTGGCATCAAAATGGGTCAAGGTTGTTGCGTGATCGTTTGTCATAGCGAGAAAATTAAAAACCTTAGTAACGGTAGTCGATAAAAAATATCAGCGCGAATCGGCGTGACGTATGATATTTTTGAAAACAATCCAGGAACAAATTGAATAGCGAAGTATCATAGCATTGTGAAACTGAAACTCCCATCCTCACCAATGAAAATCATGCGACTTGCGGTTCTGACGGCGACTTGTTTTTTTTCTGCTTCCATCGCGCCTTCTTCTACTCTGGCGCAAAATTTACCCACTTTAGGTGACACTGAACGTCAGGATTTGTCTCCCTTGATGGAGCGTAAGCTTGGTGAGCAGATCATGCAAAGTGTCCGGCGTGATCCGGATTATATGGATGATGCACCTTTGTCGGAGTATTTGAATCGTTTGGGTAACCGGATGTTAGAAACGCGTCCTGATGCGCGGGGCGAGGCGATGTATGACTTTGAATTTTTTGCTGTGCGCGATCCGGTCTTGAATGCGTTTGCGTTTCCCGGTGGATTTATTGGCTTTCATTCGGGCTTGATTTTGGCGGCACAATCCGAATCCGAGCTGGCATCGGTGATGGGGCATGAGATTGGTCACGTCGCACAACGTCATATTGCGCGCATGATCGGTAGTCAAAAAGTCGATTCGCTGATTCCGATCGCGGCCATGATTCTGGCGGCATTGGCGGCGCGATCCAGTCCCGATGCCGCGATGGCGCTGGCTGTGGGCGGGCAGGGCGTTGCGATTCAGCGGCAATTAAATTTTAGTCGTGAGGCTGAGCGTGAGGCGGATCGCGTCGGTTTTCAGATCTTGCGGGATGCGGGTTTTGACACGGCGGGCATGGTGTCATTCTTTGGTCGTTTGCAAGTTGCGACGCGTAATTACAATGATACGGCACCGGCGTATTTGCGCAGTCATCCTTTGACCAGCGAAAGGATGGCCGATATTCAGGCGCGTATGATCGACCAGCGCTATAAGCAGTATGTCGACAGCCTTGAATTCTCACTCGCCAGAGCTCGTGTGCGCGTGCTGCAAACGGATACGCCGCAAGGGTATATGGACGCCTCCACTTTCTTTGATACTCAGATCAAGACCGATCAGGAGGATAGCAAGCTGGCGGCACGGTATGGCTTTGCTTTTTTAGCCTACAAGCAAAAAGACTATGCGAAGGCGCAAGAGCTGCTCGATAAAGTCGTCAAACAGGTGGAATCGTCTCCACGACAAAAAATAGCGCTGAAAACGACCAGCATGTTTGCTAGTCTCGACATCGATCTCAAGCTGGCGACCAAACAAGTTGACGCTGCCGTCAAACTGGCAGAACAAGCCATGCAGCAGTTGCCATTGTCTCGCGGCATTGTGTATCAATACGTGGATGCGCTGGTCGCCGCGAATCGTCACGAAGATGCCGCCCGGTTTTTGCGTGATCAGGTGCAGTTATATCGCCAAGATCCCAAGCTGCAAAATCAGCTGGGCAAAGTGTATGAGTTGCAAGGCAAGCAGGCACTGCAGCACATTGCACTGGCAGAGGCTTACGCTTTAAACAGTGCATTGCCAGCGGCTTTGCAGCAACTTGATATTGCCCGCCGCGCCCCGGATGCGCAGTATTACGATCAGGCGGTGATTGATGCGAAAGAGCGGGAGTGGAAAGAGAAACACAAAGAAGAAATGAAAGACGAGAAAAACCGCAAGTAAGAGACTGGATTTGCTTGCAGGCTTTATTAAGAACCAAGACCTCTCACCAAAGAGGCACAAAGATATAAAGACGCAGAGGAAAAGAAAAAGAAGAGAAAGTTCCCTCAGTGTTGTTGATATGAAAAACGAATCCGCAATATTGACGCGCCTTCTGGCGTGAAAAGCCGCTGGAAGCCGCATGAATGCTGCGGATTGGTTTGCGGGCGCTTCTAAAACTTTTAGTCGATATTTGATCGATATTCCATCGAACTCCTTACTCCTGCCTTTTCTCCATGTCTCTGTGGTGAAAGGTCTTGATCTTTGCGTAAGTCATGTCGACAGGATTTTTTCATGTGGAGGTTTTTAGAAGTTTCCCTATGAGGTCGTTGAAGCTTCCTTATTTTTCTTGTAAATCCAGATGCTGTGCACTTAGCGCGGGCGACGCCACAAATCCGCGTTTTTTCATCAAACCAAGTACATCCGACTGTTCTATCAGGATGGCTGCCTGAGCCGGTAGCTGTAGATATAAAGGTGTAGACGACGCTTGTTCAGCGTGTTCCAGCCAGTGCAACAAGGCGTCGTCGCCGATCGGCTGATTATCCTTACGTATCCATTCAAGACAAATCGCCATATCGCGGTCATCGAGTTGCGCGATGCCATTGGCGTTTTCAAATAATAAAGTGCCGTCGTTACTGAGATAAACATGGCGTATATCGGTCAGTGGTTCGCCTGACTGCAGGCTGAGGCCTTGTGGCGTCACACGGGCGATATACGGCGTCGCCTCCAGCTCGATATACACCCGCTGCGGACCGTTCTGAAAATACCAGCGACCGGCATCATCACATTGATAATTGCGGTTGATAAAGCCTAACAACGCCGGATTGCTAATCTTGTCTCCGGGCAGCTTGAGCGCTTGCGCACGTTCATCACGCATGCGCCAGTTGCCACGTGCGTCGAGTGCCAGCCAGCCGTAGCAGTGCGGTACGTTGGGCCATTTGGCGATTGCCGCTTTGACGATCTCATCCATGCTGTACTTTCATCGTTGCCGTTGCCATTGCAAGAGCCAGATTATCTGTCCTGCTCAAAAAAATGCAGGATTTTTTGCGGCAGCCAGTGAATGCTGCCTGGCAAGCTTCCAACGGCAAAACCAACGTGGCCGCCATGTTGAGGATAATCCAGTGTGACATGTCGCGAGGCTTTACTCGGTAAATGTTGACCCGGTAAAAACGGATCGTTTTTCGCATTCATCACCAGAGTCGGTACGCGAATATCCTCCAGCACATGCTTGGCGCTGGCACGATTCCAGTAATCCTCGGTATCGAGATAACCGTGTAAAGGTGCCGTGACGACGTTGTCAAACTCATAGAGATTCTTGGCATTTAACATGGCATCGCGGTTAAACAAACCGGGAAACTGATGCAGTTTTTGCAGGCACTTGGGTTTTAGTGTTTTTAAAAACATTTTGGTATAGACCATATTGAAACCGCTCGACAGCGAGGCGCCGCCTTGTGCCAGATCAAGTGGTGCGGAGATCGCGCATGCCGCATCAACAATGCTGGCTTGCTGCGGCGATTCGCCTAGCCAGCGCAGCAGGGCATTGCCGCCTAGCGAAACGCCCGCCGCATAGAATTTGCCCTTGCCTTCACGCGCCCGAAATTGCTGATGCAGTTTTTGCGTCACCCAGGCAATTTCTTGCGCATCGCCAGAATGATAAAAGCGGGGAGCCTGATTCAGCTCACCCGAGCAGCCACGAAAATGCGGTACTGCGCCGGACCAGCCTTTTTCTTTGAGCAATGCCATTAATGCCCGTGCATAGTGACTGTCACTGGATCCCTCCAGCCCGTGGAATAGCACCACGAAGGGCTGGCTGGTATCGCCATCGACAAAATCGACATCAATGAAATCACCGTCCGGCGTATCCCAGCGTTCACGACGAAACGCGACTTCGGGCTTGCGGATATATAGCGCCGGATAAATAGTTTGCAGATGGCCGGAGGGCAGCCAGCGGGGGGCTGAGTAGTGCATAAATAAAACGATCAGTGCAATACGCTTGCTTTAAATAAATCGATGGGTGGTTTGCCAGCGGCGACCGAGGCGTGATGCATGGCGATGCGCCAGCCATGCGGCGTTTTGACGTAAATATTGGTGGCCAGAATATGAACTTCCTGCGCGCCATCGTTGGTGCGCTGAACTTCCTCAATGATACTGTGTACCGCCGTCATCAGATTATGTGTCGCATGCAATTGCACGGGGTGGATGTGCACGCTACCTCGTTCAAAAATGGCTTCCCATGAGCTGCGGATTGCGGCGTGGCCGATTTGCCGGGTAGAGCCAGGGTGAATGCAGACAATTTCTTCATCCTCGGCCCACAGTGCCATCAAAGCATCAAGATCAGCACGACTGATCGCGTCATAAAAGGCGCTTTCCACTTCGTCGGCACTGCCGTTGAGCTGCTTTTTTGCTGCCATGATGAATGCCTTCCGGGTGACGGGCCTGAGATGTTCATGCGGTTATGTTGCGGGTGGTGCGTTAATTATACTGAGTGGGAGTACCTGTTTCATCGATCTGGTTCCGCTTGTTTTATGCGGTGTATTCGACGTTGAGTCTCTATACTCCCATATAAACTCGGTATTGCCTAATACGGATGAATGCCGGTGCCCGATGGAAATTTAATGCCCTTTGATCACGGCGCCCGGTGCCAGTTTGTAGTGTGTGCCGCAGTAGGAGCAGGTCGCTGAACCGCCATGAGACAGATCCAGATAGACGCGCGGATGGGATGACCACAATGGCATTGCCGGATTGGGGCAATGTGCTGGCAAATCGTTGGCTTGCAATTCGACGACGTTATTATTGGTTGTGCTGGTAGCTGACATGAATTTCTCCGGTTAACTTTTGTGGGACGCGTGCCTGGTGTTACTTTTGTGGCGATTGATATGGCACTACATAGTATGATTTTAACGGATTGCGGGCCAGATGCATGTGCGATGAATCAGTTTAGTCGGTAAAATAATGGACTTTTCCGCATAAATAAAGCCTCCCATGAGTTTTGAATCCGATCAGCTTGCTTTCCGAGAAGGATTGAAAGTAGGCATGCCTAGCCTGTTTGGCATCGGTGCATGGGGGCTGGTTGTCGGCGTCGCTATGATTAAAGCCGGTCTGAGTGTCCCGCAGGCATTCGGTATGACTTTCATGGTATTTGCCGGTTCGGCTCAGTTGGCCTCCTTGCCGTTGATCGCCGCACATGCGCCAGCCTGGGTTATTTTTGCTACGGCGTTAGTCGTAAATCTGCGTTTTGTCATTTTTTCAGCGATTCTTGCACCGCACTTTGCGCATTTACCCTGGCGCACGCGTGCTTATCTCGGCTATTTTTCCGGTGATATCTCCGTCGCATTGTTCATTCAGCGCTTTCCCGGTTCTGGTCATGAAAAAGGTAAGTTACCTTATCTTAAAGGTCTGATCATCCCTAACTGGGCCTCCTGGCAGGTAGGTTCTGTGGTGGGTATTTTGCTCGGAAGTCAGGTGCCAATGAGCTGGGGGCTGGGATTTGCCGGGACTCTGGCGATTTTATGCATCATGTTGCCTCTGGTAATGAATAAAGCCGCAATGGTCGGCGTCGTGGTAGCAGGCACGGTCGCGCTGCTATTGGTCGATTTTCCTTACAAGCTTGGTTTGCTGGTCGCTGTTGTACTCGGTATGGGAGCCGCAATGGCGGCAGAAGAATGGCTGGAGGCGCACGGGAAAAATGCCTCCGCGAAGCAGGCCGGTGACATCGACAGTGAAGGAGATACCCATGAGTGAGGGAGAAATCTGGCTGGTGATCGTATTGCTCGCCGTAGCGACCTTCATCGCACGCAGCTCATTCTGGCTGGTGGGCCATCGTATTAATTTGCCAAAACGAGTACAAGAGGCCTTGCGCTATGCGCCAGCCTGCGCTCTGGCAGCGATTATCATGCCTGATTTGCTCATGAATAACGGACATATCGTATTTGGCATGACGAATCCCAAGCTCATCGCTGGCATTGCAGCGACGGCATTTTTCCTGGTTAAGAGGAATATGCTGCTGACGATTTTTTTCGGGATGGCGGTATACACCTTCATTCGCCTGGGGTTGTAAGATTTACATCTGTTTTGCGCAAAACCTGCTAAAAACGGTGTAGTCTGGGGCGGCTGTTTGGTAGAATACGGGACTTAGATTTTTCTCCCACCTCTTTCATTCGCCACCTCCATGCAATTTAATCGACTCAGCGACCTGATCGCCGCCAATCAACTCCAGGGCAAGCGTGTATTTATCCGTGCAGATTTGAATGTGCCGCAGGATGATCACGGCAATATCACCGAAGATACCCGTATCCGCGCCTCAGTTCCAGCGATTCAGCAAGCATTGAAAGCAGGCGCTGCCGTCATGGTGACGTCCCATCTAGGACGTCCGACCGAGGGCGAGTTTAAAGCAGAAGACAGTCTGGCACCCGTTGCAGCACGTTTATCAGAGTTGCTGGGTATGTCCGTCGAGCTGAAACAAAACTGGCTGGATGGCGTTGATGTTGCTGCAGGCCAGGTCGTTTTGCTGGAAAACTGCCGCGTCAACAAAGGTGAGAAAAAGAACGACGACGCGCTGGCGCAAAAAATGGCAGCCCTGTGTGACGTGTACGTGAATGATGCCTTTGGCACCGCCCATCGCGCCGAAGCCACGACCCAAGGTATCGCCAAATATGCCAAAGTCGCTTGCGCCGGTCCATTGTTATCTGCAGAACTCGATGCCTTGGGTAAAGCGCTTGGCCATCCGGCACGCCCACTAGTGGCAATCGTTGCAGGCTCCAAAGTATCCAGCAAACTCACTATTTTGAAGTCACTGGCAGACAAGGTTGATAACCTGATCGTCGGCGGCGGCATTGCGAATACCTTCATGCTCGCAGCTGGCCTGAAGATCGGTAAATCCCTTGCGGAAGCAGATCTGGTCGATGAGGCAAAAGCCATCATCGAGATGATGGCCAAACGCGGTGCATCCGTACCCATTCCAACCGATGTTGTGTGCGCCAAAGAATTTTCCCCGACCGCTGTAGCCACGGTCAAAGCAGTCAGCGATGTCGAAGCCGATGACATGATTCTCGATATCGGCCCCGTTACCGCAGCAACGCTGGCAGCACAAATCAAACTGGCGGGCACGATTGTTTGGAACGGCCCGGTCGGCGTGTTTGAATTCGATCAGTTCGGCAATGGCACCAAGGTATTGGCGCAGGCGATTGCTGACTCGAAAGGATTCTCTATTGCTGGCGGTGGCGATACTCTGGCGGCGATTGCCAAGTACAACATTACGGATAAAGTCGGCTATATCTCGACAGGCGGTGGCGCTTTCCTCGAATTTTTGGAAGGTAAAACCTTACCAGCAGTAGAAATTTTGTTGCAACGTGCAGTGAAGTAAGGCACAGGGTTATTTGAACGAACTGCTGCAACGAAGTACCGCGGCAATAAGTGCAGCAAAAATACAGAAAAAATATCGCAATACCGCAATGTAATAAGAGTAATAAAGCGATAAAAATCGACAGAGCAGTATTCAATTATCAGGAGACCAGATGTCACGCGGAACCAAAATTGTTGCAACGATAGGCCCAGCTTCTACAGAGTTAGCGATTCTAAAACGCATGCTGCAAGCAGGCGTTAACGTTGTTCGTTTGAATTTTTCGCATGGCAAGGCGCAGGATCATATCGATCGCGCCACTCTGGTACGCCAGGCAGCAGCGGAGTGTGGTCGTGAGATCGCCATTATGGCTGATCTGCAAGGTCCGAAAATCCGTATCGGCAAGTTTGAAAACAGCAAAATTGAGATTGCAAACGGTGACAAATTTATCCTGGACGCCGATTGCACTTTGGGTAATCAAGAGCGTGTCGGACTGGATTACAAGGCCCTGCCACGTGATGTAAAACCAGGTGATGTCTTGCTGCTCAATGATGGTTTGATTGTGCTGATCGTAGAAAAAATCATTGGCAATGAAATTCACACTATCACCAAAATAGGTGGTGAGCTGTCGAATAACAAAGGGATTAATCGTCAGGGTGGCGGCTTAACCGCGCCGGCATTGACCGCCAAAGATATGGAGGACATCAAGACAGCGATGTCGTTTCAAGCCGATTATGTGGCCGTGTCTTTTCCGAAAAATGCAACGGATATGGAAATGGCGCGTCAGTTGGCGAATATTGCCGGCGAAGCCTACAGTCACAAGCCGATGATGATTGCCAAGATCGAGCGTGCTGAAGCGATTCCGCTGTTGCAGGAAATTCTGGATGCGTCAGACGGCATCATGGTGGCACGTGGCGATCTGGCTGTTGAGGTTGGCAATGCCGCAGTCCCTGCGTTGCAAAAGCGCATGATCAAGATGGCGCGTGCGTCGAACAAGCTCGCGATCACGGCGACGCAGATGATGGAGTCGATGATTGTCAATGCCGTACCGACTCGCGCCGAAGTATCCGACGTCGCGAATGCCGTGCTGGATGGCACCGACGCAGTGATGACTTCCGCGGAAACTGCGTCCGGTAAGTATCCGGTTGAAACCGTCGAGGCAATGGCGGCAATTTGTGTCGAGGCAGAGAAGTTTCAGGAATGCAAACTCGATGCAGATTTTTTGAATCAAACCTTCACCCGCATTGATCAGTCGATTGCTTACGGTGCCTTATTCACGGCGTATCACTTACGTGTGAAAGCCATTGTGGCCTTGACCGAGTCGGGCTCGACCGCACTCTGGATGAGCCGTCATAATATTGATATTCCTTTATTTGCGCTGACGCCCAGCATCGCAACGCAGCGCAAAGTCGCTTTGTACCGCAATGTGCAGACGTATACGTTGCCGCACTCGAATGATCGCGAACTGGTGTTGAAAGCAGCAGAAGATATTTTGTTGAAAAACGGCGTAGTCGCAAAAGGTGACATGATCGTATTGACCTGGGGCGAACCGATGGGCCAGATCGGCGGCACCAACGCGCTGAAAATCGTCAAGGTCGGAGATAACTAAACAGACGGAGCGCAATCAGTTGGTGTCGCAGAACAGTCTCGCCACAAGCCATTGCTTTCCTCGCACAGATTTTTAATCGTACTTCTGGAGTTCTATTATGCCTCTCGTATCCATGCGCCAATTGCTGGACCACGCCGCCGAAAACGGCTACGGTTTGCCAGCGTTTAACGTCAATAATCTGGAGCAGGTCACTGCCATCATGCAAGCCGCCGATGAAGTCGGTGCGCCGGTCATCATGCAAGCGTCAGCCGGTGCCCGCAAGTATGCGGGTGAAGCGTTTCTGCGCCACCTGATTGAAGCCGCGGTCGAAGCTTATCCGCATATTCCTGTGGTGATGCATCAGGATCATGGTCAGTCACCTGCCGTGTGTATGGCTGCGATCAAATCCGGTTTTACTTCCGTGATGATGGACGGTTCGCTGATGGAAGATGGCAAGAGCGTTGCCAGCTACGACTACAACGTCGAAGTCTCACGTGAAGTTGTCAAATTCGCGCACTCCATCGGCGTGACGGTAGAAGCCGAACTGGGCGTACTCGGTTCGCTGGAAACCATGATGGGCGATAAAGAAGACGGTCACGGTGCCGACGGCAAAATGACTCGTGAACAATTGCTGACCGATGTCGATCAGGCCGCTGATTTCGTCAAACAAACACAGTGCGACGCATTGGCGATTGCGATCGGTACTTCACATGGCGCATACAAATTTTCACGTAAGCCTACCGGCGACATTCTGGCAATTGACCGCATCAAAGAAATCCACGCACGTATCCCGAATACCCATCTGGTGATGCATGGCTCCTCTTCCGTACCACAAGAACTGCTGGAAGAAATTCGTCAGTTCGGCGGCGACATGAAAGAAACTTACGGCGTACCGGTAGAAGAAATCGTGATCGGTATTCAGCATGGCGTGCGTAAGATCAACATTGATACTGACATCCGTTTAGCAATGACCGGCGCAATCCGCCGTTATTTGTTTGAGAATCCAGGCAAATTTGATCCGCGCGACTATCTCAAGCCAGCGCGTGAAGCGGCAAAACTGGTCTGCAAAGCGCGTTATCTGTCATTCGGCTGCGAAGGTCAGGCGGCAAAGATCAAGCCTATGCCTCTGGAAAAAATTGCTGAACAATACAAAAAAGGCAGCTTGGCTCAGTTGGTCAAATAAGCCAGCAGCTTAGTGCAACAAACTCATTGCAGTAACATCAGTAAATCAATTTAAAAAAGACGGGGCGCACACTGCGCCCTGCGTACTTTTAAAAAGTAAATATTATGACGACGCAAATCAATTCCACTCTGCATTCCTTGCCGCTGCTAGGCCGCGGTAAAGTCCGTGACAACTACGCTGTCGGTGACGACAAACTCCTGATCGTTACCAGCGATCGTTTGTCCGCGTTTGACGTGATCATGAATGAACCGATTCCCGATAAAGGTCGCGTATTGAATCAGATGGCTAATTTCTGGTTTGAAAAACTCGGACATATCGTGCCCAACCATCTGACTGGTATCGCGCCGGAAACGGTTGTTGCTGCTGAAGAAGTCGAACAAGTGCGCGGTCGTGCGGTAGTAGCAAAACGCTTGAAGCCGATCATGGTCGAGGCCGTCGTGCGTGGTTATATCATCGGCTCCGGCTGGAAAGATTATCAGGATACCGGCGCCATTTGCGATATCACTTTGCCAGTGGGTTTGCCACAGGCAGCAAAATTGCCAGCACCAATTTTTACCCCAGCGGCCAAAGCAGAAATGGGTGAGCACGATGAGAACATCAGCTATGCTAAAACAGAAGAGCTGATCGGCAAAGAACTCGCTGCCAAGATCCGCGACATCAGTATTCAGTTGTATTCTGAGGCCGCAGAATATGCGGCTACACGCGGCATCATCATTGCCGATACTAAGTTTGAATTTGGTCTGGATGACGACGGCGTATTGCATTTGATGGATGAAGTGTTGACAGCGGACTCTTCTCGTTTCTGGCCTGCAGATTCGTATGCGACGGGGATTTCGCCGCCATCGTTCGACAAGCAGTTTGTACGTGATTATCTGGAAACTATTACGAGCTGGAAAAAGACAGCGCCCGCACCTGATCTGCCTGATGAGGTCGTACAAAAAACAGCTGCCAAATACCGCGAAGCGCTTGAGCGCCTGACCGGTGAGACATTGAAGGCCTGATCATGACGCAAGCAAATCAAGCGGCAGTCAGCCCGGTACTTGTCGGCGTTGTGATGGGTTCTTCATCCGATTGGGACGTGATGCAGCATGCGGTTGCCGTGCTCAAAGAATTCGGTATCGCTTTTGAAGCGCAGGTCGTCTCTGCGCATCGTATGCCGGATGAGATGTTTCGTTATGCCGAGACTGCCCGTGAGCGCGGTGTGCGTGCGATCATCGCCGGTGCCGGCGGTGCGGCACATTTACCGGGGATGATCGCAGCAAAGACTATCGTGCCGGTACTGGGCGTACCCGTGCCGTCGAAATATTTGCGTGGTGAAGATTCCTTATTGTCGATTGTGCAGATGCCGAAGGGGATTCCGGTCTCGACGTTTGCGATCGGTGAGGCAGGGGCGGCGAATGCAGCTCTTGCAGCGATTGCCATGCTGGCGACGACCGATGAAGCGCTGGCGCAAAAACTGGTGGACTTCCGCATCAAACAGACTCAGGTTGCGCGTGACATGATTTTGCCGGTGTAACGTGGATGTTGGTTGAGGAGGGCGATGCCTGAATGCGCTGAGCTGCTTGCATTCGCTTTAGCTTTCTTCAATTTGCTTCATTTGCATGCATTTATGTGCATTAAATATATGGGTACTCCTATCCAGTATATTTTAATGCACTAATAAAAAAGTGCGGAATAGACCTGTTTTTATAAATTTAATGGGGAGTATCTATTTTTCTCCCTTGTGCCATGTAGTATCTGGTGCGATTCTTCATTGGCCTAGCGCTAAGGGTCGCACCGCTTTCAGTTTGACATCATGACTATCGATACCCAACCACACCCACGTCAGGCGCTGTTGCCGAATACCGATCAAAGTTGCCTCGGCATTTTAGGCGGCGGCCAGCTCGGTCGCATGTTTGCGCATGCTGCTCAATCCATGGGGTATCGCGTTGCGGTGCTGGAGCCTGAGGCGGGTTGTCCGGCGGGGCAGGTCGCTGAGCATCATCTGCAGGCAGCCTATGATGACCGCGATGCACTACTCGCTCTCGGCAAGCTGAGTCACGCAGTGACGACCGAGTTTGAAAATGTGCCTGCCGGTAGTTTGATCATGCTGGCACAACATGGCTTCGTCTCTCCTGCCGGAGAATGTGTGTCAGTGGCTCAGGATCGTTTGCAGGAAAAGGAATTTTTCACGCGCTGCGGTGCGCATACAGGCGTGTTCCCCGCGCCACATCTCGGCATCGCCAATGAGAGCGATCTTGCCAGTGTCGGTGACCATTTATTGCCAGGCATTTTAAAAACCGTACGCATGGGCTACGACGGCAAGGGTCAGATCCGCGTGCGTACGCGCGACGAGCTGGCAACCGCGTTTGCAGAGATGAATGGTCAGGTATGTGTACTGGAAAAAATGCTGCCGCTTGCGTATGAAGTATCGGTGCTGGTAGCGCGCGGTGTCGATGGTGAAGCGGTGGTGTATCCGATTGCCGAAAACGTACACCGTGATGGCATCTTGTTCACCACAACAGTACCAAGTCCGAATGTCACTGACGGAGTAGCGCATAAGGCGCAAAAAGCCGCACTCGAACTGATCGCCGAGCTTGGTTATGTTGGTGTCTTGTGCATAGAATTTTTTGTACTGCAAGACGGCTCGCTGGTGATCAATGAAATGGCACCGCGTCCACACAACAGCGGCCATTACACGATAGATGCCTGCGTTACCAGCCAGTTCGAGCAGCAAGTGCGCGCGCTTGCGCAACTGCCTCTGGGCGATGTGCGTCAGCATTCATCCGCGGTCATGCTGAATATTCTTGGCGATGTCTGGTTCGACGGTGACACCGGCTCAGCGCACGACCCGGCCTGGGATCAGGTGCTGGCTTTGCCTGGTGCTCATCTGCATTTATACGGCAAAGCCGAGGCGCGACGTGCCCGTAAAATGGGCCATATTACTTTCGTCGCCCCGACATTGGATGCAGCGCAGGCAACGCTGGCGAAAGCCTGTGCGATCCTTGGTATCGCGGCATAAATCCGCTGAGATTGCTGCTACACCTTACATGTCGTATGTGAGGCGTAATACAAACAGAGCAATCAAAAAAATACATCAACATTAAATCACCATAAGCAAGCACGAGTCAGCATGAGCAAGTACCCGCAATCACCAGCAACCACTAGCAATGACCAGCCACTATGAGTAACAGCGGTTCAGTATCCTCTGCTCCCGTAACAGCGCTCGCATCATCGCTTACGCTAGCCGCACAACAGCTCGCAGCTGGGCAATTAGTCGCTTTCCCCACCGAGACCGTGTACGGACTAGGCGCAGATGCCGAGAATCCGGCAGCGGTGGCGGCGATCTATGCGGCCAAAGGACGACCATCCAATCATCCGGTGATCGTGCATCTCGCTCCCGAGGCTGATATCGCCTATTGGGCGCAAAATATTCCGGACGAGGCGCATCAGCTGATCGCCGCATTCTGGCCAGGGCCGCTGACCTTGATTCTGCAGCGTGCCGCTCATATTCCTGATGCCGTATCTGGTGGTCAGGATTCGGTTGGTGTGCGTTGTCCTTCGCATCCGGTAGCGCAGGCTCTGTTGCGTGCGTTTAAACAAGGCAAAGGCGGTATCGCAGCACCATCCGCGAATAAGTTCGGTCACGTCAGCCCGACCACGGCACAGCATGTGCGGGATGAATTTCCTGCTGAAATAGCTAGAGGCATGATCGCTTCTGTACTCGACGGCGGGCAAAGTGAGGTCGGTATTGAATCGACGATCGTCGATCTGACACGGCTGGCGACACATGGGCCGGTATTGCTGCGCCCGGGTCATATTTCATCGGCGCAATTAGCTGCGGTATTGGGCCGGGAGATTGCTGCACCTGACGCCGCCGCGCCACGCGCATCGGGCACGCTGGATGCGCATTACGCACCGAACACGCCGGTCGTTTTAATTGCCGATGCGGTACTGGAAAATACCGTGCAGTCCTTGCTGGACGCCGGTAACAAAGTGGCGGTCATGCGTTATCACGAGCATCGTTCGCAAGCGCTGGCGGGGCTCAAAATTCTGGCCGCAGATCCTGCTGCGTATGCGCATGATTTATATGCAGGTCTGCGCGAGCTGGATGAGGTACAGGCCGACGTAATTCTGGTTGAGATGCTACCGGATGATAAGGCCTGGCAAGGTGTGAATGACCGCTTGCGCCGTGCCGCGTTTGATTCCAGAGATGTATTGCAGAAGCTGCTCAAATAAGCTGCTCCATAAATTGATATAACCAAGCGACGTAACCAGCGCGCGTAGCCGTTTATTTATACAGCAGCTTCATCACCAAAATAAAGATTGCCAGCACCAGCGTAATAAAATTCGCAATGATGATGGGCAGCGCGTGCAGCATCAAGCCATATGCCAGCCACATCGCAATCCCGCCAACGAGAATGACGTACATGCCAAGCGATACACCCTCTGCGCGTTTACGACGCCAAGTCAGCCATGCTTGCGGAATAAAGGCGCTGGTGGTCATGCAGGCAGCGAGATAACCGATGAGATCGGTGAGTGATGCGGTCATAAGATTCAGAAAATTATTTGGAAGGCGCTAAAAACTGTCCCGAATGAAAGACCAGTGGCGCCTGTGGTGTGAATTCGCAATGTTCGACTTCACCGACAAAGATAACGTGATCGCCTTCGGGATAGCGGCTGCGATTATGACACTCAAACCACGCCGATGCACCAACTAAAATCGGATGGCCGGTGCGCGACAAGCTGTATTCGACACCGTCAAAACGGTCCTTTTTCTTGCTCGCGAATTGCTCTGCCAGCCAGGCTTGCTCCGCAGACAGGATGTTCACCACATAATGCGAGTTGCCGCTAAATACCGGCATGCTGGTCGCTGTATTCGCCAGACTCCACAACACCAGAGGCGGATCGAGCGAAACGGAATTGAAGGAGCTGGCCGTTAGGCCAAGGAAGGTACCATCGGCCAGACGTGTTGTAATGACCGTCACCCCCGTCGCAAACTGCGACAAAGCCTGACGGAAGTGGCGGGTATCAAATTCGCGCGTAGCGGCGCGGGGAGAGCGAGTGTGCATCAGGATTCCACAATTATTTGGGGCGTTTCCGCGATTGTCCATCAGGTACGCTTAACAGTGCTATCTGAGCGCCGACGAAGCATTGCCGCTCATATTGTCGTTTGTTTTTGACTTTTTTCGTTGCTCATGATTCGCCATGAGCGCCTCATTCACGGCAAAACACCTTCGACAAGTGCATCCGTCATCATCTCAAATTTTGATGGACAGCCCCCGATTATGCCAAATAAGTCGTTGTCACGTGAGTCCTGTAAGCGGTTCAGTCCGCATGTGTTAAACTTGCGCCCTCAAAAGACCGTGCATATGTTGCATAAGTTGTTGATTTGTTTGTCTATTTTGTAGGAGGTATTCATATGGCTTGTCTGCTCGTACTGCGACGCTATTGCGCGATGTTTTTGCTGCTTGGTTTAAGCCTGACAGTGGGCCTCGCTCACGCAGATCCGCGTGCTTTCCCGGCAGGGACTAAGCGCGGTGTACTGACCGCGTCTGCATATCCTGACATCGTGATTGATGGAAAAGTCCGCAGAACTCAGCCCTCGACACGTATTTATGATGAGGTCGGTTTGCTGGTGTTGCCTGCTACTTTGCCGTCTGCGACATTGACCGTCAATTATCTGGCAAACGATTACGGTGACATTGAGCGCATCTGGATTTTGACCACAGAAGAAGTCAAACAAGACATCAGTAAGCAAATTAAACAAAATTAATTATTTTAATTATTTTAATTATGTTAATTATTAATTGAATCTAGTTAGTTCACACGCTTAGTTGCTGACAGTTACTGAAAGTTGCTGAACTTAGTTCGCTCAATAATTAGCCCAGTAGTTTTAGCAAGGCGATCCGGTGATGACAACAATCTGCGGAAGAGCCAGATCTCAGCGTACATAGAAAAGAAGTCAGTTTTATGCAAAAAAAAGTATTTATTAAAACCTTCGGTTGTCAGATGAACGAGTATGACTCGGACAAAATGAATGACGTGCTGCACGCCGCCGAAGGCATGATTAAAACCGACAAAGCGGAAGACGCCGACGTCATCCTGCTCAACACCTGTAGCGTGCGTGAGAAGGCATCGGAAAAAGTGTTCTCCGATCTCGGTCGCCTGCGCGAACTCAAGCGCGACAAGCCGGATCTGATCATCGGTGTCGGCGGTTGCGTGGCATCGCAAGAAGGCGCGGCAATTATCAAGCGCGCGCCTTACGTTGACGTTGTGTTCGGACCGCAGACTTTGCATCGTTTGCCGCAATTATTAAGTGACCGTCGCACCAGCGGGCGTTCGCAAGTGGATATCAGTTTTCCGGAGATAGAAAAATTCGATCACTTGCCTCCGGCAAAAGTCGAAGGGGCAACCGCCTTTGTTTCCATCATGGAAGGCTGCAGCAAATATTGCAGTTACTGCGTCGTGCCGTACACCCGAGGCGAAGAAGTCTCGCGCCCGTTCAATGATGTGCTGGCTGAAGTCGCCGGACTGGCTGCGCAAGGGGTGAAAGAAATTTCTTTGTTAGGCCAGAACGTCAATGCGTATCGCGGCACCATGGAAGATGGCGAGATTGCGGATTTTGCCTTGCTGCTGGAATACATCGCAGAATTCCCTCAGATTGAACGCATCCGTTTTGTCACCAGTCATCCGAAAGAATTTAATCAGCGCCTGATCGACGCCTTTGCGAAGATTCCAAAAATTGCGAACCATGTATTCCTGCCAGCGCAGCATGGCTCGGATCGTATTTTGTCTGCAATGAAGCGTGGCTATACCGCGATAGAATATAAATCGGTACTGCGTCGTCTGCGCGCGGTACGACCTGATATTTCGATTTCATCGGATTTTATTGTGGGCTTCCCGGGTGAGACGCAAGAAGACTTTGATGCCTTGATGAAGCTGATCGATGACATCGGTTTTGATAATAGCTTTAGCTTTATTTTCAGTAAGCGTCCCGGTACGCCTGCGGCGAATCTGGCCGATGATACGCCGCATGAACTCAAGCTGAAACGTTTGCAGCATTTACAGGCAGTGATCGACAGTAATACGAAGAAATACAGCAATGCGATGATCGGCACAGTGCAGCGCATCTTGGTAGAAGGTCCGTCAGTCAAAGATCCGAATGAGTTGCAGGGGCGTTCTGAAAATAATCGCGTGGTCAATTTTGCTGGCCCAGCCAGCCTGATCGGCCAGCTGGTGAATACCCGAATTACAGAGTCGTACAATTATTCGCTGCGTGGCGAGCTTGTTGATGAACTGATAGAAAATTAATGAAACCAAAAACGCCTGTCCCTGTTCTGCATTTTGTTCCTCAACCGATGGACAACACCAAGCTTGCGCATTTGTGTGGGCCTCTGGATGAAAATTTGCGCCAGATTTCGGCGGCTCTCGATGTCAGTATTTTTCGCCGCGGTGACAAGTTTATTGTCAGTGGTACGAATGCTCAGCACGCACTGGAGATGCTGGAGCATTTTTATGCCCGTGCGAAAAAAATCATTTC
Organism: Undibacterium sp. Rencai35W; assembly: GCF_049340185.1. Lineage (NCBI taxonomy): Bacteria > Pseudomonadati > Pseudomonadota > Betaproteobacteria > Burkholderiales > Oxalobacteraceae > Undibacterium > Undibacterium sp. Rencai35W. The sequence continues at coordinate 323,626 of NZ_JBMPPC010000005.1, forward strand.
GATTGATGAAGTCCAGCTTGCACTGGTTGAACAGCGCGCCAATGCCAGCGCCAAAGCGCATGCCGAGGCCGGTGGCGATATGCTCAGTGCGGCAGATAAAGTAAAAAAACCACGCAAACTGTCCAAGGTTGTTGAGGTGCTGGAATCGCCGGATGACGTCGAAGAGTCGGATGATGTCGAGAGCCCGATACTCAAAACCCGTCGCAGCGATTTGCGCGGACGTACGCCACATCAGAACCTGTATCTGAAAGCAATTGTCGAACATGACATCACTTTCGGTATTGGTCCTGCGGGTACTGGCAAGACTTATCTTGCGGTTGCCTGTGCTGTCGATGCCCTGGAGCGTGATGCTGTTAAACGTATTATCCTCACCCGTCCTGCGGTAGAGGCAGGCGAGCGCCTGGGATTTTTGCCCGGTGATCTGGCACAAAAAGTTGATCCGTATCTGCGGCCTTTATACGATGCCTTATACGATTTGCTCGGCTTTGACCGTACCCAAAAAATGTTTGAGAAGCAGGCGATCGAAATTGCACCGCTCGCTTACATGCGTGGACGTACGCTGAACCACGCTTTTATCATCCTAGATGAAGCGCAAAACACCACGCCGGAACAAATGAAGATGTTCTTGACACGGATCGGTTTTGGCAGCAAAGCCGTGGTGACAGGCGATGTGACGCAGATTGATTTGCAGCGCGGTCAGCGCAGCGGTCTGGTCGACGCCTGCCAGGTTTTGAGCGATGTGCGCGGTATTGCGTTTAATCGTTTTACCAGTGCCGACGTTGTGCGTCATCCTCTGGTCGGCCGGATTGTCGATGCTTATGAAACTGCAAGCGCACACACCGCTGACCTCGGTAATCTGAAGCATCCGACGCCTCTGGCATCGGCCTACCATGGCCGAAAAAAATAAAATCACTAATCTGCTTAAGCAGATTAAGCAGATTAAGCACATTAAGCACATTAAGCAGATTAATTGTATCAACCCGACTCTCTCGCTGTTAACCTTACCATGGCTGCAAAACATAAACTGACTCTATCCGTGCAATATGCCGACCCTCGTTTGAAAGACGCATTGCCGCGTCCGCTATTGCGCAAGACCATACAGGCGGCACTGTTTGCACCGGCAGAACTCACACTGCGGTTTGTCGATGCAGAAGAGGGGCGCACACTGAACCGCGATTATCGCGGCAAGGATTATGCGACCAATGTATTGACCTTCGCCTACACCGAAGATGAGGACGCCGAAGTCACCCAGGCGGATATTATTTTTTGTACCGACGTATTACTGAGTGAAGCGCAGGAACAAAAAAAATCAGTCGAGGCACATGCCTTGCATCTCGTCGTGCACGGCGTGTTGCATGCGCAAGGCTATGATCATGAAAACGATGAAGAAGCCGAAGAGATGGAAGCTCTGGAAGTTGAGATTCTGACGAAGCTGGGTGTGGCGAATCCTTACCAGTAAACCAGAACCGGCCTCAGCAAAGTAAAAAAGCTACGCCAGTGAGGCGTAGCTTTTTTTATGCTTCAGCAAAGGGGAAAGTGTCTACTGAGGTTGCTGTCGGTGAGTCCGGCAGCATATTTGCGCAGACTCCCGTCAGACCTTACGGTAATTATTCACTACGCGATAGTTTCGGGCGTAGATAGCAAATGCCATTGCCGCCAGCAAGGCAAAGCCTGCGAAGAAGAACATCTGGAAGGCGGTGACACTCATACCGGTGCTTTGTATCTGCGTCGTCACCGACTCACTCTTCACACTCGAATTCGCCAGCAATACCCACAAGTTGCCGATCGTGACAGACAAATTCCAGAAGCTCATGATCACGCCTTTCATCGCTAGCGGCGCCTGGCTATAGGCGAACTCAAGTCCGGTTGCCGAGACCAGAACTTCACCAAATGTCAGCAAGGCATACGGCAGAATTTGCCAGGTGATGGATAAGGCATTCCCACCGTCAATCGCGATTTGCATCATGCCGACGACGATCCAGGCAATACCGGAGAACGCAATACCCAGTCCCATACGGCGCAGCGCAGTGAGTTCCACACCGATACGTTTTAAAAGCGGATACAGGATCAGATTGTTGAACGGGATAAGCAGCATGACCAGCAAAGGATTCAGTGCCTGCATTTGCGCCGACTGGAACCACGATGGTTTGGTCATCTGGTCTGCCTGCAAAATCCAGGTCGAGGCTTTTTGATCAAACAAAGACCAAAACGGCGTCACCAGAGCGAATACCACCAGCAAACGTAACACTGAGCGTACGCCATCCACGGCTTCATCCGGATGCATGCCGCGAGCACGGTCAAGCTGTATCCATGCACCTGCACCGCCAAAGCCGAGGATCAATACCAAGGCCAGACACAAGGCGGCAACGATACCGATTCCAGGTGTCATGAAGAGCGCGCCGATCGCCAGAACCACGCCCAATACAGCGATGATAAAACCAGTGCGTGACTGACCGGGTGTGGCTGTCATTAGGGCCGTGCGGATGACGTTCAGGAAAGAATCAGGATTCTTTGCTGCGGGTGCGACGTGCACATATTTTTTGTTGCCTGACCAGAATACCAACGTCGCAATCAACATTAATAAACCTGGAATACCAAACGCAACGCTTGCGCCGTATTGCTTCAGGAAGATAGGCATTAGCAGCGATGCAAAGAACGAACCGAAATTAATAATCCAGTAAAAGCCATCAAACACTTTTTGGGCGAGATGCTTATTGGTATTGTCAAACTGATCGCCGACAAATGAGGCAACCAGCGGTTTGATGCCCCCAGACCCCAGCGCGATCAGGAAGAGGCCGGTATAAAAACCATTCCGGTTGTCGTCAAATATCGCCAGACAGGCGTGGCCAGCGCAGTACACCAGACTTAGCCAGAACACGGTATTGTATTTGCCGAAAAAACGGTCAGCGAGCCAACCGCCAAGCAGCGGGAAAAAATACACGCCGATGACGAACGTATGAAACACCTCTTTCGCCATGCCCTTACGCATCGATTCTGGCATTGACAATAACAGGCTGGTAATCAGAAACGGTGTAAGGATATTACGCATGCCATAGAAGCTGAAGCGCTCGCAACCCTCATTCGCGATGATGTAGGGAATCTGCGACGGCATTTTCGCCTGATCGTGATTATCTGGTGTTTGACTCATTCAATTCTCCATCTAACTATTATTGTGGTTTGTTAGAGATAGCCAAACGGCCTCCGAAAAGGCCGTTGTGGATGTCTGCAATCGCACGCTTGTCGCTTGTGACATGTACGAGGGTACGCGGCTGATTGACTGAACGCTGACGATATCAGGTGTTTGACTGACATGAAAGCAAAGCAAGTGTCGCAGTATCTCTAGTTGCCTAAATATCTGTCAAGAATTAGTTGAAGATGAAAAGAAAAACGACAAAAATAGAGATGAATGCTATTATTTTTTCTTCTTTGCAGTCAGGCAAGCTTGCTGGCACAAGCCATCACCTTATCTATTATTCAGAATTTCTTTTCGTTGTGAGAATACATACTAATAGGGAGTATTTTTTATATCGCATTTAAAACACTGCGGGAATCAAGCTATTTTTAGTAAAAATATGGGGAGTATATGTATTTCACCAGTGCTCATATGGTCAATCCGGCTTTTGTTTGCCAGTCTTCACCAGGACGGTGTTCAGCCGCTCCAGACTTGGCTGTGACCAGAACGATTTGCGGTCATAGTATTCGCGCACTGCGGGCGTGGATGCCGGTAAGCTCACCCATGCTTGCTTGGTCGATGTGAAGATATGGATGTCGGGCGGCATCGCATCAGGCTGATCGAGGGAGCCGACCCGCAAGAAACGCAGTGCTTCACCAGCACCCGCATAATGGCTCCAGACAGCAATCTTGCAGTGCGGGCAGCGGGCGATTTTTTGTCCTTTGCCGCTATTGCTGGGGGTGTTGATGAACTCTGGTTCGCCACAGATTAATTCGACCTGATCCGCCTCCAGCATGGCGTTAAGAGCAAACGCAGCCCCTGTTTCGCGCTGGCACCAGGTGCAATGACAGCAATGTACAAACAAGGGCGCACGCAAAACACGGTAGCGCACGGCACGGCAGGTGCAGCCGCCTTCAATGGGATAGTGGAACTGCATTTTTATCGCTCCTAAAAAATAAGGATATATCGACTGACATAGCCTGTGAGATAGAACCTTAACCCAGCTGTGATAAGCAAAAATAAGCAAAAATCCGAGTTTAAATTAGGCAAAAAACATTCAAAATTTGGGGTGGGGCCGCATTTGTTGTATCCTATAGGATTGAAACAACGGCGTTAAGCCTTATATGCAAGAGCACTCTAGTAGCGTCAGACCATCTGACGTTAAACCACACAGGTCATTGTTTGAACGATTGACCGCACTGATTTCTCCCGAGCCTGAGAACCGCGCCGAACTGCTGGAAGTCCTGCACGACGCGCAAGAACGTAACCTGATCGACGCGGATGCGCTGGCGATGATCGAAGGGGTGTTCCAGGTATCTGACCTTGCTGCACGCGATATCATGGTGCCGCGTTCCCAGATGGACGTGATTGATATTTCCAAACCGATCGAAGAATGGATGCCTGAGGTCTTGTCGACGGCGCATTCCCGCTTCCCTGCGATTGAAGGTGATCGCGATAAGGTAGTCGGCGTTCTGCTTGCGAAAGATTTATTGCGTTATTACGCTGAAGAGTCTTTTGATGTGCGCGTGATGTTGCGCCCGGTGGTGTATATCCCGGAATCAAAACGCTTAAATATCCTGTTGCGCGATTTCCGTGCGAATCGCAATCACATGGCGATGGTGGTCGATGAATATGGCGGTATCGCTGGCCTGATCACGATCGAAGATGTGCTGGAGCAGATTGTTGGCGACATCGAAGATGAATATGACTTTGATGAAGAAGAAGACAATATCATCGCGCTGGAAAATAACGGTGACGGTGTGCGCTGGCGTGTCAAAGGTCTGACCGAGATTGAACAATTCAATACCGTGCTGGGCTCGCATTTCTCCGATCAAAAGCTTGATACCATTGGTGGCTTTGTCACCGATTATCTGGAGCATGTGCCGCATAAGGGTGAAGAATTCAATATCGGCAATCTGCATTTTGAAGTCTTGCGTGCCGATGCGCGCCAGGTACAAATTTTACTGGTCGAAAAACGGCCGGTGCTGGTGGCCGATGAATGAGGCGGATGTCGCCCTCATTCGTATCGTATTTGTCGCCAGCGTCCTCATGCTGAGTTAACTCACTTGCGCTCTCTTCATCTGTCTTTTCGTTCATCCATCCTGCTGGCGTTGCTGGCGGGTGGCTTGAACGTCTTTTCGTTTGCTCCCTTTCATTTCTGGCCATGGCAGGCAATCAGTCTTGCGCTGATTTTCTGGTTAAGCCAGTCGGCTAGTTTTTCTTCTCTGCGTCGTCAATTTTTACTGGGATGGACATACGCCTTTGGCTGGTTATTTTGCGGCGTGAGCTGGCTACTGATCGCGATGACACGCTACGGCGATATGCCCTGGCTGATGGCGATCGCGGCACTTGCTTTGCTGGTCACGTATCTCGCGTGCTATGCAGGTCTCGCTTTGCTTCTTAGTGCAAAATTAAAGCAGCGTTGGCAGCTCACCGATGTCAGTAGCCTGTTGTTGGTCATGCCAGCTTTTTGGATGTTGTCTGAGTGCCTGCGTGGCTGGGTATTTACGGGCTTCCCCTGGCTGGCATCTGGTTACGCGCACACAGACAGTCCACTGGCTGGTTTTGCCGCTCTGATCGGCGTGTATGGACTTGGCTGGATCAATGCCTTGCTGGCAGGTGCTTTGGCGCTCGGTGTGCGAAAAAAAATCTGGCGCTTGCGCTTATTGCTGGCAGTGGTTGTCATCGCTTGCGTTGGTCTGGCTGTGCGGCAAGTACAGTGGACACAGCCGTATGGTCAGCCGCTCAGCGTGAGTTTATTGCAGGGGAATGTTGCGCAGGATGTGAAATTTAATCCTGAGCATATCAGTGACTCGCTCAGCCTGTATCACGACATGATCCTCAGCGCACCGGCGGACCTGGTGGCGGTTCCTGAGACTGCTTTGCCAGTATTGTCCAGCCAGTTGCCGCCAGATTATCTCCCATTGCTGAACGCGTTTGCGCAAAGTACGAATAGCCATCTCGCGATCGGTCTGGGCGTGCATGACGGCGGTGATCAATATACGAACAGCATCCTCGGTTTTTCCAGGGAATATGCATCTCGCGCTTACCGTTACGATAAACATCATCTGGTACCGTTCGGCGAATTTATTCCCTTCGGATTTCGATGGTTTGTCAATCTGATGCATATCCCTTTAGGCGACTTTAGCGGTGCCGGTGTGTTACAGGCGCCGATGCAAGTAAAAGATCAACTGGTGATGCCGAATATTTGTTACGAAGATTTATTTGGTGAAGAAATCGCAAGTCAGCTTTCAGAGAGCGCACATAGTCCGACCATATTGCTGAATGCATCGAATATTGCCTGGTATGGCGACTCGATTGCGATTCCGCAGCATCTGCAAATTTCTCAAATGCGTGTACTGGAAACCGGTCGCCCTATGCTCAGAGCGACCAATACAGGAGCAACTGCAGTGATCGCCGCAAATGCCAGGGTGATTGCGCAGGCGCAGCCTTTGACCCGGCAAGTATTGCGGTCAAACGTGCAGGGAACGAGTGGCCTGACGCCGTATGTACGGTGGGGGAATCTCGGCGTGCTGGTGATAGCCGTGCTGGCGCTGTCACTAGCGTATATGGCTGCCAGGCGATCAGGTTCTGCTGGCGCACTTGCACAATCAGAGCTTGCAAGGAATCAGGCTAAAGAATAACGATGTATAGAAACAGTGTCGAGGGCAGTAAGGCTATTTAGTCTCAGTGACGGTTTTTATATTTTTAAAAGTTTTCTAATATTGCCGCTTGCGACAAAGCGTCGGCGATGACATTTTTCTCTCTCGGTATCCATTGCAGATGTAACTCCTTAAATTTGCTCGCTAGCGCCAAACTTTGTAAAAAATGGTTTTGCAAAATACCGGACGGAAAATGCGGCACCGTAGAGTTTTGCTTTTGCATCCCAGCGCTCGCAACCCCATGTGCTGCATTGTTGATGGCATCGATCACGACGCGGCTATCGCCCCAGACACGTAATTGATCAACACCCAATTCCAGTGCGCGTATCAGGACACTTTGCAAGGCATGGAATTCCGCTTCATTGTTGTCACCGTCGGGCATGCGCTGGCTGATTTCTATGCGTTGCCCGTCAGGGCTGATCAGCACGCCACCGATACCGATTTTTCCTGGGTTTGGATGTGCAGAGCCGTCGAACCATGCTTGCCAGCTACGACCGTCTGTCATGGCGTCGTCTGAAGCTGATGCTTGTCTGCGCAGGCTGCTTTCGGATTTTTGCTGTTGACGTAATGCCGATGCGGCTATGCGTTTTTGACCAATCACTTGACGCTGCTGAATCAGGGCGTCGAGGCCAGCTTCACCGGCTTGCTTTTGTAGTACGCGTTGTAACGCACGTTCTTCGGTAAACTCCCCTGCCTTGATCAGGCGGCGACTTTGCTTGAGCTCTGCTTTAAAAGCGATGGACAGGAGTAAATCGTGAGTTGGCATGGATGCTCGTATACACTAGATGTTGTGAATGAATAATAACTAAAGTGGGCAAATTATGTCGGATCAAGATAAAAACGAAAGCCTGTCATTTCTGCCAGTCGGCATGATTGCCAATGGCGGTACCTATGCGCAGGCAATCGAGTTAGCAGCAATCAAAAAACATCAGGTGGCCGGCTGGGCGCCGTTCCATTACGCGAAAATATCCGATACTGAGTATGAGTGTACCGGTGGTTTCGCGATTGGTAGTGGCGGGCAAAAAAAATGGCCTGAGCCGCATACCAGCATGATCGTCAATGAAGCTGAAATCGCGTCCGAGCTGACCCGGTTGCTTGCCGATGAGGATACTAATCTCGTCGCTCAATTCCAGACCGTAGCCTCTGGCACTTCACCGAACTCATCACAGGTGACACCAGGATCTGCGCTCACTGCCAATGTGACCGGCGCTTCTAAATATCTGACCGTAGTTTTTCAATTGCCCGATGATGCGGCAGGCCAGCAGCGCATCAAGGATGCCTTTAAGATCGATACGAATTTCTTTGGTGCACAAGTCACTTCCGTGTCGACTCGCCTGCCGTAATCAATACGGCTGATTGTCGTTTATGATGCCGATCAGCGTGCCCAGCCCGTTGGTCTCGCAAGAGTAAAATTTTCTGTCGCTTTAGTGCGGCCATACCAATCAGCTCCCATGCGTGAAATCAGATCGAGTTTCATCGGATCGATTTGCTGATCGTCGCCTAGAATCGCGTCGTCAATATGAGCTGCCACGACTTCACCAAAAATCACATAACAGGATGGCGCATGCGCCGGGTAGGGCATGATTTGACTCAGCTTGCATTCGAAGCTGACAGGCGTGCCGTCAACACGTGGCACGTTGATCTTGGTTGACGGTAAGGCGCCTACTCCGCATTGCTCAAATTCGCTGACCTCTGCATCGTAACCAAATGAAGTGTCGTTCATCAGCTTGACCAGATCGTGTGATACCAGGTTGACGACGAATTCACCGGTTTCTTTGATATTCCTTACAGTGTCTTTCATGCTGCCATTACTGTTCACTAACGGTGAAAACATCAGCGTCGGTGGTGATGGTGTGATCATCTGAAAAAAACTGAATGGTGCTAAATTCGTGCGTCCATCTCGGGATCGCGTAGAAACCCAGGCGACTGGTCGCGGCGTAATCGTCGACGCCATCCAGAAGTAGGCCATGCGGGGTTCAAGAGTAGAAAAGTCAATTAGCATATAGGTCGGCTCCATTGGAGATCAAGTGGGGTGCTATCAGGCTAGCCAGTTAACGAGCGGGAATTTGGTTCTGAAGTTTTCTGGCATGGTGACTACGCTTGCTTGTTTATAGTCATAAAAAACGAAACCGGATTTTGCCATGGCGATCAGGCTGTCATCGCGTGGACGGGTAATGCGGAAGGTGATATCGCCGCCGTATTTGTTGAAGTCCATGACACCGACTTCAAACTGCAACTGATCTCGTGCATGCGCTTCGGCTTTATACGTTGTTGCAAGGTCGGTCACGATAATGCCTGTGCCGTTGTCCTCAGTTTCGCCAATACCAAATTCAAATAAAAACCGTGCGCGCGCTTCCGAGATCATGGAAATCATCGAATCGTTGCCAAGATGATTGGCGGCATTAATGTCAGTGACTCGCACGGTGAGCAGGGTGGTGTAGCAATACTGGTTTTCGGGAAAATGCAGACTAAGACGTGCCATAAAAAATTCTTTTTAAAAAATAGGGTGCGTAACACCAAGGTCGTTCAATTGAGGCCTTAGCCTGAAGTCGTCGCCCCTGCGCAGGCAGGGATCCAGTGTCTTTTGGCAATAACGTCATTAGATTCCAGCCTTTGCCGGAATGACGAAACAAGGGATATGGTTTAACTGAACAGCATTAGTAAGTCACACCCGAATATTACCCTTGTGACGGATGATTTTCGGCAGATGTTTGAAGTCAGTTTGAAGGGATGGATTGTTTTCATTTAAACCACAAAAAATCCAATGCGCTTTGGAAAAAATGGTAATAAAGCCAATGCGCTTTGGGAAAATCTAGTCACTACAAAATATTTATGTAGTATGACTACATAAATATTTAAGATCGACTGTGGTTCAAACGCAACGCGCATAGATGTTTATCTCTGAGAGTGAGGAATTTTATTCCGTAAAATTACGTAGAAATTAATTGACACGTAATTTAGTTTTAGTACAAACTCGGTTTGGGGCATCAAGTTAGCGATAGTTACAAAAAAAGTTTGAGCTGCCAAGAATTTGCTGCTGGAGTTGGGTTTTTTATAAAAAATCAAGGAGACGGGTAATGACTAGCTTTAAGAAGAAGCAGGATGGGAGTGTCGCCATCAATCGCTTTGCGTTCAATGTGACACCGATTGCTGCTGCATGTGCAGTATTGATTTCCGCGTCGGCGGGTAGTGCTTATGCGCAACAGGCTGATGCTGCTAAGTCAGAGGATGCCAATACGGTTGTTGTGACCGGTATTCGTAAAGGTATTGAAGCCGCGATTGATATCAAGCGGAATAATAGTTCTATCGTTGAGGCGATCTCTGCTGAAGATATCGGTAAGTTGCCAGATGCAAGCGTTGCTGAGTCGATCGCACGCTTGCCTGGCGTCACTGCACAACGTAGCCGTAGTTCTGGTAAAGCTGCAGATGTCAGTGTTCGTGGTCTGGCGCCAAGCTTCAATGGCTCCTTGCTGAACGGCCGTGAGCAAGCATCTACTGGCAACGCGCGCGCACCTGAATTCGATTTGTTCCCTGCTGAACTGATGGGTTCTGTTTTAATCTACAAAACGCCGGACGCATCCCTGGTTGGTCAAGGACTGGCGGCGACGATTGATTTGCATACGTTGCAACCGCTGGATTTTGGCAAGCGTGTCATTGCGGCTAGTTATCGTAAGCAACGCACCGGTGTACAGACACCTTCCGAGGGTACGGGCGATCGCGCGACATTCTCTTATGTCGATCAATTTGCCGACCGTACTATCGGTGTTGCCTTGGGTGTGACCAAATTCAAAGAGGATACAGGCGCGCAGCAAAAATTTGATTCATGGGGTGGTTGGGCTCCTACTGTCGCTTATAACGGCGCTCAAGTTGCCGTACCTGGCGGTTTTAAGGCCGACACAGAGTCTGGTAAAAGCAATCGCGATGGCGCATCCTTGACTTTGCAGTTCAAGCCAAACAAAAACTTCAAATCGTCAGTTGATATTTTCTATTCTTCCGGTTATACATCACAGAAAAAAACCGGCCTGGAAGGCGCGATTGCAGGCTCTGCGGGCGGATATGATCCTAACGGTGTTTTGTCCAACGCGACGATTGTCAACGGCGTAGCTACCAGCGGTACGTTCAGTAATTACAAAGGTGTCGTGCGTAATCACCAGGAATCCGCTGACGATAAACTGACATCGATAGGCTGGAACAGCTCATTGAAGTTAGATGAGTGGACGCTGGATGCAGATTTGTCTCATTCCAAGGCCAATAAAAATGCTTCTCGCTTTGAGACAACCGCTGGTCAGCCCGGCGATGCCAGCTCACTTGGTACCATCTCCTATACGGGATTTAATGGTGGCAATTTCAATGATGTGAAGTACACGACATCGCTGAACTATGCAGACCGCGCCGTCGCTAAACTGACGGACGTTGATGGCTGGGGCGGTGGTCCGAATACGCCACAAGCTGGTTATGTCGCTTTGCCTACCTTGAATGATAAGGCTGATGCGATTCGTTTCACTGCAAGTCGTGACGTGAATTTTGGCCCTGTTGTTGCAGCGCATTTTGGTTTGAATTTTTCTGACCGTGAAAAAATCCGTGCTGGTCAGGAGGGTCGTCTGGTTGTAAAAGGTGGCGGCGGTTATGCTGCTGCAACAATGCCGGGCTCCGCAGTGGGTACTGCCGGTACGACAGGTTTACAAGTTGCATCCTGGGATCCGTCCAATTCACTTGGTTCTATCTACGATCTGGCGCAATGGATTGATGCTTCTGTACTGGCAAAAGACTGGTCAGTGCATGAGAAGGTTACCACCGCCTATGCAATGGGCGATCTGGATGGACAGTTATTTGGTCTGAACTATAGAGGTAATTTCGGCACACAATTCGTTCGTACTGACCAGTCATCGACTGGTAATCAGGTTGATGTGGCAAATTGCACAGGTATTACCGCGGCAACTTGCCCTTCAAAAGTAATCAGCGGCGGCACAACTTATTCTGATGTCTTGCCAAGCCTGAACGTATCTTTTGATATCGGCAGTGAGCAATTCATTCGTCTGGGTGCGGCTAAAGTATTATCCCGTGCCAACATGGATGATATGCGCGCCAGTAATCAGTTTGGCGTGAATACGCAGGGTTCCAATCCTATTTTGACTGGTACCGGCGGTAATCCAAACCTGAAGCCATTCAGCGCGAAATCTCTCGATATCTCTTACGAAAAATATTTCGGTAAAAAGGGTTATCTGAGCGTTGCCGGTTTCTACAAGCAACTGGATACTTACATCTATCGTTCGCCGACAACATTTGACTTCAAGCCTTACGTGAGCGCGAATACACCATTGCCACTGACTGGTGCGTACAAAGGTTCTACGGTTGGTCTGATGACGGCGCCACGTAATGGCGAAGGCGGTAATATCAGCGGTTTTGAAGTCGCGCTGAATATCCCGTTCTCTCTCGTGACACCATGGTTGGATGGTTTCGGCGTCATGGTCAATCATTCAGACACGTCCAGTGAGATCACTTTGCCAGGATTTGGTTTTGGTAATGTGGCATTCACGGCGGTAAATATTCCACTGCCAGGCTTGTCCAAGCGCGTCAGCAATCTGCGCCTGTACTACGAGAAAAACGGCTTCCAGGTTGCATGGGCTGCACGTAAGCGTTCTGATTTCCTGGGTCAGGTCAGCGACTATCAGGATAATCAGCAGTTGACGATGGTAAAAGGCGAGACGATCATTGATCTGCAAGCTTCTTACGAATTCCAGACTGGCTGGTTTAAAGGTTTGTCGGTCTTGTTCCAGGCAAATAACTGGACCAATACACCGTTCCAAGAATACGCCAGTGATCCAAGCGTCATCACCAATAAAATTACCTACGGCAGATCCTACCTGCTAGGCGCGAACTACAAGTTCTAAACTCTATGTACGAACGACCCCTGTTGGCTCTGGCTGGCAGGGGTTTTTTGCTATGATGGAACGCTGATTAATCGCTAAGGTAAGTTCATGCAAAATTCTCTGATAAAAAATGTGGTGATTGTCGGCGGTGGTACTGCCGGTTGGATGACGGCGGCGGCTCTGGCGACGGTATTGCGTGGGAAGTATTCTATCCGCGTGGTGGAGTCGGATGAAATTGGTATTGTCGGTGTCGGCGAAGCGACCATACCGATGATTCAGCGATTCAATCAGGTGCTCGGTATTGATGAGAATGAATTTCTCAGAGAAACGCAGGGCACATTTAAATTAGGCATCGAATTTGTCAACTGGGGTAAGCTGGGTGACCGCTATATCCATGGATTCGGGACGATAGGTCAGGACCTGTTTACGGTGCGTTTTGATCAGTACTGGCAAAAAATGCGTAGCCTTGGCAAAGCAAAAGGTCTGGGCGAATACTCAATCACCCGCATGGCGGCACTGGCGAATAAATTCATGCCGGCGCGCCACGATGTTCCTAATTCCCCCCTGAATCAAATTGCCTACGCATATCATTTCGATGCAAGTCTGTACGCAAAGTTTTTACGCAAATTTTCTGAGGCACGCGGTGTCAAACGTGTCGAAGGTAAGATTGTCCAGGTAAGCCAGCGTGAAATAGATGGTCATATTGATGCAGTCGTTTTAGAAAACGGTGAGCGTATCGAAGGTGATTTATTCATTGATTGTTCTGGTTTTCGTGGCTTACTCATCGAACAGACGCTCAAGACTGGTTATGAGGACTGGACGCATTGGCTGCCATGTGATCGCGCTCTGGCGGTGCCTTGTGAATCCGCACCGAAGCTGACGCCTTACACACGATCAACTGCACACAAAGCCGGCTGGCAATGGCGGATTCCGCTACAGCACCGCATCGGCAATGGGCATGTGTATTGCAGCCAATTTACCAGCGATGATGAGGCTGCTGCTACCCTACTGGCGAATCTGGATGGTAAGCCGCTGGCAGAGCCTCGCATGCTGAAATTCAATACAGGTATGCGTAAGCAGAGCTGGAATCGCAATGTGGTCGCCATCGGTTTGTCCAGCGGGTTTCTGGAGCCGTTGGAGTCAACCAGTATTCATTTGATCCAATCGTCAATTTCACGACTCATCGATTTTTTCCCGAATCAGGGATTTAATCCGACCGAGATCAGTGAATACAATCGCCAGAGCCGTTTCGAATACGAGCGCATCCGTGATTTCGTGATTCTTCATTACAAACTCAATCAGCGTGACGATGCAAATTTCTGGAAGGCTTGTGCTGAAATGGCGATTCCCGACACGCTCGCGCATAAGATGGACTTGTTTAAAACCAGTGGACGTCTGCTGCGTATTGATAATGAATTATTTGCAGAAGTGGGCTGGCTACAGGTGCTGGAAGGCCAGAATCTCAAAGCGGATAGTTATCATTCACTGGTCGATCTACAGTCTGAGGCCGACATTATTGAGTACATGGAGAGTGTCAGGGAAGTCATCGCCAAATGCGTCGATGTCATGCCTGATCATGCGGCGTATATAGCCCATCACTGTGCGGCAAAATCTTAATATGTAGTACATCGCTCGGGTTTGCTCTAAGTGATTTGCGCTGAATGATTGGCGTTAATTAATGAAGGCTTGCCTGTGAAGTTAATTTTCTGATTGCTGGAACACATATGCCGATTGCCATGAGTACGACAGAAATTTTTCTGATCGCGATGTTCGTTATTTTTACCGTGCCTTATCTGATCTGGCGTGTGGGCAGGACGGACTATTTTGCGCCTCTGGTTGTGGTGCAGATTATTACCGGTATTTTGCTGGGGCCTGGTATTCTCGGGGCAGCATTTCCCGCCTATTACCAGTTTGTCTTCAATCCTCAGGTGATACAGTCTTTGAATGGTATTGCCTGGTGGGCAGTCATGATTTTTGTGATGATTGCCGGGATTGAACTTGATCTAAAAAAGGCCTGGGAGCATCGTCGCGAGAGCGGTATTACGGCGAGCCTGGCACTGGGTATGCCGCTGTTGTTTGGCTGCGTGGCCGCAGTGGGTATGCTGACTGTGGACGGATGGGTGGGGAGTAAGGCGTTGACCTGGCAATTTATCCTGGGAATAGGCATGGCATGCGCCGTGACCGCTTTGCCTATCCTTATTTTGCTGATGGAAAAACTAGATGTGCTGCGGCAACCGATAGGTCAGCGCATCCTGCGCTATGCCAGTATCGACGATATTGCGATCTGGGGCGTACTTGCCATCATTTTGCTCGACTGGACGCGCGTCGGAAGGCAGTTGGCTTTCTTGTTGATCTTTGCTGTCACGACCTATGGCTTTCGCAAGCTGATGGTGTGGCTTCAAGAACGCGATCGCTGGTATGTGGGTCTGATCTGGCTGGCTGCCTGTAGTTTTGCGGCAGATTGGGCTGGCCTGCATTTTATGGTCGGTGCTTTCCTGGCGGGCGCGGTGATGGATGCGCATTGGTTTAATCAGGAAAAAATGGATTTAATGCGCCATCACGTACTACTGGCAATCATGCCGGTATTCTTTTTAAGTACAGGGTTGAAAACGAATTGGGCGCTCGGCGGGACGACTGTTTTTATTGCCGCAGCTGCGTTGCTGGTGGCATCTGTGACCGGCAAATTGGTCGGGATCCAGGTCGCTGGGAAAATCCTTAAATGGGAAAAAGGAGAGGCCTCGATTATCGGATGGTTGTTGCAAACCAAGGCGCTAATCATGATTATTTTCGTCAATATCCTCCTCGATAAAAATATCATCACCAACGAAACCTTCACGGCCTTATTGCTGATGGCAATCGCCAGTACGATGCTGACGGTGCCCATGGTGTATCCGAAATTGCAGCGACTCAAGACGATTATTTTTAAATCGAACTAGGCGTATATATATTTTTCATCACCAAAATTATTTGGTAGTAATGCTACATAAATAGCTTTATTTAATGAATATTTCATTCAATTTAAAGAATAAAATCATTCGTTTTACTGAATTTTACTCGGAAGATTTAATTTTGTAGTTTTGGTACAGATTGCTATGGTAATATGCACTATAAAAATAGTGTGACAGGCGAGCATTCGGTTAAGGGTAGTTCGCCCGGATAAATTGATCGCTTATATAAAACATTAAAAAAAGATTGGGGACTGGCAGTATGCATACATCGACAAACAAGCCGCAGCTTTCGTTCTGGCAGCTCTGGAACATGAGTTTTGGTTTTTTCGGTATTCAATTTGGTTTCGCACTACAAAATACCAATACCAGCCGGATTTTTTCCACCTTGGGTGCGAATACCGATGACCTCGCATTGTTCTGGCTGGCGCCGCCGATTACGGGCTTGCTGGTACAACCCATCATCGGCTATCTGAGTGATAACACCTGGCATGCCTTCTGGGGGCGGCGTCGCCCATTCTTCTTCATCGGCGCCTTGCTCGCATCGATTGCGATGTTCCTGATGCCTAATTCCAGCATGTTGTGGATGGCAGTTGCCGTACTGTGGATGATGGATTCTGCAATCAATATCTCGATGGAGCCTTTCCGTGCTTTTGTCGGCGATAAGCTGAACCCTTCTCAGCAGACTGCAGGGTTTGCGATGCAGACTTTCTTTATTGGTTGCGGTGGTGTAATTGCCTCCTTACTACCGACTATTTTCACGGATTATCTCGGTGTCAGTAATGTGCCGGTCAATGGCGCAATCCCCGATACAGTTAGATATGCCTTCTATTTCGGTGGCGCCGTATTCGCACTGGCAGTCATGTGGACTGTATTTACCAGCAAAGAAATCCCACCGGCGGATCTCGAAAAATTCCGTCAGGAGCGTAAAGATAATCAGGGTATTGGTAAAGCATTGACGGAGATTCTGGGCGGCTTTACTAAAATGCCGAAGACCATGGTGCAATTGGCTCTGGTGCAGTTTTTTACCTGGGTTGCCTTGTTTGCGATGTGGGTCTACACCACGCCATCAATTACCGATACGGTATTTCATACCTCCGACGCGCAATCTGCCGCGTATCAGGAGGGAGGTAACTGGGTCGGTATTATGTTTGCCGTCTATGGCGGTATCTCTGCGCTAGCCGCGTTCATATTGCCAGTGCTGGCAGCCAAGACCAGCCGTAAGTTTGTACATATGCTGTGCCTGATCATTGGCGGCGTCAGTCTGATCAGCATCTTTGCAATCACCTCCAAGCAAATGCTGTTGCTGCCTATGGTGGGTGTTGGTATTGCATGGGCTAGTGTGCTGACCATGCCGTATGCAATTCTGGCGGGAGCCTTGCCGGCAAATCGGATGGGTTACTTCATGGGCTTATTCAATTTTTTCGTTGTTATTCCTCAGATCGTGGCAGGTGTCGTACTTGGCGCTATGCTGAAACATTGGTTTAACGATCAATCGGTCAAGGTGTTAATGCTCGGTGGTGCCTGCATGATTCTGGCGGGCCTGTTGACGATGCTTGTAAAAGACGATGCCGCTACAAAATAAAATGGCCGCTCTGTCCAGATAGCCAATTCGCTTATCTGGATATGAGCGCCGCATTAACCTTATCTACTTTCGATTTGATTGGAATTCTGCGCATGAAATTTTTTGCGATTCCATTTACTCTTGTTTGCTTTTTTGCGAGTTTTTCGACATCAGCTATCGCCAGCGATCAGGCGGCAAAGCTGCTTGCCACTCATGCTACTGATGCTCCGTTTCTGTGGCAAAACGCGACAGTTTATTTTCTGATGATAGACCGTTTTTATAACGGGGATACCGCGAACGATCTTGCGTATGACCGCCGTGCCGATGCTGCGCCATTGCGGGGATTTATGGGGGGCGATCTCGCAGGCATTACTGCGAAAATTAAGGCAGGTTATTTTAAAGATCTCGGTGTTGATGTGATCTGGCTGACACCGCCTGTTGAACAGATTCATGGTTCAACGGATGAGGGGACAGGCAAATCCTATGGTTTTCACGGTTATTGGGCGCGGGACTGGACCCGTGTTGACGCGAACCTGGGAAGCGATAGTGACATGCGTGAATTTGTTGATACTGCCCATGCGCACGGTATTCGTGTTTTGCTGGATGTGGTGATGAACCATACCGGACCTGTAACCACGAGTGATCCGGTCTGGCCGGATACCTGGGTTCGTACCGGACCGCCATGTACCTATAAGGATGTTGCCAGTACGGTCGATTGCACCCTAGTCAAAAATCTTCCCGATGTTTTGACTGGTAGTAATCAGGTTGTGGCGTTACCGCCAGCATTGACAGAAAAATGGAAGTCAGAGGGGCGCTACGAGCGCGAAGTCAAAGAGCTTGATGAGTTCTTCACGCGTACAGGCTGGCCGCGTGCGCCGCGCTATTACCTGATGAAATGGCATGCAGACTGGGTCAAGAAATTTGGTGTAGATGGATTCAGAGCTGATACGGCTAAACACGTGGAACCTGCTGTCTGGAAAGAATTAAAGCAAGTCGCCAGCGCTGCATACGAGGATTGGAAGCACCGATATCCAGATAAAAAACTGAGTGACGATCCGTTCTTCATGACGGCGGAGGTGTACGGCTACAGTATCGCAGAAGGTTTGTATTACACAATGGATGGCGGTAGTCGCGTTAATTTTTATAACAACGGCTTTGATAGCCTGATTAACTTCGGCTTCAAGTCTGATGCGAACCAGTCATATGAAGCTTTATTCAGCGATTATTCCGCAAAAATAAACGGCCCTTTAAAAAACTATTCCGTGCTGAACTACATCAGCTCGCATGATGATGGCGAACCTTTTGATCGCTTGCGTCAACGACCGTTTGAAGCTGCTACCAAATTATTACTAAGTCCGGGTACTGCGCAAATTTATTATGGTGATGAAACAGCCCGCGCCTTAGTTGTCGACGGTGCTGAAGGTGACGCAAACTTGCGCTCACCGATGAACTGGAGTGAGTTGAGTTCACATGCCGTACGTAACGGAGTTAGTCTTTCAGACATACGCACACATTGGAGCAAGCTTGGTCTGTTCCGTCACGCACATCCCGCGGTGGGTGCAGGTGTCCATCAAAAAATAGCGGAGCAGCCATATACCTTCAGACGTATCTATGAGTCGAGCGGAATCAATGACAGGGTCGTTATCGCACTTGATATACCGGTAGGAAAGACGGTTGCGATTAGTGTGGCAGGTGTTTTCGCTGATGGACAGAAAGTCAAAGACTACTATTCCGGAACGAGTGCCACGGTCGCTAACGGTAAGGCTTTGTTTCCTGCTAAGGCGCCCGTGATTTTAATCGCTGTCGAATAGATGAACGTAGCTTATTCCTATGAATGTATTTTGCCAAAAAAATAAATCAAGCCAGACGACTATGCTCTCCACAATGAAAAAAAATCAGATAATCCAGCACGTCCAGCGTGCTGTAATCAGCATATTTCCGCTTATGCTGGCAAGCAATGTACTGGCGCAAAATATAAGTCGGACGATAGAAAGTATTACAGATAAAACGAGCTATCTTGAGATCAAAACCAATGATGGTCGCTATTTCATCAAGCCATATTCTGACAAAATTATCGAGACCAGTTTTATTCCAGATGGTGAGAACTTTGATCCGGCGTCACATGCTGTCGTCATGGTGCCATCGGAGATAAAACACAAGCTGACGATCATGCCCGGCAAGCTTGAATATCGTGTTGCCGAGATGTATGTCAGTATCAGCAAGTCACCTTTTCAGATCAGTTATTTTTATAAAGGAAAGCAGCTACTTTCCGAGAAAAATGGTTATGTAAAAAAAGAAGGCACAGAGGTTCTGGACTTTAATCTTGATGCCAGCGAAGCGCTATACGGCGCCGGTGCGCGCGCTTTGGGAATGAATCGTCGTGGTCATCGCCTGCCTCTGTACAACAAGGCACACTACGGTTATGAAGAGCGGTCTGAGCAAATGAACTTTGCCATTCCCTTAGTATTCTCTTCAAAGATGTACGGTCTACATTTCGATAATGCGCCGATTGGCTACTTGGATCTGGATAGTAAAAAAGAAAATGTATTAGCGTACGAAACGATCAGTGGTCGTAAAACGTATCAGGTCATCGCTGGTGATAGTTGGAAAGAAATCGTCGGCAATTATACAAATCTAACGGGTAAACAGCCTTTGCCGCCACGCTGGGCCTTCGGGAATTTTGCAAGCCGCTTTGGCTATCATTCAGAAGCAGAGGCTCGTTCTGTTCTTGATCGATTTGAGGCGGAACAGATTCCGGTTGATGCGATTATTTTTGATTTGTACTGGTTCGGTAAGGATATCAAAGGAACTCTGGGAAATCTGGAGTTTGATAAAGACAATTTCCCTGATCCGAAAAAAATGATATCGGACTTCGCAGGTAAAGGCGTTAAAACGATATTGATTACTGAGCCGTTTATCTTGACGACATCTGGTAAATGGAGCGAGGCGGTACAAAAAAATATTCTCGCTACCGATAAAAACGGCAAACCATTCACCTATGATTTTTATTTCGGCAATACTGGTCTGATCGATATTTTTAATCCTCTGGCACAAGACTGGCTATGGAATATTTATAAAAATTTAAAAAGTGAAGGCGTTGCCGGTTGGTGGGGTGATCTGGGGGAGCCTGAGGTACATCCTTCAGGCTTGCAGCATAAGACCGGATCTGCCGATCAGATGCACAACATCTATGGTCATCAATGGGCCAAACTTATTGCCGATGGATATAAAAAAGAATTTCCCGGGCAAAGACCTTTTATCCTGATGCGATCCGGTTATTCTGGCTCCCAGCATTACGGCATGATTCCATGGTCAGGCGATGTGAACAGGACTTGGGGCGGACTTCGCTCGCAGCCTGAAATTGCATTGCAAATGGGTATGCAGGGGATGGCGTATATGCACTCTGATCTTGGCGGTTTTGCGGGAGCGAACCTTGATGATGAGTTATATACCCGCTGGCTGCAATACGGCGTATTTCAACCAGTGTTCCGTCCGCATGCTCAGGAGGAAGTTGCTTCGGAGCCGGTCTTGCGTGAGCAAAAAACGAAGGAATTAGCAAAAGCAGCGATTCAGTTGCGCTATCAGTTACTGCCGTATAACTACACACTGGCATTTGATAACAACCAGCTTGGCGTGCCGTTCATGCGCCCCTTGTTCTATGCGGAACCAGAAAATCAGGCGCTGTTTAATGTGGCCGATACCTATTTTTGGGGAAACGACTTTTTAGTCCATCCCATCATGAAGGCGGGAGAAAAAGAAGCGAGTATTTATTTCCCTGCAAAGAGCAACTGGTTTGATTTTTATACGGATCAACAATTCAAAGGCGGTACTACGCAATTCTTGCCGGTAGTTAATTCGCATATTCCAGTGTTTGTCAGGGCGGGTGCCTTTATTCCTATGATCAATGTGATTCAAAATACGACAGCGTATTCCACTAAATCATTCAATTTACATTACTACCATGATGCATCCGTAACGAAGGGTAGTGGAAAATTGTATGAGGACGATGGTGAAACGTCTTCCGCATATGAAAAGGGACGTTACGAATTATTGGAATTTTCCAGTACATTTTCTGCGCAGCAGTTGAACTTGTATCTGGCTAACCGACTCGGACGTCATGTTGACTCTATCGACAGAAAAGTGACTATCTTTGTACACAATGTATCGTCCAAACCGAGCGCAGTAAAATTGAATCAGCGTGCTATTCCGTTTGTATGGGATGCGCAAAAAAAGCAATTGAATATCATGGTCGACTGGCGTGCAAATATCGCGCAGACAGTCGCTGTGCAGTTCGCACATTAGATGTGTACACAATCACGGAAAGCGCGGACGATCAGCTGAAAAGTGCTGACTAAATTAAATTCCATAGCGGGCAAGTAGCAGATAAAGCTCGCTAGTCAATTAGAATGCGAAGTAACGGCGTGATAAATTGAAAACAGCAATGAATCTTAAGAACCTGGCACGAAATCTGGGTATTTCCGAGACCACGGTAAGCCGTGCATTAAACGGCTATCCTGAGGTCAGTGAAAAGACGCGACAGCGTGTCATGGCGGCGGCCAATGCGGCGGGTTACCGGCCCAATCCTATGGCGCGTAGTCTGGCAGTAGGGCGGACGAATGTCGTCGGTATTATTCATCCTCTGTCACCTAATGATCTTGCTGATCCTATGTTCATGGAGATCGTCGGCGGTATGTCGGCTACTCTGGAAGAACGTCAGATGGATTTGATCATTGCGCCGGTATCGCCTGCCAATGAGCTACGTGCCTATCAGCACATGGTGCAGGAACGACGTGTTGACGGTCTGATTGTCGGTCGTACCCGTTTGAATGATGCACGTGTTGCCTATCTGACCGGACAGGGTTTGCCTTTTATCGCCCACGGACGTACTCAGGTCAACGAGCCGCATGCCTGGTTTGATTACGACAACGAGGAGGGAATGCGTATCGCGGTCAGGCATCTGCTTGCCCACGGCCATCAACGCATTGCGCTAATCAACGCTCCTCTGGAGATGAACTTTGCAAGGCAGCGTTATAACAGTTTTGTCACCGCCATGAGCGATGCAGGGTTGCAAGCCGATCCGCGCTACCTGATTGATAACACCATCGACCGGCGCAGTGGTTATCAGGCAATGCAGCAACTCCTGAACGGGTCAACCATGCCGAGCGCCGTGATTGTCGATAACCATATGTCAGGCGTAGGCGCAATGCGGGCCCTGCTTGACGCCAGAATAGAGATTTCTTCAGCAATCTCCATCATTGTCTGGGGCAAAATGGAAGATTCACTAGCCGGTTACAACGTCACGACAATTGATCAGCCTCATCCTGATCAGGCTGGCAGCCGCATGATAGAGATGCTTCTCGCTTTACTTGACGGTACGCCACCATCCGAACTTCAGGTGTTATGGCAACCTGTATTACTGGCGGGTGAGACGGTTGGC
Source organism: Undibacterium sp. Rencai35W (assembly GCF_049340185.1). Lineage (NCBI taxonomy): Bacteria > Pseudomonadati > Pseudomonadota > Betaproteobacteria > Burkholderiales > Oxalobacteraceae > Undibacterium > Undibacterium sp. Rencai35W. The sequence goes on from NZ_JBMPPC010000005.1 coordinate 346,276, forward strand.
GTTTGTAAATAATCCCCGCATAATTTTTTGCATGCTTCTTGCACGGCTTCCAGCTATCTGCCGGCTGAACTTTCCCAGCGTCAGCCCTGTGCGTAACCATGCATAGTATTTCTGTGAATTCATGTAAATATGCAAGTAATCCAAAGCGCTTTGAATTATACTTTGAAGAATCCAAAGCGCTTTGGATTTGATTTGATCTAAGGTTGGTAAGACAACTTTGCGCTAAGTAATTGTTGATAGCAGGTAATTGATTCTTGCTAGATAGATAAAATAAGAGACATGGTATGAGCGATCTGCACGAAAAATCGGAACAAAATTCAGGCAAGAATTCTGCTGGCAAGACTGACTGGTGGCGCGAAGCCGTGATTTACCAGGTGTATCCGCGTAGCTATCTGGATACGAACGGTGACGGTGTAGGTGATTTGCCCGGCATCACTGCCAAGCTCGATTACATCGCTAGTCTCGGCGTCGACATTGTATGGATCTCGCCGTTCTTCACATCGCCGATGAGGGACTTTGGTTATGATGTGTCTGACTACTGCAATGTGGATCCCTTGTTCGGTACTCTGGCTGATTTTGATCGATTGATACAACGTGCTCATACACTTGGTTTAAAGATCATGATTGATCAGGTGCTATCTCATACTTCGGATGCTCACCCGTGGTTCGTCGAGAGCCGTAGCAGCCGAACCAATTCAAAAGAGGACTGGTATGTTTGGGCCGATCCTAAGGCTGACGGGACGCCACCGAACAACTGGATGTCAATTTTTGGCGGCTCTGCCTGGCAATGGGATACTCGTCGCCTGCAATATTATCTGCACAATTTTCTGACTAGTCAGCCTGATATGAATTTCCATCAGCCCGCTGTACAACAGGCGCATCTGGATAATATGCGTTTCTGGCTGGAACGAGGTGTCGATGGGTTCCGTCTTGATGCCTGCATTTTTCATTTTCATGACCAGCAGCTACGTAGCAATCCTCCTGCAGTAAAGCAAAACACGACCAGTGTTTCCGCAGTCAATCCGTATGGCATGCAAGCACATATCTACGACAATACTCGTCCTGAAAATCTCGCGTTCTTTGAAAAAGTCCGTTGTCTTTTGAATGAGTACGACGCAATTTCTATCGGTGAAATTGGTTCCGATGATGCGCTCGGTGTGATGGCAGAATACACCGCCGATAATAACAAGCTGCACATGGCCTACAGCTTCAACCTACTGACATCTGACAAGTCGGCGCAGTACATCCGCTCACAGGTTGAAGAGTTTGAGCGGCGGGTACTTGGTGGTGGCGCCTCGTGGTCCGTGGGCAACCACGACGTGGCACGTGTGATGAGCCGCTGGGGCGGTGTTCAAGCGACACCTGAATTCGCCAAGCTTGTCCTCGCAATGCAGTTGTCGTTAAAGGGGACACCATGCCTGTATCAAGGGGACGAGCTCGCTCTGGTTGAAGCTGATTTGCCTTATGAGGTGTTGCAGGATCCTGTGGGGATTACTTTCTGGCCCGAGTCTAAAGGCCGTGACGGCTGCCGTACACCGATGCCTTGGGATGCTACTTCTGTCAATGCCGGATTCTCCGAAGGTAAACCCTGGCTACCCGTGCCAGCAGAGCATCGTGCCGCCGCTGTCTCACTTCAGGAATCTGATCCGGATTCGGCGCTGAATTTCAGTCGCCATATTCTCCACTGGCGTAAGAAAATTCCTCAGCTGACGCGTGGCGATATCACTTTCTTTGCAGCGCCAGAACCTGTGCTGGCATTACGCCGCAGCCTTGATGGCATGCCTGGTGTGATTGCGGCATTTAATTTAGGTAGCGAGGCCATCACCTTTGACTGGCCTGAGGTCTCTGGATATGTGGCGATGAGCGGACATCGCTTACATGGCGACGTGCAGGGAAGTCAAGTGAGTTTGCCAGCCTATGGTGCGTGGTTTGGCATACAAATTCAGGCGTAAGAATTGATTCTGGCTAACAGTAAAAAATAGGTAAAAGCGGGAATATAAAAACAGGAACGAATACAGGAATTAATACAAAAATTAATACAAAAATTAATACAAAAATTAATACAAAAATTAATACAAAAATTAATACAGTAACCAATACATAAGCAAATAAAGGGCAGATGATCTGCCCTTTATTTTATCTATTTATTTTGCCTATCTATTGTCTTTTTTTTATTTTGCAAATACTTTGTATTCCCAAGGTTTTAAAGTGAATTTTTGTGATCCTGTTGTAAGTAATTTTTCGCCTGACATGACATCAACCATACCCTTATCTTTGAGTGCGTGGCTGACTGTTGCTACCTGTTCTTTATTCGATAAATTAAAAATAGCCACAATTTTATTACGCTCTTTTTGACGGGTAAATGCAAACACATTGTCGTCATTGCCCGTGTTGATTTTGACTAGCTGACCACCGGCAAGTCCGTTCCACAACGCTTTGTTCGTTTTCTTCAACTGAAATAATTTGGTGTATAGCTGCTTGAACGGATGATCTTTCCATTGAATAGGGTCGCGCTCAAAGAAGTCCAGACGTTTGGTGTTGCCGGCTTCTTGTCCGCTATACAGCAGTGGCATTCCCTTGAGTACATTTGACAGCACCAAGAAGGATTCTGTCGCGTCGCCAAGTCGTTCAAATTCTGTTCCCTCCCAGCTATTCAGATCATGGTTCGTAATGTGCAACATGCGATAAGAATTTGGATGGTAGTTCTTTTCTTCGCCATTCAGGTAGGCATCTATATCTTTCGCAGATTTTTTACCCTGAGCGACATCATTGAATAAGTCCTTGAATTGCCAGCCATAGGTCATGTCGAAGGCTTTTTCCTGTAATTGGAATTCGGTTGCTTCCGCCAGCATGAAGACGGGTTTGGTCTTGTCGAGTGCGACTCTCGCTTCATTCCAAAAGTCGACCGGTACCATTGCGGCGACATCGCAGCGGAAGCCGTCAAGCTGATATTCTGTAAGCCAGAAACGCATTGCCTCGATCATTTCGCTGCGTAGTTGTTTGTTTTCATAGTTCAGTGCAATTACGTCCATCCAGTCAGGAACCGGTGGCGTGAAATGGCCATCCTTATCTTTTTTATAGAAATCAGGATGTTCTTTGGCCCATGGATGATCCCAGGCCGTATGGTTAGGAACCCAGTCGATGATCACGTACATGCCTGCTGCATGAATGGCATTTACCAGGTGTTTAAAATCAGCAGGTGTACCAAATTCCGGATTGACACCACGATAGTCTTTTACCGCGTAATAACTGCCTAAAGTGCCTTTGCGATTTATCTCGCCGATAGGATTGATCGGCATCAGCCAGATCACACTAACTCCCATCTTCTTTAATTCTGGCAGATATTCCTCAAATTTTTGAAAGCTACCTTCTTTTGAATGCTGGCGAATATTCGCTTCATAAATCGTGGCGTTCTTTGTCCATGCCAGATGTTTCACTGAAGATTGCACTTGTGCGTAAGCGGTAAGTGGTACGAGAGTGCTGGCACTCAATGCAAGTAAGGTAAGTAGTTTTTTCATGTCGTCCTCAAAGAGATCAGTCGTTAAAAAATAGGTATGTTCAGTCAGCTATAAATCGGTTATTTGTCAGAGTTCGTTGATGTCGATAATGGTCGCTGAGAGTGGCGACAAATGCAGGGATTTTTTCAAATCGACCTCCTGTCCTGTCAATACGTTGCGGCCCTTTGCCGTGGGGCTTAACATTTCAGAAAAGCGTGAGGTAGTGAGATTAGTCTCAATCGTATTTTTGTTTAATATCACCATCACTTTTTGAGTGCCGGTGTACCGAAAATAAACATAGCAACCGTTTTCCGGGAGGTAATGCAATAACTTTCCCTGCTGAATAGCGGCAGAGGTTTTTCGCCAGTTCAGTAATTGGCGCATAAAATCCTGTGCTTCTTTTTGCATCTTACTTAATCCCTTACCTGTAAATGCACTAACCTTGTCACCGGTCCAACCGCCCGGGAAATCGCTGCGCACCTTGCCGTCATCACGTTTTTTCGGACTTTGCATCAACACTTCTGTGCCATAAAAAAATTGCGGAATACCCCGCATCGTGGCGAGATACGTCAATGCCATTTTGTAGTGCGGCAGGCTATTATTTAATGCTGAAAAAAGCCGGCTTGTATCGTGGTTGCCCTCAAAAATAACCAGGTTGCTGGCATCCGGATAGATAAAGTCATTGGCAATTGCCAGATACATTTTCAATAAACCCTCTGATGCTGATTCCTCACCCATCAAGCCCGCACGCAGACTGTCATGTAAGGGGAAATCCATCATGCCGGGCATACTAGAAACATAGCCGTCCTGATTAATTTTTCCTCGCTGCCAGTAAGCGACGATGGCGGGGTTATTGCTCCACTCTTCGCCGACGAGATTCAGATGCGGATATTCATTGATCACACTACGCGACCACTCAGCGAGAAAGTTTTTGTCTGAGTAAGAATAGGTGTCAGTGCGAATGCCGGACAGATCGGCGTATTCAATCCACCAGATGGTGTTTTGTATCAGGTAAGTCGCTAGTAGGGAATTGCGCTGATTCAGGTCAGGCATCGTGGTTGTGAACCAGCCGCTGGCGAATTTTTCTTTATCGCCTTGTGCTGCATGCGGGTCTTGCACTGTGCTACGCGCATGCGAGGTTTCTGTATATTTGTTTGGGAAATTTAACCAGTCGGGCGTAGGCATGTCCCTCATCCACCAGTGCCCGGATCCTATGTGGTTCAGCACGATGTCCTGAATAAATCCCAGGCCTTTGCTTTTCGCTTTACTGACCAGCTGGCGATAGTCCTCGTTACTTCCCAGTCTGGCGTCAACCTGATACAGGTCGGTTGCTGAGTAGCCGTGATAGGAATAAGCAGCTTGATTATTTTGTGTCAGTGGAGTCGGCCAGATCGTGGTGAATCCCATCTGAGCGATGTAATCCAGATGATCGCTAACGCCTTGTAAATCACCGCCATGCCTGCCGCCGGGTTTGGCGCGATTGCTGCTTTCTATGAGTTGCGCAACCGAGTCATTCTCCGGATTGCCATTTGCGAACCGGTCTGGCACTAGCAAATATATCGCATCAGACGGACTGAAGCCTTTGCGTTGTGCAGAATGCGCGCGGCGCGCATTGAGCTGATAGCCGGTGTTTAGAACCTTGATTCCCTGGCGACTAAAGTTGATGTCCAGCTTACCCGGTAAGGCTTGCTGAGTAACGTCGAGCTGGATAAATAGATAGTTAGGATTGCTGACTCGCTGGACGGATGTGATGGTGACTCCGGGATACTGAATATCAGGAGTCAGTTCTCCAATGCGGCGGCCGTGCACCATTAACTGTAGCTGCGGATTATTCATTCCCACCCACCATGATGCCGGTTCCAGGTGCGCGATCTGGTAATCCGCTGGCGCGGCTGCTGTAGTTGTTACCCGGGCAGCGAGCGTTTGAGCACGTACTGTATTAGTGAGCTGTCCGCTCAGGCTAATCAACGCAAGCAGGGAGTAAAGTAGCTTCATTGGTTTTAATTTATTTGGATTCACTAATTCAAGTCGCACACTTACTTTAGAGGCCAGCAATCGCTATGGCGTCACGTTGATTACCTGCACAGATTGCGCTGCCATAGTGATTTGGGCATTTCCCGATCCATCGGCAAGTATTGTCGTTCCGCTTTGCGGATAGAGGCTTGCCAGACTTGCATTAGCAGATAAATTGCTCAGATTTGCCTGCGCTGATGCGCTGCCGTAATTAATCAATACCAGCGTTTTTTCACTACCAGACTGACGCTGAAACCCCATGAGACTGCCGGAGACAAATACATTGCTGTAATTGCCCTGACTGACGGATAAGCGGCTATTGCGCAAGCTGAGCATGGCTTTATAAAAGCTGTAGATAGAGTTTGGATCTGCGATTTGTACGGCGACATTTTGTGTTGCCACATTCGCAGATAAGGCGCGGAATGGTGTACCCGTACTGAAGCCGGCATTGCTTGCATTATTAGTCCAGCTCATCGGTGTACGTAACTTGGGATCGCCACTCAGTGTAGCGGCTCCCGCCATGCCGATTTCTTCCCCATAGTAAATAAAAGGCGTACCCGGTTGCAGTAAATAAGTAGCGGCGGCAAGTTTATATTTGGCCGTATCTCCACCGACCTGATCCCATAAGCGATCCCCGGCAAATGAGTCATGGTTCGAGACCATGGTCGAGACCTCGGTTGTCATCGTCTTGAAGTAATTCGCGACGGCATTGATCGCATCCGTTTTACCTTTCGCTGCGTTCACGACGTCGTAATTGTGGCCAAAACCAAAGGCGCTGCCGCAGACATTACCAGCAGAAAATCCTGCTACGTCTTCAGGTGCTTCGCACACCATGAAACGACGTTGATACGCATTGATGGCTTGATGAACGCTGCCCATGATGGGGTAGTTTTGTGGCTGGTCGTACCAGTCATTCGGACCATTTTCGACCAGATGGCCTACGGCATCAAAACGAAAGCCGTCAACCCCGCGGTTCATCCAGAAGCGCAGATTGTCCTGATGGTAGCTAAGCACGTTGGGATTGAGCATGTTGAAGTCGGGCATCTGTGACCAGAAGCCCGCAAAATAGGCGCCGTTTGAGGTGCTATACCAGGGATTCGTACCAAAAATACTCCAGCCAGTCGGAGTCGTATCTTTCCAGACATACCAGGAGCGATAGTCATTTGAGGGCGATGCGGATGAGTTGATGAATAGCGGGTTCTGCGCTGCGCTATGGTTCATTACATAATCGAGAATAATCCCGATACCGCGTGCATGCGCTTGTTTGACCAGTTCATCAAAATCGGCAAGATTGCCGTACCCGGTTTCAATATTCCGGTAGTCGCTGACGGCATAGCCATGATCCGCATCCTGACTGCGTGTGACTGGCATCAGCCAGATGCCTTTAATACCTAAGTCGCGTAAGTAGTCGAGACTTTGTATAACACCCCGCAAGTCTCCGATGCCATCGCCGTCGCTGTCTTTGTAGCCGCGTACGTAGATTTCTATGAATGCACCTTTGCTCCACCCATCGGGCAAGCTGCTGGCGACGTTGCCGGTAGAAACGCCGCTGATATCGACGGGCGGCAAGCTCGGTGGCGTCGGTGTAGTTGGCGTACTGGGGAGTGAGACTGTAGCGCCAGATCCTGACCCGCCACCGCAGGCGCTGATCGCTAGTGCAAACACGAGACAGGTGATTGAAATCAAAGGCCGCCCATTACACGCAGAATGAACTGTGTTATGCATACTGTCTCCATATATGTAGATTAACTACATACTATTTATAGGTATATTTTAGGTTTTCCTAAATTTTTACCTAATTCTAAGCTTTAAAAGTCCGCTTGGCTAACATTATTTGTAGTTATGCTACAATAAAATCGACAGTAAAAATGTTGCTCTACTACGAAGGCAGGAGATTGGCCTGAGGATATGCGCGCTTGTTTAAATCGCTAATGAGTTGAATGAAAAATTGAGATGGGGGCAACAGGTATATGCAGCAAATCGGTGTGGATAGCTTAGGTAACAAGTCGGAGAATCAGCTAGAGAATCAGGGGATGATTGCCAGCGTTATTTCGGGTATTTCCTCCGTTACGGTCAATAAGATGTGGCGTTCGCTGATTGTTGTGGCTCTTGTCATCAGCATTTTGCAAAGTAATCAGGCCGCTGCTGCGGATCGCTTTCCACAGATCAATGCCGGTGTTGAGGCATGCAACGAGCCGCAATTTCAAACGGTATTGCACACTGCAAAAATACCGGCGGAAGCGCGGGCAGTCTGGCTTGATGCCAGATTGATTCAGTGGCCGTCGAAGACCGGTACCGGACAATTCAAACTTTATTATTCCGCTACCGCTCAGGTCGTTGCACAAATGGGTGAGCGAGTTCGCGATGCTGACGGCGTTCTGAATCTCAGCGTTTTTGGTACTGCTGCACCAGCGCCGGTGGCGACGCGTTTTAGTTATCTCGCTGAGGGTGTGATGCTTCAGCTCGCAGAGCCGGATGTCATACGTGTTCCTGAACTGCTCCGTCGGCAACTGGTGCTCGTGCAAGAAAGTGCAGACGGCGTCGTATTAGCATCTACCCATTTACAAGTTGCAGGTGTGATTGATGATGTGTTTGATGCGGCGACAATGGCCTCTGATCTCGGTGTGACCGTCGCTGCAAGGGCGACTAAATTCCGTCTGTGGGCGCCGACGGCGCAACAGGTCTATGTATGCAGTTTTGATACGGGGAGTGGCAAGGCTGTCGCGGTAGAGCCGATGTTGCGCGATCCGGCAAGCGGTATATGGTCCTTGATCAAACTGCATAATTTATCCGGGAAATATTACCAATACCTACTTGATGTGGTGGTGAATGGCGCGGGCGTTATTCGCAACCGGGTGACTGATCCTTACTCCGTCAGCTTAACCACCGACTCCAAACGCAGCTATATTGCCAGCCTTGATGATGTGCGGCTGAAGCCAGATGGTTGGGATGCAGTCACCACACCTGCGCCATTGAAGTCGCAAACCGACATGGTAGTGTACGAGTTGCATGTCAGAGATTTTTCTATTAATGATCCCACGGTCAGTGCGCCTCATCGCGGTAAATATGCCGCATTCACTGAGGTGAATTCAAATGGCATGCGACATCTGCAAGCGCTCGCCACATCAGGTTTAACGGACATTCACTTGCTGCCTATTTTTGATTTTGCCACGGTACCGGAAAAAGATTGTCTGACACCCGTCATTCATGGGACGACCAGTGATACCACGCAGCAGGCCGTTATCGTGGCGAACGCCGCAAAAGACTGTTTTAACTGGGGCTATGATCCCTATCATTACAATGCACCTGAAGGGAGTTACGCCACGGATTCTGCGAACGGTGCGACCAGAATCACAGAGCTTCGTCAGATGGTGATGGCGCTACATCGCGCGGGATTGCGTGTCGGTATGGATGTCGTCTATAACCACACCGCAGCAGCGGGTCAGAAAGAGAAATCCGTTCTCGATAGAATCGTCCCTGGCTATTATCAGCGTCTGAATGCGAGTGGTGCAGTCGAGCAGTCGACCTGCTGCGATAACACGGCGACCGAAAATAAAATGATGGCAAAGCTGATGGTCGATTCTGTTTTGCTATGGGCAAAACACTACAAAATCGATTCGTTCCGCTTTGACCTGATGGCGCATCAGCCGCGTCAGCTCATGGAGCAACTGAAGGCAAAGCTGACATCCGTTGTCGGCCATGACGTGCAACTCATCGGTGAGGGTTGGAATTTTGGTGAGGTGGAGAATGGTGCACGTTTTGTGCAGGCGTCGCAGCTCTCGCTGAACGGATCTGGTATAGGGACATTCAGCGACAGAGCCAGAGATGCAGTGCGAGGTGGTGGCGCGGCAGAGTCGGGTGATAACCTAGTGAAAAAACAGGGCTATATCAACGGTCTTTTTTATGCGCCTAATGAGCTTGCCAGTCAGCCATCAAATCGTGCCGACGTTCAGCAATTGATGGACGTTGCCGATATGGTGCGCGTTGGTCTGGCAGGCTCACTCCGTGATTATCTTTTGATGACAAGGCGTGATGTGCAGTTGCCGCTGGCGCAGCTGGATTACAGCGGTCAGCCCGCCGGATATGTCAGTGAACCGTCCGAGGTAGTCAATTATGTAGAGAATCATGATAACCAGACCTTGTTCGATGCGAATGCCTACAAGCTACCCACCACGACCAGTCATGAAGACCGGACGCGTGTGCAGATGCTGGGTGCAGCTATCAATGCATTCAGTCAAGGCGTTGCGTATTTTCATGCGGGTATTGATACCTTGCGCTCCAAGTCGATGGATAAAAATAGTTTTGATTCGGGTGATTGGTTTAACCGGATTGACTGGTCATATCAGGATAATTATTTTGGAACCGGTTTGCCGCCATCTGCTGATAACGCCGCCGAATACGCCGTCCTTATACCCTTGCTGAGTAACGCGGCAATCAAGCCGTGCCCCGGTGATATTGCGATGGCACGCGATATGTTTCGTGATCTGTTAAAAATCCGGGCAAGCTCTTCTTTGTTTCGCCTGAAAACGAGCGCAGATATTCGCCAGCGCCTACACTTTTACAACACCGGTTCGCAGCAAAATCCTGTGGTGCTGGTTGCGCATCTTGATGGGCGCTCCTACCCGGATGCGGGTTTTAAGAGCCTGATGTATTTCATCAACGTGGCACCGGCCAGTCAATCAATCAATATCGCCGCAGAAGCTGCAAAAAATTATGTGCTGCATCCTGTACATGGTCAGCCGGGCGCGGCAGATCAGCGGCCTGCGCAGCTCGCAAGCTATGATGCGGTGACAGGTTTGTTCACTGTTCCTGCGAGAAGTGCCGTGGTATTTGTGGAGCGTTAGTCCAACAGGTCGCTGGACTGCCGGAACTCGTTTCTGTTTAATGAGTTCCGGCGAGCTTGGTCAATTCTGCGAGTAAGGATGTGAGCGTATAAGCAGTAAGTGATCGCAGGCCGGCCTTACTCTACTTGTTGCTCAATCGCCATTGCTGCGCCTGTTAATGCTGCTAATGTGTCGGTAATCAAGGCCGTGGGAATGTGCTTCAGGTAGCCATCGAAGCGACCTTTTGCTTCAAACCGCTCGCGAAATCTAGATTGGAAGAAGTAATCGCCAAGGCGCGGTACGATGCCGCCGCCGATATACACGCCTCCGCGCGCACCCAGAATCAGGGCAACGCTGCCTGCGAAGCTACCGAGCAAGGCGCAAAATATATCCAGAGTTTTAGCGCAGACAGGATCGCTATTTGCCAGACCTTGTTCAACGATCGCTTCAGTCGAGAGTTCAGTGACGCTGACTTGCATGACTGTGGCAACAGCTTTATGCAGCACTGGTAAACCGATCCCGGACAGCAAACGCTCCGCTGAAACATGCGGGTATAAAGTGCGGACATGATTCAGCAGTGCACTCTCAAATTCGTCGCCAGCAGCTAGTGTTGCGTGACCGCCTTCTCCTGGCAACGCGATCCAGCCTTTTTTGGTTTCAATCACGCCGGCGACACCGAGGCCGGTTCCCGGACCTATCACCGCCAGAGTGCCGGTTTGCACCGGCAGCGGGCCATTGGATTTTAGCTGTGTCGCACTGAGTCGCGGCAGGGACAGGGCGAGTGCTTCAAAATCATTTAAGACGATGAACGTATCCAGTTGCAATGCCGATTGCACCGCTGCTCTTGAGAAGCTCCAATGACTATTCGTGAATACAACCTGGTCGCTGGCAACGGCAGTTGCTACCGCAAAAGCTGCGCAGCGTGGTGCCTGATAGTCCTCTTTGAGTTGTGCGGCAAGCTCGGCAAGATAAGCATTGGTTGCGGCAACCGGATCGGTAAAGCCAATAACCGGCAGCGTACGGACAAATTCGATACGCGCATCTTTACTGGCGATCCAGCCAAAGCGCGCATTACTGCCGCCGATATCAGCAACCAGCCACGGAAAAGTAGTGGGGGATAGTTTGTTCATGGAAACGGATGCCATCACTTCGTTACTCCTTGCGCTCGGATGTACTTGCGCAGCGGTGGTCGCTAGCAGGGTGCTTCTGGGGATGTGAGTGACAAAAAAATGTTCGCATGATGATTGTCAGAAAATTAAATGGTAATTCGTGAGTGTAATGTAGCAAAACTACAGTTTCGATGCAACCGATAAACAAGGAAAGACTGAAAAACACCGTCGCTGAGACGAATTTCTCTCGTCAAGCTTGAATTTTCGCGCTTGCCATGAGGCACTGACCATCACTCATGGATAACTTCTAACAAGCCTCGCATTGAAACATCAGTGCTACAGGGTTGACACAAAACATCTAAGCAAAGAGACATAAGGACATAGAGGCACTGAAACACAGAAAAATGGCAGGAGTAAGACGTCCCATCGAATATCGATTAAAGAGTTTTTAGATATTCCTCAAGTGAATCCGCAGGCTGGATGCGCCTGTTGACGTGAAAAGCCTTTGAAAGCCGCATCCAGCCTGCGCGTTCAATCTAACTGATGGCGATTAGATTGTCGTTTTGCGTCAGCCTTGTCTAAATAAGCCAGTCGGAATGGCTCAGGTTCTGGCGGAATTGGCTGATGTCACGATGATTTATGCTCTATGATGGATGTGTTGTAGTGAAGTTACATTTCTTGTTTTGAGTAAACTTTGTATTCAATGCCAAGGCGGCTGTTACATTGCTTGTTGGCATTTTTTAACAAAAAAGCACCTGTGCCGGTGAACAACTATCGTTCGCTGAGCCGCAGGACTACAATAGCGCGGCGAGATTTGATCCTGTGTGCGGGCTGACCGAAATGGATGGGTTGGCAAGTATCCCGGGATGACCTGATCAATATTTACAATAAGAAATGAACATACATGCTCCCTTTTGACAGTCCACGCTTAATTGCCGATATCGGCGGTACCTACGCCCGCTTTGCATTGGAAGTGGCGAAAGGTGATTTCCAGCATATTGACTCTTTGCGCTGCGCGGAGTTTCCTGATTTCGCTGCCGCAGTCTCCGCCTATCTGGCATCTGTTCCCTCTCAGCACGTTGAGCATGCTGCCGTCGCTATTGCGAACCCGGTTGATGGCGATCTGGTGAGTATGACCAATTATCACTGGCAATTTTCGATTGAAGAAATGCGCCAGAAACTTGGTCTTGATACCTTGCTGATCGTCAACGACTTCACTGCGCTGGCGATGGCATTGCCAAGGCTGGGTCCTAACGACATCCGGCAGATCGGTACTGGCGACGCCAGTAAACAAAGCGTGATCGGCTTGCTGGGACCTGGCAGCGGCCTGGGCGTTTCTGGCCTGATTCCTGCCGGGGATGGTTGGATTTCTCTCGGTTCCGAAGGTGGGCATACCAGTTTTTCTCCCAGAGATGAGCGCGAAATTGCCGTCCTGCGCTATGTATGGAAGCACTTTGAACATGTCTCGTTCGAGCGTCTGGTATCTGGCCCCGGACTTGAGCTGATTTACCGTGCCCTGGCTGAACTGGCAGGCGTTGCGCCGCTGGCGTTGACTGCTCCCGATATTACGCAGCGGGCGCTGGACGAGACGGATGCAGTTTGTGTCGATACGCTGGATGTCTTTTGCGCCTTGCTGGGTACTGCTGCGGCCAATCTGGCGGTTACGCTGGGTGCCTTGGGTGGCATCTATATCGGCGGCGGTATTGTGCCGCGCTTAGGTACGTATTTTGATGCGTCCCGCTTCCGTTCACGCTTTGAGGACAAGGGTCGCTTTAGTCGCTATGTGGCAGCGATTCCGACCTTTGTCATTACCGCGGAACATGCAACCTTTACCGGCGCCTCAGCGATCCTGGATGCGCAATTGCGGACTTTGAGTGCCGATCCGGGCTCAGCAATTCTTGGCCAGATTCGTCGCGCCCGGTCCGAGTTGTCACCGGCAGAGTTACGCGTCGCTGAGCATGTACTCGCGCATGCACGCTCGGTATTGAATGATCCGATCGCAGAGATCGCCAGAGCAGCCGAAGTAAGTCAGCCAACGGTAATCCGGTTCTGCCGTTCTCTGGGTTGCGAAGGCTTATCTGATTTTAAATTGCGCCTTGCTTCAGGACTCACTGGTACGGTACCAGTCACGCATATTCAGGTAACCAATGACGACTCTGCCCTGGAGCTTGGTGCAAAGGTATTGGGCAATACCGCTTCAGCGATATTACAGGTGCGTAGCCAGCTCAATCGTGAAATGATTGACCGGGCAATTGATCTGATCGTGCATGCGGATCGCGTTGAGTTCTATGCAATCGGTCATTACGGCGTGGTTGCGCAGGATGCACAATTCAAATTTTTACGCCTTGGTATTCCTAGTGTTGCGCATACGGATTCACGTTTGCAATTGTTGGCCGCCAGTGTATTAAAGCCAAAAGATGTGGTGGTCATTATAAGTAGCAGCGGCCGCCTGCCCGAGTTGCTGGAGGTCGCAGAAAAAGCGCGTGAGCGCGGAGCGACGGTCATCGCGATTGCAGCGAGCCAGTCACCGCTGGTACGTAAGGCAGATGCCGCACTGATTGTCGATCATGTCGAAGATGTCTCTACGCATTTGCCGATGGTCAGCCGTATCCTGCATCTACTCGTCATTGATATGCTCGCCGTCGGCGTTGCCATGCGACGTAATCCAGACGGTGGTAGCTTGCTGGGAGGCGAGGCGGATGAGCGCCTGGATGAAGCGAGCTCTTCCTCAAAAAGAGCCGACTCACATAAAGGTGCCCGCAATGAGGCCCCCGGCGTCAGTATTGCGTCTCCGCTGGCGCGTCTGACATCTCACAGCAGATAAGTTTACCGTCAAACTTGTTGTCATCATCAGCCATGAAATCGGCCTAGCCAGTAGTGCAATTTATATAGACGAATTAGTCCAGATACCTTGTACGGCCAGCTAGGCTGACTTAACTATCGAGGTTCTATTATGCGCAGTCGTACCATCGGCGTTTCGTTACTGACCTTCTCGGTTTCCTTACTATGTTGTCCCGCAGTGTTTGCTGCCTCAGCAGTCATGCCGTCATCATCGGCAACATCGGCATTACAAGCGTCCAAGGCACCACCGGTGGCCGCACAACAGCCATATCAGGTCGAGTCACCCAACGGCACGCGGAACGATCCGTATTACTGGCTGCGCGATGATGCCCGCAAATTACCTGCCATGTTGGATTACCTGAATGCAGAGAACGCTTATTTCAAAGCGCAGTCTTCGGCTTATCAGGGACTGACTGATCGGCTATACAAAGAGATTGTTGGACGCATCAAACAGGATGACAGCACTGTCCCGTTTAAAAAAGGTCAGTATCTGTATTACACGCGTTTTGCCAAAGGGGCGGAGTATCCGGTATTTGGCCGCAAACCTGTCGCAGGCGGTTCCGAGCAGATTATGCTGGACGGGAATCGTGAAGCGAAAAATAAAGCGTATTTTGACGTCGGACAAAGAGCTGTCAGTCCGAACGAACAATTGCTTGCCTACCTCGAGGATGACAGCGGTCGCCGTCAGTACAAGTTGAAATTCCGCGATCTTAAAACGGGCAAAAATTTTACCGATGAGATCGCCGGTTTATCCCCGCAAGTGGTGTGGGCGGCTGATAACAAGACCGTGTTTTACATAGAGAACGATCCGGTGACGCTGTTATCCACCCGTGTCAAAAAACATGTGCTGGGTACCGATGCCAAAGAGGACACGATCGTCTACACCGAGCAGGATCATAGCTATTACATGAGCATCGCGACTACCGGCGATGATCGCTATCTCGTCATCGAATTGCGTAGTACAGAGACGAGTGAGGCGCATATTCTCAGCGTCGATCATCCTGAGACTATGCCGGCGGTGTTTGCCCCAAGAACTACCGGGGTTAAATATAGTATTGATCATATCAATGGACGCTGGATTGTATTGACCGACTGGCAGGCACCGAATTTTCGCCTGATGTCAGTGGCAGACGCCATGGTAGGTGACCGGAACCAGTGGAAAGAACTGGTTCCACATAACAAATCTGTGTTCATTCAGAATTTTGCGCTGTTTAAAAATTTTATCGCAATCAATGAACGTTCTGATGGCTTGTTACGTTTAAAGGTCATGTCCTGGAATGCGCCTGAGAAGGCCACGTTTATTCAATCCGACGAACCTGCTTATGCGGCATCGTTTGGGATTAATGCTGAGCAGGACACTGATGAGCTGCGCTATAGCTATAGTTCGCTGACGACACCGCCGAGTGTGTATTCGGTCAATATGCAAACCGGTGTAAGAAAGCTGATGAAGGAACAGCCGGTATTAGGTGGTTTTAAACGCCAGAACTATACAACTGAACGGGTGTGGGCTAACTCGCAGGATGGCACCAAAATTCCGGTATCACTGGTGTATCGTAAAGGCTTTAAGCGTGACGGACATGCACCGCTATATCAGTATGCCTATGGCTCCTATGGAATGTCGACGGATCCTGTTTTTCGTCCGGCAGTGATCTCGCTTCTGGATCGAGGGTTTGTATTTGCAATTGCACACATCCGTGGTGGCCAGGAGATGGGGCGTGACTGGTATGAGAACGGCAAATTATTAAAAAAGAAAAATACCTTCACCGATTTTATTGATGTGACCGATTACCTGGTCGCGCAGCGTTACGCCGCTAAAGACAAAGTCGTTGCAATGGGCGGCAGTGCAGGTGGTTTGCTAATGGGCGCGGTCGCCAATATGGCAGGCGATAAATATGCCGGCATAGTCGCCCATGTTCCTTTCGTTGATGTCGTCACCACCATGCTAGACGAGAGTATTCCGCTGACGACCAACGAATTTGATGAATGGGGCAATCCAAAACAAAAAGCGTCGTACGACTACATGCTCTCGTATTCGCCTTACGATAACGTCCAGAAAAAAGATTATCCCGCCATGCTGGTCACCACAGGCTTGTACGATTCTCAGGTTCAGTATTATGAGCCAAGCAAATGGGTTGCCAAGTTGCGTGCGACCAAAACAGGTCAGCAGCCTTTGCTCTACAAAGTCAATATGGAAGCAGGGCACGGCGGTAAATCCGGTCGTTTCGTCCGTCAATTACAGACGGCGGAAGAATACGGTTTTATCCTGCATCAGTTAGGGATGAAGTAGTTATCGCAATATGGCAAGCCGGATATTTCCTGCATGAAGAGATGATGTGCTTCTCATGCAGGAACATCTTGCCCCCAAATAGCTTAAGCACTCAGCAGATCGGCGAGATGAGCGAGGTCTCTGGCGTGATAAGTATTAGCCGGATTGGCTGAAATATCCTTATCGACGGCTGGTCCATATTCTGCAGGACGCTCGATGTAGGCCGTTTGTAGTCCACAGGCTCTGGCTGCTGCCAGGTCACTTTGATGTGCGGCTACCAGCATGACCTGATCCGGTCGCACGTCTAACAAGCTTGCAACGCCCAGATAGGTTGCCGGGTCGGGCTTGTAGCGCCGGAAGATTTCCGCAGACAAAATGCAGTCCCAGGGCAAGCCCGCATGTTTTGCCATATTTGTGAGCAAACTCATATTCCCGTTAGACAGAGTGCAAATCGTAAAACGCGATTTGAGTCTGACTAAGCCTGCGACACTATCCGGCCATGCATCGAGCCGGTGCCATACCTGATTGAGGTGGTCTCGTTGATGATTGCTCATTTGTGTTAAGCCAAATTGCGGTAACAAGTCCTCCAGGATCTGCCGGTGCAGCACGTCGATTGTGGTCCAGCCGGTTTGACCCGACATCACACGCTGCATCGCCGGGACATAGGCTTCTCTCCATACCAGCGCAAAGCGATTACCGTCGATTGTCGGTGCGATCTGTTCAATTTCTCTTCTGACGCTGGTATACCAGTCGACAACCGTACCAAAGACGTCAAAAGCGAGTACTCTGAGTTGATCTGGTTCTGGATTCATCTTGGCTCCTGGCAGTGATGCCTGATCATACTATCTTGCATGCAACAATCAATTTCTCCGGTGCAAAGCTGGCGTTGTTTTTGCGAGAAAATTATTAATCAATACTGCTTACCCTACCTCTCGAAAAGCACCGTATTTTTACGCAGAATTGGTGCGCTGCAAAATAGAATTTAGCAGGGAAATCGAGGTAAATATGCTTTTTTCAGTAGTACTGCGTAGGCACTCACGTAAGCATGCAAATATTTCATGTGAATATGAATTTCTTTTCACTTGGGAATAAAATTCACTATGCCAGAATCTTTGTGCTTAGTTTGTGTTGGGTAAGTGTGGATGCTGCGGCAGTGAACGACTTCTCTGGAAAATGCCGATGTTCCATACGCTTCAAAACAGAAATTTTGTAGTAAATCAGATGGTTCAAAATAATATAAATGGAGGACGACATGTCATATAAATTACAGGCAATGATTGCAGCTGCGTTGGCGACTTTGGCATTATCAGCAGTAGCCGCAGATCCGATTAAAATCGGTGTTACCGGCCCATTCACCGGCGGTTCTGCACCGATGGGTGTGTCTATGCGTGACGGCGTTAAACTCGCTGTTACCGAAATCAATGCAGCAGGTGGTGTACTCGGTCGTCCGTTCCAGTTAGTTGAGCGTGATGATGAAGCGAAAAATGAACGCGGCGTTCAGGTTGCACAAGAGCTCATCAACAAAGAAAAAGTTGTCTCCACCGTTGGTTTCATCAACACCGGTGTTGCGCTCGCATCCCAGCGTTTTTATCAGGAAGCCAAAATCCCGGTCATGAACAATGTTGCCACCGGCAGCGTGGTGACCAAGCAGTTTGCTGATCAGCCTGAAAACTATATTTTCCGTAATGCCGCACACGACACAATCCAGTCAGCAATGATCGTCGAAGAGGCAGTGGGCAAGCGCAAGCTGAGTAAGGTAGCGATTCTGGCGGACTCCACCAACTACGGCCAACTCGGTCGTGAGGACTTGGAAAAAGCACTGGATAAAAAAGGCTTGAAACCCGTTGCTGTTGAAAAATTCAATATCAAAGACGTGGATATGACAGCGCAATTGCTGAAGGCAAAGCAGTCTGGCGCACAAGCGATTCTGACTTATGGGATCGGCCCTGAGCTGGCGCAGATCGCGAACGGTATGGAAAAGCTGAACTGGAAAGTGCCGATGATCGGCAGCTGGACACTGTCTATGGGTAACTTCATCGACAACGCTGGCAAGAATGGCGAAGGGGCATCAATGCCGCAAACCTTCATCCAGATTCCCAACACGCCAAAACGTAAAGCCTTCATTGACGCTTATCTGAAAGCCTACAACCCACCTGGTGGCCGTATTCCGTCACCTGTATCGGCAGCGCAGGGCTATGATTCTATCTACTTGTTAGCCGCAGCAATCAAGCAGGCCGGTTCAACAGAGGGGCCAAAAGTCCGCGAAGCTCTGGAAGGTTTACAGGCAAAAGTAGAAGGTGTCGTCACGACTTATGACAAGCCTTTCACTAAAGTAGATCACGAAGCGATCAAAGCCGGTATGCCAGTCATGGGTGCCGTCAAAGAAGGTCACGTCGCTCTGGCGCAATAAGCTCTTCAATCAATTCAAGTAACACAGCTGCTTAAGTAGTGATTTTTGATTCCTTGATTTATTAATGATTAAATTAAGAAATAATTCAAAAATCAATACAAGTACTCGTTGTAGGTAGCGCTGGCATCTCATGTATCAGATTGCACAATCAGAATTTGTGCGATCTCTGCGATTTATCTGGATAGTGAGATGCCAGTCATTCCTGTGTTCTACACTTGCTCTCAAGGTCATCATGGATATTGTTCTCCAATTAGTGTTCAGCGGCATCGCGCTGGGCATGATTTACGCCGTCATTGCGTTCGGCTATCAACTTACTTTTGCGACCTCCGGTACTCTGAATTTCGGACAAGGCGAAGCACTGATGTTAGGCGCATTGGTTGGTCTCAGCCTGGTCGGTAATATTCATGGCGGACCCTACATGAGTTACTGGCTCATGATTCCGATTGTGATTGTTTTCGGTGCTTTACAAGGTGCGGTCGTTGAATGGATTGGCGTCCGTCCGGCGATCAAAATTAAATCTGAATTCGGCTGGATTATGTCCACCATTGCACTCGCCATCATCTTTAAAAATGTCGCTGAAAATATCTGGGGCAAAGACGATCTGACTTTTCCAACACCGCTGTCCGCGACGCCGTTCCAGGTGCTGGGTGCGAACGTGCAGCCGATGCAGATCGTTGTTGTACTGGGTGCGCTGGCGATGATGCTGGCAGTTGAGCTATTCAACCGGAAGTCGATTTACGGCAAGGCCGTCGTTGCCACCTCCAACGATCGCGACGCCGCCGGATTGATGGGAATTAATACGAGTATGGTCATTACCTTTTCTTATGCGCTGTCATCGGCAACCGCTGCCTTCGCAGGCGTTCTGGTAGCACCGCTGACACTCACGGGCGCCACTATGGGTACCGCCTTGGGTCTCAAGGCGTTTGCGGTAGCGATTATCGGTGGACTGACATCCGGTATGGGCGCGATTGTCGGTGGCTTGATACTTGGCGTTGCTGAAACCCTGACTGGATTTTATATTTCAACAGGTTACAAAGAAGTTCCGGGGCTCTTATTGCTGCTGCTGGTACTGGCGATAAAACCTGCTGGCCTGTTCGGCAAAACAGCGATTAAGAAAGTTTAAAAATGAGTGTGATGATGAATAAAAAAACTTTCATTACGGCGATCATCGGCCTGATCGCCTTAGCCGCTTTCCCTGTCATCGTACACAACCCTTATTACATCCACTTAGCCGAGACGATACTGATCTACGCGATTCTGTTGTTTGGGCTGGATATTGTGGTGGGTTATACGGGACAGGTATCTCTCGGGCATGCCGGATTATTTGGTATCGGATCTTATACAACAGGCGTGCTGTATTTTAAATTTGGCTTGCCGTTCCTGATTGCGATGCCTGCCAGTATTGGCGTGACAGCGATATTCGGCGCGCTGTTGGCACTACCGGCATTGCGTGTGACAGGGCCTTATCTCGCGATGGTCACCTTAGCGTTCGGTACGATTATTCAGATCCTCATTAATGAGATGACTTTTCTGACAGAAGGACCGATGGGATTGAAAGTTGCCAAGCCGATGTTCTTCGGCGTCAAACTCGGTGAAGTAGGTTTTTTCTATCTGGTTGCCGTCATGATGGTACTGTCACTGATCGTCGTTCACAGGATTTTAAAATCGCATCTGGGACGAGCATTTCAGGCATTGCGTGATAGTCCGATTGCCTCGGATTGTATGGGTGTCTCGGTCTATCGCTATAAAGTATATGCCTTCGTCATCAGCGCAGCGCTGGCTGGATTGGCGGGTAGTTTGTATTCCTATTCAGAAGAATATATTTCGCCCAATACCTATAACTTCGAGCTGACCATCATGTTCCTGCTCGCTATTATCATGGGTGGTCGCAAGACCCGTAGCGGTGCTCTGTTAGGAGCGCTGATTGTCGTCATGTTGCCTAGTTTGCTGGCCGATATTGAGTTGTTCCGCAAGATCGCGACGGCGGCAGCGGTCATAGGTGTTGTCGCCGGAGCTCTCATGTTACTGAAAAAACGCAAGACGATCAGAGACATTATCGTGCCTCTGGTAGCGACAGTCGGCATGGCGATGTTCTCCTATCGTCTGGAAAATATCACTGACTGGCGCCTGACGATTTTTGGTTTAATGACCCTGTTCGTGGTGTACTACCTGCAAGATGGCATTGTTGGTTTTATGCGTGGACTGGTCGGATCCCGGATAGAGCATACGGTGCATGCCAATGCTATTGCCGATGAATCCAAAGCTTGGAGCATGGCAGATCCAAGCACGCCAATCACCGGCAGTTTGCTGCGTGCCCAACATGTACTGATGCAATTTGGCGGACTCAAGGCATTGAACCAGGTCGATCTGACGATTGCCAAATGCACGGTGCATGGACTGATCGGGCCGAATGGTTCGGGCAAGAGCACCATGATGAACGTACTGACAGGTATTTATCAACCTACCGGCGGCAGTGTCGAGTTCAATGGCAAAACGATCTCCGGGTTAACCCCATCCGAAATCGCTTTGGGCGGTGTTGCCCGTACTTTTCAGAACGTACAGTTATTTGGCGAGATGAGTGCAACAGAAAATATTCTGGTTGGTCTGCATCACACCTTTAAAAGTAACGTACTCGATGTCATGCTGCATACCCCTCGTTATAAGCGTGAGGAGCATGAGGCCAGAGTGCGTGCCGCGGCTATTTTGCAATTCATGGGACTGGCTGCACTGACCGAAGAAGAAGCACGCAATTTGCCTTATGGTAAACAGCGTATGTTGGAAATTGGCCGCGCTCTTGGACTTAATCCCAAGCTCTTATTGCTCGATGAACCCGCCGCAGGTTTAACCGCGCCGGACATAAAGGAGCTGATCGCCATCATTCGCAAGATCCGCCAGCATGGCATTACGATTATCCTGATTGAGCATCATATGGATGTGGTCATGTCGATTTGCGATACCGTGACGGTACTCGACTTCGGTCAAAAAATCGCAGAGGGCAAACCAGCAGAAGTACAGGCCGATCCTAAAGTAATTGAAGCCTATCTCGGCGGCTCGGTTGGCGACGATAGCGCAGGATCTGCATCCGATGCAATATCAACAACGCCAGTCATGGCAGATCAGGCAAGGGGCTGACATGTTATCTATTTCAAACCTGCATGCAGCGTATGGCAAAGTCGAAGTCCTGCACGGTATTTCTCTCGACGTACCAAAAGGCAAAGTGGTGACCTTAATAGGATCCAATGGCGCAGGTAAAACCACGACTATGCGCGCCATCTCTGGCATGTTAAAACCGAAAATGGGAAGCGTAAAACTGGCGGGTAAAGATGTCACTGGTCTGGAGTCGCACAAGATAGCTCGTGCCGGCCTGGCGCATTCCCCAGAAGGTCGCCGGGTATTTTCCACCATGAGCGTGACGGATAATTTGTTGCTGGGAGCGTTTCCTCGATTTACACGGTCTCGTCCAAAGGGTGATGTGGCAGCGGATCTTGAAAAAGCCCTGGAGCTATTCCCCCGATTGAAAGAAAGACAGGATCAGCTGGCCGGTACCTTATCTGGCGGTGAACAGCAGATGCTGGCGATGGCGCGCGCAGTTATGCTGAATCCTGAAGTGATCTTGCTGGACGAACCATCTATGGGGCTGGCACCGATTCTGGTGGAAGAAGTTTTTCGCATTATCTTGCGCCTGAAAGAGCAGGGCGTCACCATGCTGCTGGTGGAGCAATTCGCGGCGGCTGCGTTGAACGTGGCCGACTATGGTTACGTTTTGGAAAACGGTCGCATTTCTGTTCATGGCCCTGCGGATAAGCTCAAAAACGATCCTGCAGTAAAAGCGGCCTATCTGGGCGGCGACCATGCGCATGAATGACGTTTGCTGATTCACCATTGATTGATGAAAAAAATCCCTCCTGACGTACAGGAGGGATTTTTTTATGGTCTATCAGTTATTGGCGACAGGCTTTACTCAGGAAAGCGCGTGAGTTTCTTACTGTCTTTAGGGATTTGATATTGCGCCATATTCATCTGCATTGCCAGCAGAGCGTAATACGCATTGATACCTGTCAGATCCACCACACCTTTTTTACCAAATCGTTTATCTGCGCGTTGGAATGTGCGGTCTGAGACGCGTTTATTTTTATGTAGCTCGATCGAAAAATCATAGACGATTTCCTCATCTTCACTCATGCCGGTCGGACGAATGCCATCTGCAATCGCATCGGCGACCGATGCTTTGATCCCCGCTTTGAGTGCGATGGGATAATGTACATACCATTCAAAATCCTGCGTCCATTCGCGAGCGGTAATGAGAATGGCCAGTTCGCTTAAGGTATTGCCGATCGCCGAGTTATAACGCAGATAGTCGCCCATCGCTCTGGCTTGTGTCATGACTTGCGGGCTATGCATTAATGGCTCGAAGGGACCGAATACCGATACTTTACGGGTCGCCAGAAATTCTTCCGCTGCTTTCTTTTGTTCCGCCGTGTATTGGTCTGGCGGAATCGTCGGTAATCTGTCGCTGGCATAACTTACGGTCGCAATCAGACTGGCGGTTAGCCCGGATAATAATGCTGTTTTCATGCTGTCTCCCTAGAGTTATTTAGTTAATTTGTGGCTTAGTGGCTTAGTGGCTTAGCGGCTTAATAGATTGATAGATGGAACTACTGATGAAATTCGTTATTCGATATGTCGGGACAACCATTGGATGATGCCGTCAACGCTACGGAATTCGGACACGGAGCGGCAGACAATCTGCGGATGTCTGGCTTGCAGCATTCTGGATAAGGCTGCACCCGGCCCTAGTTCCAACGCAACGCTGATGCCATTTTCTGCAAATGCATCCATGCAGTCATGCCAGTGTATCGTCTCAAGCAATTGATGGCTGAGCTGGGTCACTGCCGCGTGCTTGCCGTAAATCTGGCTACCATCCTTGCCCGAGATGACCGGACAGGTTCCAATATTGAAATCACACACCTGAAGCTTCTCATGAAACGGCTGACAGGCATTGCGTAAACACGAGGTATGCGAGGCGATATGTACCGGAAGTTGCTGCACTTTTGCGCCTTGCGCTACTAGTTCGGTTTCTAATTTTGTGAACTGATCGGCTATGCCGCCAAGGATAAGCGCATCATCTGCATTGATAATGGCAATCTCAAAGCCACGATCTTGAATTAAGTTCCTGACCTGACGCAGCTGAACGCCATTGACTGCAACCATGATTTGCGCATGCTGTGGATTGCGACAAGCATCCATCAGTTGCGCACGCTGTCTTGCCAGACCGACGATTTGCCGTGCATCCAGCATGCCCGCAATGCCATACGCGCTTAGCTCACCGATGCTGTAGCCCGCAACCAGATTTGGTGCCGGTATGCGATCTTTCAGGAGATTCCAGATCGCCATCTGGCTAGTGACGATGAGTGGCTGAGCGTATTGATTAGCAAAAATACGTTCTGGTTTTTCAGCGATTGCATCTAGTTCTGGCGCGCACAGATCACGCAAGACCTCAGCGCTATTAGTACTACTCAACAGGTCAAACATCCCGGCATGCTGATTACCCTGACCCGAACATAGCACCAGTAAGCGAGGCGTCATACAAGTTCACCATCGCAAATATCATGTACGAAACAAGTCGCCGCAAGCAGATCCGCGGCACCGCCCGGCGATAAACGTTTTGCACTAAACAATTGATGGCAAGCCAGAGCCTTGTGGTACCAGTCAGGACGTGCAGTGCCTCCCGCATCGATGAAACTCTGAGCCTGCTCTTTGACGATCACTGCGCCTTCAGCGCCGCCTCGATGATAGACATTGGTATCACTGATGTGGGCCATCAAGGCAAAGAAAGTATCAATGCGGGCTTCGTACATAGTGCGTCCTGCATTGAGCGTATTACACAGCGCAGGCAGGGCAATATCGAATACCGAAGGCAATCCCGATGCAATTTCTTCCCGTGCTCCGCTCGCGCCATGGCGTTGCGCGACACGGATGCCATTCGATGTATTCTCGGATTCAGGGCTGGAATTTTGCCCATGTAAACGCAGCTCAGTTCCCCATTGCTCAAGAAGAGTTTGCCGGATCGCATCGGGTGTAGGAGTGATATTCTGCGCGCTTAAACACCCGGTCGTTGCACACAACATGCCTAGGCTAAAAATCGCACCACGGTGAGTGTTGATACCCTTTGTCGCCAGCATCATTCTTTGTTCTGCGGCGATGCCTAATTTCTTTAACTGACTAAATGATGCCTGTTCATAGCCAGCCTGAGTGATCGATTTAAAGTAGTGGCGTAAGGCAAACAGGCTACGCATGAAGCTTGTTGCATTCATATCGGTATGACTGCCATTATCAATCAGCGAGACCAGTCCTGGTTTTGGGTAGAGAGACAGTTCTGTATATAAACACCGGACTGCAATTTTTGCGATCTTTGCGTCCATGGCGACGGCTGCTTGACGCTGACGACAGTCGTTTTCTCTCTCTTCATTTATATGGGGAAAAATGACGCTGCGGCGCCCAACTGAAGCAGGCATCCCTGGCTGTAATTGCCTCATGCTGCAAACTCCCCGGTCGTAGTTTGATTCTGAGCGAGGGACGCAATCAGCGACGCTGTAGATGCCAGATATACCGTATGCATGGTCTTGACCAGCACTCGTGCCTGGTTTGAGATGGCGAGTTGCCACTCTCGCCAGGATACTGCCTGTTGTTGAGGAAAGAGGATCTCGCCATCGAGTGGCAGCAGCTTGCTAAAAGACGTTAACAAGGACAAGCCTTGCTCTAACTCACTCAGATTTTTTGGTGAAAATAGAAGATCAATATCCGAACGCGCAGTGACATATGATAGTCCGGTAAGACGTTGCAACGCAGTCGAGCCAAAGACACGCATGTCCAGTGCCGGTGACGATGATGTCTTTAATGTGACGGGTAAGCTTGATAAGCTTGAAAAATGAGTGAGAGCTTGTTGCCATTCCCGTGGTGCAGTTTCGATGATATTGCGTAAAGATAATGCAGGGCTTGATCGCGCAATCAGTGTTTTTTCTACGCGCAGAGCGATTCTTTGCTTATTGCCGTCGTGGTTGTTTGGCGGTAAGGCCAGTCCAAGGCAGACGACCTCATCTCCGGCATCAGCATCATGCCGCCGTACAATCAGCGGCCAGTCACGTAGTCGCCATGTTTCGATCGCATGACGATGCTCGGGTGTCGCTGAGTTCCCTGCCTGTTGCCATCCATGGTCGGATAGCCAGACCAGATCATGGCGTGAGTACATGCTGATCCGCGAGGATGGCATCAATGACAGTCTGTGCTAATTGACGGCCCCCGCGCTGCTTGCCTGTTGCACTGCGCAGGTCGGTATTCTGTACATGCAACAGCGCTTGCTCAAGCTGCGTCGATAAATCACCGTCCCAAATTCCTTGCACGCCACCCATGCGGAGATAATTTTCAGGTCCCGGTGCAAACACGGGATTGCTGATGGCGAGTTCGGTCAGTCTCTCTTCCGACACTTTGGTAATCCTCGCCATCGCTGGCAGCCCCATTACGCGGATGGTCGCATCTGGCAATGCATAGCAGGCATCTGCCATCAAGCCGCTGGTAATAAAGCCGCCAGACAATGCCTGGTCATACACCAGACTGATGACGCGGTGCCCTTTTCTGCGCGCGAGTTCTACACATTTTCCGAGGTGCGCCATGTAGCTGTTAATACCCAGCATTTCGTCACGATGACGTAGTCGCTGGCCTTGCGTATCAACCAGCAAGAGTATCGGTCGCAGAGGATGTTGACGCAGGGTGTCGAGCACAAATGCTGCTTGCGCTAAGGCGATTTCGACGCCTATTGGCGCGTGATTTGTCGTGCCGACGACGGCAACTGTTTCTTGACGGGTTTGTCCGGTGCCGGATAAAAAACTTTCTTTCTCACTGATAGTATGTCCGAGCGGGAAAAGGGCATTTGCCAGTGTTTGCCATTGCATTATGCGGCTCCCAGTCGGTGATGTTGCGCCTTGCTGATGAAATCACTGATCTCCAGCATCGGCATGTTGGCTGGATCATGCATGCCGAGTGCACGCCAGATGTCAAGCGGATCGCGCAATGTGCCGAAGGCATTAATCCGTTGCGCCAATAATTCCTGCTCACTCTCCAGTGCTCCTAGTGAAAGCGCAATTTGATCGCTGTGATCAGAACCGCTAGTCTGGAATACCTGAACGGCCTCAATTGCCGCAGCACGAAATGCCTCGACAGAGTCGGTCACGATTGCCTGACAATCACCAATTATATAGCGGTGCTTTCCGCCGGTTGTACGCCACACCAGTGCGCGATCACGCGAGTCGAATTCTTCCACACCATTTGCTGTCTCAATGACTTCCGGGCCAGACATGGCGAGGCGTGCTTCTTCTGACATCACGATCCAGTTTGCACAACGCGCAACGATGCCCATACCGCCAAAGCAGCCATTCGATCCACCGATTAAGACGATCACAGGAATACCCGCAGCGCGGGTATCAAGCACGGCGCGCATGACTTCAGATACTGCAATCAATCCTGCATTGGCCTCATGTAAACGTACGCCACCTGTTTCCAGCAACAAGACGACGGCACACGGTTTTTCAATCACTGCCCGGCGTAACATGCCCACCAGTTTTGCACCATGGACTTCGCCCACGGCTCCCCCCATGAAGCCACCTTCTTGCGCTGCGATAAAAACAGTCTCGCCATGCAAGAGCGCCTTGCCAACTACTACGCCGTCGTCGAAGGCGACTGGCGCGTTCAGTTGTCCCAGATGAGGGCTGATCACCCTGGCCGATGGAGGTAAAAATTCATCGAGGCTGTTCGGATCAAAGAGCTGTTGAATTCGCTCGCGGGCATTGCATTCGAGATAGCTGCTCATGCTTGTGCTCCCTGTGGCTGGCCCAATAGTGTTTCTACCGCCTGATCCAAGCGCAGGCTGACGACTGCGGGTGTCGCTCCCATGTCGTTGATCGTAATCCTGACATCGGCAAGCAACCAGCGCGCATTGAAATCCGTCATCACCGCAGCCCAGATCGCGCCAAAGCCAGTCGCCGCCGTATTGATCTCTATCACGCAGGCTTGCTGCTGCGGACAGGCTTCAATTAACACTTCCAGATTCCCTGAGCTGACTACGCCAACCAGTTCTGCTTGTTGCGGAACATGGCGATGGCCATGCTCGAATCGATAAGATAAATGTTCCATTATCGCTTTCATTACTTTCTAATTTTACGGGTGAGATGCAGTCTCACAGATAGCTGTCTTCATTCGCTATTTACTCACCAGTTCCGGAATCGTTTCGGCGGTTGATATAAATTACCTGATGCCCGCACCAGATCTTTCATTGATTTTGCTGCTAACAGATTTCTGGTCGCTAGACGCTTGTCGATACCGAGATCTTCTGCGCGCTGAATGATGCCGCGATCCCGTAAATTCTCGACCATGCGCTTATCGCGTGCCAGACCGACTGCGGTATAGCCTGCGACACCGCGGATGGCCTGTTCGCGCTCTTCATCATTGCGGCAGAGCAGTAAATTAGCAATACCTTCTTCCGTCAAAATATGTGTGACATCGTCGCCGTAGATCATGACTGGCGGGATTTCCATCTTTGCCTGCTCCGCTAATTCCCAGGCATCGAGCTGATCGACAAATGCTGGTTGCATATGTTCTCTGAAAGTTTCGACGATCTGCACCACCAGTTTTTGTCCACGCGGGATTACATTTTTCCCCTGACGTGCTTGCTGACCTGCCTTAATCCAGGCGGGACTGGCATGGCGGCGACCACGCGCATCGGCCCCCATGTTTGGCGCGCCGCCAAAACCCGCGATTCTGCCAAGCGTTGCGGTTGATGAATTAGCTTGTAAATCGATTTGTAGAGTCGATCCGATAAACATATCGCAGGCATAGTGCCCGGCTGCCTGGCATAGCCCGCGGTTGCTGCGCATGGAGCCATCCGGTCCGACAAAAAACACATCGGGCCTGGCGCGGATGTAGTCTTCCATCCCCAGCTCGGACCCGAATGAATAGACCGATTCGACAAAGCCTGCCTCAATCGCCGGGATCAGGGCAGGGTGGGGATTGAGCGCCCAGTGACTGGCGATTTTGCCTTTCAGTCCCAGCGATTCTGCATAGGTAGGTAGCAATAATTCGATAGCGGCGGTGTCGAAACCGATACCATGGTTCAGGCGCTTGACGCCGTATTCTGCGTAGATCCCTTTGATCGCCATCATGGCCATCAATACCTGTATTTCTGAAATCTGTGCCGGATCGCGGGTGAACAGCGGTTCGATGTAATACGGATTCGGTGCCTCAACGACAAAGTCAATCCAGTCGCCGGGAATGTCAACGCGCGGCAAGACATCCATGATCTGATTCACCTGCACAATTACGATGCCGTTTTTGAATGCGGTTGCTTCCACAATTGCTGGAGTGTCTTCGGTGTTCGGACCGGTATACAAATTGCCGTGACGATCAGCAGCTTCTGCGGCGATCAGTGATACCCGTGGCGTCAGGTCGATAAAGTAACGGCTGAATAATTCGAGATACGTATGGATCGCACCGATATTCAGTTTACCCGCACTGACGAGCTTGGCGACGCGTCCGGCCTGCGGCCCGGAGAACGAAAAATCGAGGCGCGATGCAATGCCCCGTTCAAAAATATCCAGATGCTCAGGTAAGGCCAGCACCGATTGCAGCATATGCAGATCATGAATCCGCGCAGGATCTAGCCTTGCTAATGATTGCCCGAGGAAGTCGGCTTGCTTCTGATTATTGCCCTCAAGGCAGATTCTGTCGCCGCACTCAATGACCTGATGAAGCAGATCGATGATGCGCGCCGCCGGCAGAATTTTCCCGGTCAGGCTCTGATCCAGAGTATCCCGCGCACGCGTCAATCGTTGCTGACGATTCTCTTGCAAAGTATTCCAGACCTGCGGACGCGCACCCATTATTTCACTCCCATGATGGTATTCGGCAGGCCGACTGCGATCCCCGGAAATAGGCATAGCAACAACACGGCAAGGAACATCAAGGCCACGAAAGGCATCACACCCCAGATCACATCCTTGAGCGGAATATCGGGCGCAATATTTTTGATCACAAAAATATTCAAGCCTACCGGCGGATGGATCAGCCCCATCTCCATGACGACCGTCATCACGATACCGAACCAGATCAGATCAAAGCCAGCCGCCTTCAGCGGAGGCAGGATGATCGGTGCCGTCATCAGGATGATCGATACCGGTGGTAAGAAAAATCCAAATACAATCACCATCGCCAGTATCACTGCCAGCAATATCCATTTGGATAAATGCATATCGACTACCCATTGTGCGGCGGATTGGCTGATATGCAGATAGCTCATCACATACGAATACAGCAGTGACATACCGATGATCAGGAGCAGCATGGTTGACTCTTTGATCGTCGAGGTCAGGATCGGCCGCAGATCTTTTGGTCTCCATACGCCGTACACCACGGCGATCAATGCCATCGCCAACAGGGCGCCCAGACCAGCCGTTTCGGATGGTGTAGCGAAGCCGCCATACAGCGCCACCATGACACCAATTAGCAAGATCACAAATGGTAAAACACGTGGCAGCATTTCGACTTTTTGCGCCAGGGTGAAATGCTCTTTTTCCAGATAGGCCGATTCTGTACCCGACTGTTCATAGGCGATCAGGGCGAGCCGATATTCTTTGCGTGCGCGGTAGACGGCATAACCGGCAAACAGCACGACCAGCAATACGCCGGGACCGACACCTGCGAGAAACAGGCGTCCCAGAGATTGCTCGGCCGCGACTGCATACAAGATCATCGTAATCGAGGGCGGCAATAAAATACCCAGGGTTCCGCCTGCTGCAATAATACCGGCGGCAAATCCTGGTGAGTAACCACGTTTGCGCATTTCAGGTATGCCAGCAGAGCCGATGGCAGAGCACGTCGCTGGTGATGAACCCGCCATCGCCGCGAACAGCGCACAGGCAACCACGTTGGCAATGCCGAGGCCACCGGGGACTTTATGCAGCCAGGTATGGATTGCTGAATACAAGTCTTTACCCGCAGGTGATTTACCGATTGCCGCACCTTTTAAGATGAATAAGGGAATCGACAATAAAGTAATCGATGCCATTTCCTCATACACGTTTTGGGTCACGGTATCCAGCGATGAGGCGGGCATAAAAAAGTACATAAAACTCGCCGCCACAATGCCTAACGCAAACGCAATCGGCATCCCGGAGAACATCACAACCAGAGTCACCGCGCCATATAAAGCGCCTAAGCTCAGTTCACTCATCTGGCACCTCGCTTGTTGGTCAGGCGCGCCAAAACCTGCACAAAAATTTGTAATGTCAGCAGCGACATGCCGAACGCCATCATGCCGTAAGGAATCCACAACGGCGGTGCAAAAGTCGATGTCGTGGTTTGGCCATCGACAAAGGCTTCATGCCAAAGCGTCCAGGATTTCCATGAAAAAAATGCACAAAACAGAAACGACAGCACATCCACCATCAACATGCGAAACGCGTTGACTTTCGCCGGTAACAGCGAGGCAAGCGCCTCGATCCCGATGTGGCCGCGATACGACTGCACATAGGCAGTGCAGAAAAAAGTGACGCCGACCAGCATGAATACGGACGCCTCATCCTGCCAATCTGTCGGGGCTTTAAAAAAATAGCGACTGATGACGGAATAGGTCAATATGCATGCCGTCAGTACCAGTGCCAGCATCGATAGATTCATCAGGAATTGATTGAAATGATCGAGCAGGCGTGATCCCACTGCAATCAGTTTCTGGTCAGGGATCGCGGGGCCTTTGGCAGGCTCCATTTCAAATCCGTGACTCATAATGTTTTCTCCGCCAGCTTCAGCAATTTGGCGCAGTTCTCATTCTTTTCGCCATAATCTTTCCATGCGGTGGTACGTGCAATGGCTTGCCATTTTTTGAGTGTAGCCGGATTCAGGTCGGCGACTTTCGCACCGGCTTTTTGATACACAGCCGCCACCAGTGAATCGTCGAGCTGGGCAGATTTACGGGCAAAGGCTTCGAGCTCGCCGCCGACGGCCATGATGGTGGCCTGTTGATCTTTGCTGAGTTTATCGAACACAATTTTCGACATCATCAATGGCTCGAACATGAACCAGTACGCGCCGGTACGTCCGGTGGTCAGGCTCTTCGATACTTCTTCCAGGCGGAAGGAAATCAGCGATGTCGATGAGGTCAGGGCGGCATCCATTGCACCGGTTTGCATCGCGGCATAAATTTCATTCGATGGCAGCGATACCACGGCGGCGCCTGCGGCTTTCAGGATCAGATCCATCTCACGCGAGCCGCCACGGACTTTCATGCCTTTGGCATCGTCCGGATCGACGATGGGTTTGCCGCGCGATGCAACACCCCCGGCTTGCCAGATCCAGCTCACGACCACAATGCCTTTATCGAGCAAAATGCGGTTGAGTTCTTTGCCTACTTCGGCATTTTTCCAGCTATAGCCTTGTTCATAGGACGTCACCAGACCGGGCATCAGGCCGATATTGACTTCGGGAACTTCGCCGCCCGCATACGACAGCGGCACCAGCGACAGATCGAGTGCGCCTTTGCGCATGGATGAAAACTGGGCATTGGTTTTCATCAATGAGGAGCCAGGATAGATTTCGAACTTCAGACTACCTTTAGAGCGTTTCTCGACCTCGGTGGCAAACATGCGGCACAGACGATCGCGAAAATCACCTTCGTTCACCGTACCCCCCGGGAATTGGTGCGAAATCTTCAGCGCTGCGGTTTGCGCCCAAGAGGTGGACATAGTAAAAAACGGGCTGGCAGCAATAGCAGCAAGCACGGCTCTGCGGGTAGAAAGTGTGGACATGTTGTCTCCTGGATTGAAGGGATGAGTCGCTTGCATTGCCGTGATTCAGTGATCTTGCATGCATAATTTATTTTTGTGTATACAAGATATATCTCAAATAAATACAAAGCAAGTGTATTTGTACATATAATGAGCAAAATTACACAAAGGAGGCGTTTTGCTTACCCCCACCTTAAAAAGTCGCTCACAGAGTCTGCGTGAATCCATCGAGGAAATGATTGCCATCGGCAAATTGCTTCCCGGCCAGCATCTGGATGAGACCGAGCTGGCAAATGAGTTTGGCGTCTCCCGCACACCAATCCGCGAGACGCTGATACAACTAGCCTCGATGGGTGTAGTGGTGATTCGTCCGCGGCGTGGTGCGGTCGTTGCCGAGCTGGGGCCGCAGCAATTGGTTGAAATGTTTGAGGTGATGGCGGAGTTCGAGGCGATGTGCGGCAGGCTTGCTGCACGCCGCATGACACTCGCAGAACAGCAAGATTTGCTGGCTGCTCACCAGGCCTGTAAAGACGCCAGTGCAGCGCAGAACTCAGACGATTATTTCTATTGCAACGAGACCTTTCATCAGATCATCTATCAGGGCAGCCACAATGCTTTTTTGGCCGAACAGGCGATGGCATTGCATCGGCGCCTGCGTCATTACCGTCGCTTGCAACTCCGCGTGCGTGATCGCGTCAGCGCTTCATTTTCTGAGCACGACGGCGTGGTTCAGGCCATTCTGGCGGGAGACGGTGAGCTGACGGCAGAGTTATTACGTGGCCATATTATGATCCAGGGGCAGCGATTTGCTGATCTGATGGCGTCTTTGCCCAAGGCGCAGGCGGCTGGAAAATAATTTCCCTATAAGGTGTCAGGTTGTTTTAAATAGATATACTCCCCTATATTTTTCATCAAACATGGGATTATCCGCTTATTTTACTTAGGCATTGAAAATATACTCACCATGAGTATATTTTTTTAAGCTGATTTTCGACGAATTTTCAACCGCGTTGCCGCTTCCAATGTCTCCCAGATATCGCCACGCTATTGTCAAATAGCCTGAGCGTCCTTATATGCGGTCAGTATCTGAATTGCAGGGCAGGCAAATACGCAAAATCGGCGTCAATGCTATGCTCACCAAGGTAGTAAAAACACATTGCATCCGATTGAATTGTTCTTCATCGTTTTTCATTGTTATTAAACCTAAAGACCGGAGCCGGGTTGATATCAGCCCGACTTAAACACGAATCCATCCATTTAAAAACTACATATTGAAAGAAATCCATGTCTGATTTGATCCAAAAACTGAAATGGCGCTACGCTACCAAAAAGATGAACCCGGCAAAAGCAGTGCCGCAAGACAAAGTGGACCGCATCCTCGAAGCGGCACGCCTGACCGCCACCTCCAGCGGCCTGCAACCTTACGAAATCTTTGTCGTCACCAATCCGGAAGTGCGCGAAAAAATCAAACCAGTCGCCTGGAACCAAGGTCAGATCACCGACTGCTCCCACCTGCTGGTATTCGCTGCATGGGACAACTACACCGCAGATCGCATCAATATGATGTTTGACCTGACCAACGACGAACGTGGCTTTAAAAACGAAGGCTGGGAAAACTATCGCCAGATGCTGCTCAGCACCTACCCGGCACGCGATGCCGAAGTCAACTATCAGCACGCCGCACGTCAAGCCTACATCGGCCTGGGATCAGCCCTGATCGCCGCAGCTTATGAAGAAGTCGACAGTACGCCAATGGAAGGTTTCGATCCAAAAGCCGTCGATGAAATTCTGGGTCTGAAAGAACGCGGCCTGCGCAGCGTCGTGATCCTGCCACTGGGGTATCGTGAAGAAGACAAAGACTGGCTGGTCAATCTGAAAAAAGTACGCCGTCCGAATGAGAAGTTTGTGACTGAAGTGAAGTAAGTTGTTTCAAGGCAGTCAGCCAGCATCATTTGGGCTGACTGACTGCCGTCGCATGTAGGCTCAATTCAAGCCTAGCTCAAGCTGACACAATGCCTAGTCAGTGCTCAATCAATATTTTATTAATGCTGTGTCAGCGTTAAACAATAGTAGCTGCCTCAGTCTTTCATGCGAGTTTGCTGTGTCGATACATAGTGACGCGGGGAACATCCAATGAGCCGTTTAAAAGCAGTACTAAACGCACTTTCAGACTCGTAGCCCAATGATCGTGAGATGACCGCGATAGAGTCCTTGGAATTTACAAGTCGATCTTTCGCCAATAGCATGCGCCATTGCGATAAATATTCTATGGCCGGAAGGCCAACCGTTTTCTTAAATTTGGACGCAAAACTAGATCGCGACATTGATGCGAGCTCTGCGAGAGAGTCCAATGTCCAGCGATTCGAGGGGTTTGCATGCATTGCACTCAGCGCTGCGTTCATCGATGGATCCGCCAGCGCGAAAATCCAGCCAACGTTATCTACGGCACCCTGGGCAATGCATAGACGCAGTACCTGAACCAATATTTGCTGAACCAGCTGTTGGGCGAGCAAATAACTGCCAGGCTGTGGTACTCGCAACTCCTGCATCAAGCGCTCGATAAACCATCGCAGCGCGAACCTGTCTGCTTCTGCGCAGATGTGAACGATATCCGGCAATACATCAAGAAACATGGCCGACTGCGCGTTCGCAAAGGTGAAATAGCCGCCGATTCCAGTAACCTCTCCGCCCCCCTGGTGCGTGATTACTCCACCCTCCAACGCACCCGCCAAAAACGACGCAGCGTTAACGGGTTCCAGCGAAAGCTCGCTGGCGAGCACAAACGAATGACCTCTGGGTAGCATGATGCAATCTCCCGCACGCAGCCTGATCGCAGCCGCACCATCGAGCGCAAACCAACATTCGCCAGTGAGCAAAGCGTAGCACCGGATGCACTGATAGGCAGGGAAGTGGATCGACCAGGCGCCACCCAGATCTAAACCGCGAAACATAAAGCTTTGAGGCTTCAGCAGTGACAGTACGTCTGAGAGCGGATCCATCATGATTTTGGACGATCGAAAAGAAAGTAGAGACTTTATATTATAGACAGTATCAAATCAAGAAAATACAATTTGCCAAAGAAAAGAGAGCTTGCTGCAATGACTGTCGTAACAGTGCCGTCCCCAACATGGAGTAAAGATACGATGAAACGACTCGAATACACGCGTTACGGTGGTCACGAGCTAGTGCGCATGAGCGAATTTAGCTTGCCTGAGCTCAAAGCCAATGAAGTGTTAATACGGGTTGCTGCGGCATCCATCAACCCGATGGACTGGAAAATTCGAAGTGGAAAAATGAAACTGTTCACGGGGAATAAGTTTCCGCGTGCCTTGGGTACAGACTTCGCTGGCACAGTGGAATCCGTTGGCGTCAACGTAGATGACTTTACACCTGGTGATGATGTTGTTGGAACGGTGCCGATGAAAGGATCTGGCGCATTTGCACCTATGCTCATCACGTCAAAGAATTTAATTGTCAAAAAGCCGGAAAATTTATCCTTTACCGAGGCCGCGACCTTGCCGATTGCCGGTGTGACCGCGTGGCACGCACTAATCAAGAAGGCTCGTTTAAAGCCGGGTCAAACAATCTTTCTTAATGGCGCATTAGGTGCCGTAGGGCAGGCCGCGATTGCGATTGCGCAAAGTATCGGCGCTGAAATAACCGCACGCGTCGGCCCTCACTCCCTTGAGCAGGCACAGTCGCTAGGCATTAACGTGGTGTTAGACTACACCAAACCAGTGCCGTCCTCGCTCGATAGCGGATTTGACCTGGTCTTCGATTGCAACGGGAGCCTCTCGACTCAAGACGCTGCACGACTTATGAAGCGAGGTGGCATGATCATTGACATTGCCCCGACCAGAGCGAAGTTTTTCAAGGCATGTCTATCTCGCGCTAACAAGCTCGTTTTTGCAGATCCCAAAGCAGAATACTTGCAAGAGGTCATCGCGCTCGCAGCCGCTGGCAAATTAGCTATCCATATCGCGCAATCCATTTCTTTGGCAGAAGCGCCAGAGGCTCTTGCATTGCTTGAACGTGGCGAGCGCAGAAACGGCAAAACGGTCATCGTGTTTTGAGAATTTTAGATAACGCGCTATGAGTGACCTATCAGCGGACTATCAGATTGGCGGGTTCAAACCATGTTTGAAGTCGTTAAATAAACTACATACACAGATGCATCATATAAATGCATAGTACGAATGGGCTATCTATGAAGCGAATACAAATACTATCCTTATCAGCCTTACTCACGCTCGTGACTGGTTGTAGCATTTCTACCCCTTTTAAATGGGTCGATGAGCACAAACGCAAGAGTACTCTTGCCGAGAATCAGGATGAGCAATTACTAGTTGCCGTCACACATGCGACCATTGATGCCACTAAACGGAAACTTTTTGATCAAGGTGCATCGCGAGTGATAGATAGCCTTCTCGTACAGCCGGGTTTAATCGGATACTCTGTCCGCCGCCAGCTATTTGGTGATGAAGTATGGACAGCAACAGTCTGGAGCGACGAGGCGTCAATGCTACGATTTGTCCAGTCTCCCGCGCATCTTCAGGCAGTAAAAGAGAGTAGCGCAGCGATCCGCAATATCGACTACACACGCATCTACATGAGAAGAGATGAACTTCCCGCAAGCTGGTCCCGGCTCTTGTACGCCTCACAGAAAAAAGAGCAGCCTGCATCTCCGCAAGAAAGCGAGTAACGATCCTTTGCACTTGCTTTCTATCTGTTCAATCTTATGTGACAACAGGGTGCAATCCTTTCCAAATCAAGGGCAGGTCGTACCCCATAATTTGTCCACCCGTATGTCAATAAA
This sequence comes from Undibacterium sp. Rencai35W, assembly GCF_049340185.1. Lineage (NCBI taxonomy): Bacteria > Pseudomonadati > Pseudomonadota > Betaproteobacteria > Burkholderiales > Oxalobacteraceae > Undibacterium > Undibacterium sp. Rencai35W. Next base: position 383,877 of record NZ_JBMPPC010000005.1, read on the forward strand.
CGAACTCATCAGAAGCGATGAGTTTAATGAACAAAGAACGTGTTCAGTAGTCCGTCTAACGCATTAACAGGAATGGGTTTGCTGAACAGATAGCCTTGATATGCCATACATTCATGCAACTTTAAAAAAGCGAGTTGCTCCTCTGTTTCCACTCCTTCAGCAATCACATCAAGACGGAAATTTTTGGCTAGATCGATGATAGTTTTGACCATGACTGCATCGTTGCTGTCGGTTGTAATATCACGCACAAAACTTTGATCAATTTTAATTTGATCGAGCGGTAGCCGTTTCAGGTAAGACAATGAAGAATAGCCTGTACCGAAATCGTCCATCGACAACTTTACACCCAACTCCTTCAGCGCAATCATTTTGCTGATGACCTCATCCACATCAGTAAGAACGACACTCTCCGTAAGTTCAAGTTTTAGTTTTGACGCATCTACGCCATGATGATGCAACAGACTGGCAAGATGTTCGACAAAGTCTGTTTGCCTGAATTGTTGTGCGCTGACATTGACGGCGACGGTGAGATGCCTGGTGTGATCTGACTTTGACCATTTAACTAATTGCTGGCATGCGGTACGTATGACCCATTCTCCGATCTCCAGAATTAAAGAACTTTCCTCGGCAATAGGAATAAATTGCATTGGCATGACCAGGCCACGATCCGGATGTAGCCACCTCACTAGCGCCTCGGCACCAATTGGACGCTGCTGATCATCGACCTGAATTTGATAATACAAGCGTAATTCGTCGGAAGGTACTGCATGGCGCAAATCCGCTTCCAGCGCGGCACGCGTTTCTACTGCTAACTGCATCGCCGGGTTAAAGAAGCGCAAAGTATTGCGACCCGCATCTTTTGCTTTGTACATAGCAATATCTGCCTGCTTTAATAAAGTCTCCGGTAACTCTTTATTGCCTTGATAGACGCTCACGCCGATGCTGGGAGAGCTATGTTGTTCGCTCTCATTGAGATGATATGGAGCCGCCAGGTTGGCGCGTATTTTTTCTGCGATCAGGGCTGTCTTTTGTGAAGCTGTTTCGATGCTTTCGTCCAACTCAACCAGCAGCACAATAAATTCATCTCCACCCAAACGCGCTACGGTATCTGTCTCTCGAATACATGCTTGAATTCTTTGTGCTACTTCAATCAACAACTGATCACCAAAATTATGACCTAATATATCGTTGATGGTTTTGAACCTATCCATATCGATGAACAGTACTGCACCGTAGTGGTTACTGCGGGTAGATGTTGAAATCGCGGAGTCAAATCTATCCATCAGTAAGCGGCGGTTTGGCAGACCTGTCAGTGCGTCAAAAAAAGCAAGATTATGAATTCGCTCTTCCGCTTGTTTGCGTGCGCTGATGTCATCAAAATTAACGACTACTTGTTTTAACTTGCCATCTGCATCCAATTCGGGGAATGCATTGACTAGCAACCAAACCACCCTTTTTTTGTTCGTTGACTTGACGCCAAGCACCAGAGCCTCCAGCGGTTTCATGGTGGCGATAACCCGTTGTACAGGATACTCATCAACGGTCATTGTTTCTTCTTTATCGTTCACAAACCGCCAGGACGGATCGATCGCCGTTTTGCCTAGCATTTGATCGACAGATAAACCTAAGAGTTCTGACGCACGAGGATTACTAAAAATGATTGTTGAATCGGGTGCGTGGACGATGATCGCAACATGTAAATTGGTCAGCAAATCACGATGTCTAGCATTGCTCTGGATTAATTCCTGCTGTTGCTGAAGTAAACTAGCCTCAATTTTTTTACGTTCAGTAATATCTCGTGACGAGTTAAATAATACCTGCTTGCCCTCTAGTTCTAGCGCATAGTCACTGACTTCCACGTCAAACATAGTGCCATCTTTGCGCTTGTGGCGGGATTCGAATTGTGTGCGTGCTTTGTGTGACAAGACCTGTGCTAAGCGATGCTCTAGCTCATTCACGCACATGTTGACATCCCATTCATACAAATGCTTCCCTATCATTTCATCTCTTGTATAGCCGAGCATCGCGCAAAAGGAATCACTGGCCTCGATGAGTTTTCCTTGGCTATCTAATATATGGATACCATCGCTGGCGTTATGAAGCAGGGCAAGATTTTTTTCATTTTCTTTTTTTAATGCAATCTGAGCCTGTGTATTTTCTGCTTGCAATCGAAGTGCAGCGATACCGTAAGATAAGTTGTCTGCTAACTCTTTCAGCAGCTTTACTTCTTCGGCTTGAAAGGCTTGAGTTTTCGCTGCATAGATATTCAGAACTGCGAAGACGCCATTTTTATTAGTGACGGGGAGTGCAATACTTGATTGAAAGCCGTGCTTGACAGCGTTTTCTTGCCACGGTTCCATGGCCTGATTCTCTACAAAATCTTGATTGATGATGACTGAATTTGTCTTGATGGATTCGCCAGATGGTCCGCCTCCCAGCTTGGTATCTCGCCAGCTTGCTGTGATTTTATCCAGGTAGTTATTCTGATCGCCCCAATGGGCGCGAACACTGATTGATTTGGCGGCGTCTTGCTCAGCAAAACCTATCCATGCCATCAGATAACCGCCTGTTTCTACAAGTAGTTTGCAAATAGATTCAAGTAGTGCTTGTTCACTGCTGGCATGAATTAGCTCACTATTACATTCACCCAGCATCTTCAGTGTCCTGGTGAGACTCTCTCGCTCAATTTCTTTGCGCTTCCTTTCTTCAATATTAAACGTCACTCCAATAAATCGCTGACCCCGATTATTTGATCCGGTATCCATAATTCTGCCGTGGTTGGCATACCAGACCCAGGAGCCGTCTTTTGCCCTGAACCGGAATTCACACTGATATTTTTCGGTAACGCCATTGATATGATTACTCAACGCCTCTTTTAAACCCGCCATATCATCGGGATGAATGATGGAAAAAAGGTCGTCAATATAATTGGCAATCTCATTTTCGTGGTAACCGAGTTCGGCAAATATTTTGGTCGCTTTTCGAGTGACTACTCCGGTGACCAGATCGTTTTCCCATAAATCCAGATCCGCAGCCTCCATCACCAATTCGAGTCGCTTTTCGTTCATTATTTGTTCGACGCTATTAGGCATACAAAGCTCCGGATAAACGCTTGTTATCTCATCTAATGGAAAAACTTTAAATCAGTTAATATTTTTTGAAGAAGAGTGTGTTCTTATAAATCCTCAATTCAACCAATTAGGCAACAAGAGCGGCAGATAAATCTAATGTACGCGTATCACCTTCGTAAGTAAATAAATCTCAAACATGTTGGCAATAAACTCACGTTTTAGTGCGAATTCATAAGTGGGTTTTTGTACATATACCTAGGTATTGCGTGACGAAATATCGAGGGAACCTCAAAGTAATTAGGGGAAGCTCTCCCTACTTATTGCAGGTTACGGTCTTGCAGAATAGAAAATTTTGCTATGCTAGCGGCTTGCCATTGGTCGGCAGCGTTGCCTTGGACCGGTGGCACTTATTTTTCGGAGTTGTAAGATGGCCTCATTGCAAGATCAATTTTTAAAAGCAGGACTAGTCGATAAAAACAAAGCCAAACTGGTCCATCAGGAAAAGAGCAAGCAAAAGAAGGTCGAGCGCCGGACTGGCAACGAGAGCGTGGATGAAGCGCGTCTGGCCGCGCTTGAGGTACAGCGTAAAAATGCCGAACGCGCTCGCGAACTCAATGCGCAACGCGATGCGGCCGCGAGCCAAAAAGCAGTTTTTGCGCAAATTGTCCAGCTGGTGCAAAAGAATCGCCAAAGCAAGGGCACTGGCGACATCGCTTATTACTACACCCACGGTACCAAGATCGATAAGATCTATGTGTCAGCAGAGGTGCAGACCCATTTGATCGCTGGCCGACTGGTGATCGTGTGTCTGGAGGGTAAAACAGAATTACTACCCCGTATCATCGCGGACAAAATCGCCGAGCGCGATGCATCACTAGTGGTGCGGGTGAAGAAGACAACGACCGAAATCGATGCGGATGATCCGTATGCTGCCTTCCAGATCCCGGATGACTTTACGTGGTAGCTCCCGACTGAGCTTCTCCTGAAATTTAGAAATTTATACCTAAATTTCATATGTTTATATGACGTCTATATCGGGCTTAAAATTATTGCGATGCTGTCCCTCTTTAGTGACTTAACTTTCCTTCTACAAGCCAGTAACCAGCAATCGGTAGGGTGAGCCATGCGCACCGAATGGCAAGCATCAAAAGTGGCTATTGATTAACGCGTATCGGCTTGGGCGGTGCGCATGGCATACCCACAAAGTGCGCACGCTACGCTTGCTGCATCACGTTTAATCGAGGGAGACAAAGGACGCTGGAATGAGCTACCTCGTCTGAATTAATCGGTGCAATACGCCCGACGGCTATTGGCACTATACAATTGCGGGTTACGGTGTCACCCGGTATTTTTCTGGACAGTTGAGCCGTAAAATCCTAAAATACGGCTCAAACCATGATCCGTAAAAGCGATGAAATCAGCTCAAACTCCGCGTGGCATCTCTTCATACATTTGGCAAAAAGCTGCATGGCCGCGTTGCCAATACGATATGCAACTACTTGCCGCACCATTAGCTGAGGCGCGTCAGCAGCTCGGCGTATTGGCAGGGAAAGCGCAAGCGATAGGCTTGGCGCGAAGTGATTTGCAAACGCTGCGGCAAGACATTCTGGTACAAGAGGCCATCGCTACGGCAGCCATCGAGGGGCAGCAATTAGATGTAGCGCAAGTGCGTTCGTCAGTTATGCGCAAATTGGGTTTTAATGACACCGGCAGCAGCGCAAGAGATGTCGATGGCCTGATCGAAGTCATGTTCGACGCGACCAACAACCTAAATGCAATACTCGATGAAGATTGCCTTTGTCGCTGGCAATCGGCCTTGTTCCCTGGCGGTACCTCTGGCATACAGCGTATTCAGGTCGGGCAATTTCGCAGCTTTGCCGAACCCATGCAAATTATCAGTGGCAGAGCGGGCAAAGAAGTCGTCCACTATCGCGCCCCCGATTCTGCCCGGGTGAACACTGACATGGCGGTTTTCTTGGCATGGTTCAATGCGCCTGCCGAGCAAACCCATCATGTCGATGGCATCATTCGTGCCGCAATTGCCCACCTCTGGTTTGAGACTATCCATCCTTTTGAAGATGGCAACGGGCGTATCGGCCGCGCCATCATCGACAGAGCGCTGGCACAAGATGCGCAAACCCAGCAGCTCGGTGTTGCGGGCCTCATCAGTATGTCGCGCACCCTGCAACTACACCGCAAAGACTATTACGATGCACTGCATCAGGCGCAAACGGGCGATCTCGATATCACGCCCTGGGTCAGTTGGTTTCTCAAGCTATTTACGACGGCGTGCCAACACACACAACAAGGCATCAGCCAGGCGATCTTGAAGGCACAGTTCTGGAGCGATCACCTGCACAGCAACTTCAACCAACGCCAGCGCAAAACCCTGCAAAAACTACTCGATGCGGGCGATGGCGGATTTCTGGGTGGTATGACAGCAGAAAAACACAGCAAAATCACCGGCGCATCCAAAGCCACCGCCACCCGAGATCTCGCCGATCTGCTGCAAAAAGGCGCGGTGATCTCATGCGGCAAAGGCAAAGCGACCAAGTATCTGATCAATGTTGAGGGCTGGAATCAATTAGTGTGAAAGTGAGTGGAGAGATCCATTCAATTAAAGCGGTGCTGACCCTAACCTTCCCAAGCGACATCGCTTATTACTACACTCACGGTACCAAGATCGATAAGATCTATGTGTCGGCAGAGGTACAGACGCATTTGATTGCCGGCCGACTGGTGATCGTGTGTCTGGAGGGTAAAATAGAATTACTGTCCCGGATTATCGCGGATAAAATCGCCGAGCGCGATGCGTCACTGGTGGTGAGGAAGACAACGACCGAAATCGATGCAGATGATCCGTATGCCGCCTTCCAGATCCCGGATGACTTTACGTGGTAGCTCCCGACTGAGCTTCTCCTGAAATTTAGAAATTCATTGGACACGCATATAAACTGTGAAATCTATGCCTAAATTTCACGTGTTTATATGACGTTTATATCGGGCTTAAAATTATTGCTACGCTGTCCTCTTTGATTACAGGTTTCTTGGAATGTGGCATATCGATCATCATCAGATCCCTCTGAAAAAACCTGTAATATTTGGCCAAAACTGTCGCGAAAAATACACCTAACGAGATATTCAAAGGCCTTCCAACCAAGTATGTGTAAATCAAAAGTGATGGGCATTTAATAATTCCCATCTTGGTTTAATTTGAAAATATTGTTCACTAATGAAATCAGAGCGAGGCTCTTGATTTCAGCGTTCCAAGCAAGCTCTAATGTCTTGGCGACTGCCAAAGGATTTTTTTGTAAGCTTGCAATATTTCCGAAGTTGGCAGCTGCTTTAGTTTTATATGTCGTCCAATTTTCGCCGAACTCATTTTTAATGATTTCTGTAATATTACTTTTCCACATCGTCAAATTTTTTATTTCAATCGTTTCGCTCGGCCAATGCAAAGTAGTATCGGCATTTAATAACTGCAAAATGGCTTTGTTTTCTTTTTTGTGTTGTGTTATTTCGTCGTTAATTTTTTTTAGTTTATTTATCTTTATCTGCTCGGTGCTGTGAGCCAATTCTGCAATAACGGTCAGATCTTCTTTGTCAGTATCTGCGTCACAGATAACATACACAGGTATTTTCAGAGCTTGTGCTATACATATCGGATACATCAAATTGCTTTTTCCACCGACAGGTACAATATGCCAACCTTCTGACCTAAACTGGTCTGATTTTTTCATTAATTCCACATAGGTAATAACGTGTGCAATATCCTCAATTCCTTCTACGAGAAGAAGTTTTTTGCAAAAAAACATTTCATTTATTTCTGGGCGAAGTGTTGGGTATAGCTTGGCAAGCAAGCCTTTTGTTGGGACAAGTGTTTCTCCGACTTCTTGAAGTTTTACAGAAATTTCTTGATATCCAACAGAAGACACTTCCGAGTAACATGGATCAGACCATTCCCTCACAACACGGACTGAAGAAAAATTATCAGCCGGAATAAAATATGGGCTGTGTGAACATGCAATGACTTGGCATCCACCTTCAGATAATGTTTGAATTACTTCGGATAAATATTTCGCTTGAGGTGGGTGCTGATAAAGTTCGGGTTCTTCGATCCCCATGATTAATGTTGGGCCGGTGCTTCCAATGGACGCCAACTCTTGCAAGATTGAAAGCAGAAATGAGCGCTGCATTCCATGGCCAAATCTACCGAGTTCCCCATCAAAGCCTTTTTCTCCGACTAAAATATGTGCATATGGTTCTTCGACTTTTATACTTTTTTCTGGATCTTGTTTCCATTCAACTTTTGCTGTCACGGAGGGATTTGCCCAAACCTTTAATCGGCGTTCAATTGATGTGGAAATATCCGATAGAACAGACTGTTCTGCGTCCAACATTTTCTGATATTCTAGTTTTACGTTCTCCCTTAGATCATTGACTTTGGCACTAAAATTTACTTTCGATCTAACTGCGCGTTCAAGCAATTGGCCAAGTGCTGAAGTTTTGGACTCTGTGGCTTCGGAAGTAACGTCTTTCGATGCGGACACAAACACCCACTGAATATACTGAGCTAATTTATTTGTGCCTTTTGTTGCGCCATAGAATTGATCCTCAGATGGTATTAATTCACAATTTTCTAGATGTGTTTCTTCATAAGTGTTTAGAGCCGTTTCCATGTCAGTTTTTGTTTTTACTTGAGGAAGGTCTGGATACTTATTTATGAAATCATTGTAGATGCTCTGCAATTCAGGCACTTTCGCGCCTTCCTTGTTTTTTTCAAACCAAGCTTTAAAATCTTTCATTACCAATCGATTTCCGTACTGCTTTATTTCTGCTCGACCCGTATTAGAATCAAATCTAGCAACTGCGGAGACTATTAGTACATCATGTCTCACGTAGGTCGATAAAGTCTCTTTTGCATCCTCAGTTAATTCATCGAATGTCACTGTAATGCGAATTTCATCGGCCGTGTTTTTATGATGAAAATCATTTTCTGATAGTTTGCTCAAATCTGTTGTTGAGTCCTTAAATGATCTAAAAAATACGTTTAGAGCGTTAAGAATGGTGGATTTTCCAGCACCATTGGAACCAACGATGCAGTTGTAATTGTCAAATTTAATCGTTTCGTTTTTGAAAGCCCTAAAATTTTCAATTTTTACAGATTTGATTCTCATTTTGCCCTTGTAATTTATTTTAAAATGAATTCAGCATCACACATGTTTTAAATCACCCAACCACAATCAAACTCTTACTCCCCAGCCGAGCTCTGCACCAAAATCTTGGTAGTAACCCGTTCCGTCATTTCGTACACATGCGAGATCACAGCCACCTTACGACCTATGGCTTGCAGGCTGTTTTGGACGTCCATCGCTACGCGCAGGGTGTCTGCGTCGAGGCTGCCGAAGCCTTCGTCGATGAATAACGATTCAACGCGTACCCGGTTCGATGATAGCGATACCATGCCTAGTGCCAGCTCTAATGAGACAAGAGAAGATTCGCCGCCCATGCCCTGGGGTCTATCACCATCAGCGCCAGCGAGTCGTTGATGCGTTGCAGGCGGTAGCTGTGTGATAGTTCGTACAGGTGGCGACTGGAGTAGTCTAGCAATAAGTCTAGCGTATATTGCTGCGTGTAATCGCTGAATTTTTTGCCGTCGGCGGAACCTATCAGCTCGTTCAAGTTGCCCTAGAGTTTGTATTTGGACTCTTGCTGTGCCATGTGTTGTAGTATGTCGGCTGCTTGGGTATGGCGTGCTTTGTCTTGCGCGACGCTGGTGTGCAGTTGGCTAGCGGTTGCCTGAATTTTTTGGCGTTCTGCGGGCTCGACTTAATTCGGGACAAATAGTACAAATAGGTGGCGCATCCAATTCCCAAATTGGATGTCAATGGACGTTAAGAACGCTTAGAAAACAAAAAACCCGCTTTAGCCTAAGCTAAAAGCGGGTTTTTCATACGTCTTAGGTATTCCTAAAGCGAAATTCTGGTGGTGATAGGTGGACTTGAACCACCGACCCCAGCATTATGAGTGCTGTGCTCTAACCAACTGAGCTATATCACCAAGAAGCCCGAAATTATGCCATTTTGACTTATTGGTGTCAATATCAAATGGCGATTTTCATTATCAATGTTTGATGCTTGCCTTTTTTGTTAGGAATTTCGATAAGAAATGGCGTGCTGGAGCAGGGTTTCTGTCGGGTTTTTACCCAGGCAATCAATGACGGTGCGCTCGGGGATGGAGCGTAGCCAGGTGAGCTGGCGCTTGGCTAGCTGGCGGGTGGCGATGATGCCGCGTTCGCGCATGTCGTTTAGGTCGCAGGTGCCGTCGAGATATTCCCATGCTTGGCGATAGCCGACACAGCGCATCGATGGCAGGTCGGGATGCAGGTCGCCGCGTGCGCGCAGGTGGCGTACTTCGTCCAGAAAACCTTGCTCCAGCATGATGTCAAAGCGTCTGGCAATACGCTGGTGCAGGATAGCGCGGTCGGATGGTTCCAGCGACAGCGAGAGCATTTCGAACGGCATTTCGGCTTTTGGTTGTTGTGCCAGCAGTTCGGACATCGGCTGGCCTGTTAGTGCAATGATCTCCAGTGCGCGCTGGATGCGTTGCGAGTCGTTTGGCTTTAATCGTGCGGCAGTTATCGGGTCCAGCGTGGCTAGCCGGGCATGCAGTGCGGGGGTGCCGTCGCGTGCGGCTTCGGCGTCGAGTTCGGCGCGCAGTGCCTGATCGGCTGCGGGCAGGTCGTCGAGGCCGTTGATCAGGGCTTTGAAATACATCATCGTGCCGCCGACCAGTAGAGGGAGCTTGCCACGCGCAGCGATCTCGTCCACGAGTCGCCTGGTGTCGATGAGAAACTGGGCAACGGAGTAGGCATCGGCCGGATCGATAATGTCGATCAGGTGATGCGGTGCCGATGCGAGTTCTGCTGCGCTGGGTTTGGCGGTGCCGATGTCCATCTCGCGATACACCAGTGCCGAATCGACGGAGATGATCTCGGCTGGAATGTGGCGGGCGATTTCGAGCGCGGCAGCCGTTTTGCCCGAGGCGGTCGGGCCCATGATGGCGATGACCTTGTGACGTGTGCTCATACTGCCTGTTTGGTTAAGGTTGATAACATCGGTGTTGATATAAATAGATCAGGATTACCAGTGGGACTTATGCAAAATCAAGACATCTCACCACATAGACTCGGAGACGCAGAGAAAAGGCAAGAGTGGCAGAAGTAAGGAGGCCATGACGTAACGGTTAAAAAGTTTTTAGAAGTTCCTGACAATGAACCCGCAATGTTGACGCGGCTTGCAGAGGCATTTCGTGCCAGGAGGCGCATGCTGCTTAGGGATTCATTTCTAAAATTTCCTTGATGTTGATATCCTATGTAGCCGTTTTACGCCTATTTTTTTCTGTGTCTCCGCGTCTTCGCGTCTCCGAGGTGTGCGGCTTTACTGTTTGCGTTTGTCCTATAGGTACGTCTTATTGACCGCGCAAAAACATTTTATCGAGGTCGTTCAATCCCAGTTGTACCCAGGTCGGACGGCCGTGATTGCACTGGTCGGCGCGCTCGGTCTGTTCCATCTGGCGGAGCAGGGCGTTCATTTCGATGACAGTCAGGCTGCGATTGGCGCGCACGGCGGTGTGGCAGGCCAGCGTGCCCAATAACTCGTTGCGGCGGTCAATCAGCACTCGCGAACCGCCGAATTCTCTGACCTCACGCAGCACATCACGTGCCAGCGACTGGGCATCAGCATTTTTGAGTAAGGCAGGTACTGAACGCACTGCCAGCGTGGTCGGAGAGATTGCGGCAATATCGAAACCCAATGCCTGCAAGGTAGCCTGATGCTCTTCTGCCGTGCCCACTTCTACGCCATCGGCATAAAACGTCACAGGGATCAGCATAGGCTGAACCGGCATGCTATTGGCATCGAGCGCATTTTTTAATTGCTCATACAAGATGCGTTCATGCGCTGCATGCATGTCAACCAGCACCAGTCCCTTGCTGTTTTGTGCCAGGACATACACGCCATGCAACTGCGCCAGCGCAAAGCCGAGCGGATGCTCGTCTGCCGGTAATTCAGTTCCACCTATCGGCGTTGAATTGCCGGTTCGATTCTCATTATTCTGGTCACGGGCGAACAAGGCACCGTAATTTTGCAAGCTCTGGGCAACTCCGGTCTGCGCGGTGTGTTGCGGCGCGTAGTCGTAGCCGTAGCCGCTCTGACCCAGTGGTTGTGGTGAAAATTGCGCACCGAATGTAGTTTGTTCACCGCTTAGCCAGGGCATTCTGCCGTTTGATGTTGTGTTCGCTGCGTTGGTTGTATTGATTGCACCATTGAGTTGCGGCGCCATTGCTGTGGCAGGTGCCGGGACGGTGCCAAATGCCGTGGCCGACGTTTGTGCCAGAGCGCGGTTCACCGCATGAAATACAAACTGATGTACCGCACGGCTATCGCGAAACCGGACTTCAATTTTTGACGGATGGACATTGACATCGACCAGCGCCGGATCAAGGTCGAGCGCCAGTACGTAGGACGGGTAACGGTCGCCGTGCAACACATCCTGATAGGCGGCACGGACAGCGTGGGTCAGCAATTTATCCCGGACAAAGCGGCCATTGACATAGAAAAATTGGGCGTCGGCGCGACCTTTCGATGCGGTTGGCAAACCGACAAAACCGTGCAGGCGCAATGGCCCTGCGCTCTCGTCTAGTGGCAGGCGGGCATTGGCAAAGGCCTCACCCAGAATATGAGCGCTGCGCTTATCAATCGCGCTAACATTCCAGTGATCGACCGCTCTGCCGTTGTGCGATAACGAAAATGTCACATCGGGACGCGCCAACGCAATGCGGCGCACGACTTCGGCGCAATGACCGAACTCGGTTTGTTCGGATTTTAAAAATTTGCGACGCGCCGGTGTGTTGTAGTACAGGTCCTGGACATCCACCGTTGTGCCTTGCGCGCCGGAGGCGGGAGAGATTTTGCCATTCTCAATTTGCCACGCATGCGGGGCTTCCGCTGTGCGGGTGGTCAGTGTGAGTAGGGCAACGGAGGCAATTGATGCCAGCGCTTCACCGCGGAAACCCAGCGTGGCCACGTTCTCCAACTCCGTCAGCGACGCGATCTTGGATGTCGCATGACGTGCGACGGCCAGAGGTAATTGATCTGCCGGGATGCCACGCCCGTTGTCGCTAATAGCAATGCGTTTGACGCCACCTTCTTCAAGCCGGATCTGGATGCTGCTAGATCCTGCATCCAGCGCATTTTCCAGTAACTCCTTCACTACGGCGGATGGCCGCTCGACCACCTCGCCTGCGGCGATTTGGGAGATCAGTTGATCAGACAGGGCTTGGATAGGGCGGTGGGGAGTGGATGTCTCGTTCATCCCAAGATTATACCTGTGCTCGTCATCAAAATTGGATGGGCGTTAGGGTCTGCTAACGATCGGGTCGGGAGATGCGTTCATGTCAGGGCGCAGGATGGCAAGGCGCGCATCGCCGCTGAGGCTGGTGCCTCAGCAAGAGGGGCAACGCAGTCCATCGTGTCTCCTGACATGAACCCTACGGGAATGGCCTGATAGAGAAAATGAGAGCACGTGGCGTTCTGAGCGTCACTTCTGTCTCGCACCGTGCTTCTTCAGAATCATTCGCACTCCCGATTCGATTGTTAGCAGACCCTAGTGTATGATTGCGCCGCTACCGAGGAGAATTATGGATTTCATGCAGTTACTGGACATGCTTTTACATGTCGATAAATCATTGGGATTGGTTATTCAGCAATACGGGACATTGGTCTATGTCGTCTTATTCGCGATTATTTTTTCTGAAACCGCATTTGTGATTTTGCCGTTTTTGCCTGGCGATTCACTACTGTTTATTGCAGGCACTTTCTGCGCCCGTGGTGATATGGACCTCTGGTTACTCATGACACTGCTGATCGTCGCATCGATCACCGGTAATTCGCTGAATTATTGGATAGGCAGCATGATCGGTCACAAAGTGCTGGAGCGCGAGCATAAATGGATAGACCGTAATGCAATCAAAAAGACCCACGAATTTTATGAAAAACACGGCGGCAAGACCGTTGTGCTAGCACGGTTTGTGCCGCTGGTACGCACCTTTGCCCCGTTCGTTGCCGGCTTGTCAGACATGACGCATAAGACTTTTCAGGTCTACAACATACTCGGCGCTTTGTTCTGGGTGTTCTCTGTCGTCTTAGCAGGCTATTTTTTCGGTAATATCCCTTTTGTCCGCGAGCATCTGAATGCGATTGTGCTGGTCGGTGTCGGTGCAGCCGTATTTCCGATTGTGCTCGGTGCTCTGTGGAAAGTCGGCCGGAGAATGTTGAGAAAATAAACCATGAAAACGCAGCTGCAAACCATCTGGCTACATCCCGCTGCACCGGCAAAACCGGCGCCGGGACAAGCTTGTAACGGTTGTGGCGTGTGTTGTGCGGCAGAGCCTTGTCCTGTCGCTCGGATCTGGCTGAGGCAGCGACAAGGTGCATGCCGTGCCTTGCAGTGGAGTGACGATCATCAGCGATATCGTTGCGGCCTGTTGTTGTCGCCTGCTACGTATTTGCGTTGGATGACTTACTTGCCGTCTTTTTTGCCGCCTTTCGTCCGCTCAGGTGCCGAGCGTTTAGCGCAGAATTTTTTGCAGCGTCTTTTGCAACGTCTGTTTCGCCGCTGGATTGCCTCGGGCATTGGTTGTGATTCGGATGTCGAAGTCCAGATCCAGAATGCCGACCTGAAACCTTAGATCAACTCCTCCGAATTGACGCTGGAAAACGCGTCAACGTTCAGGTCAGCCGATTCTTTGCCAGCGGCGGATTCCTGGAAAAATACTTTTTAATCCCTTTGACTACGGCGTCGGCCATCTGGTCCTGATAGGTATCGTCCGTGAGTTTGGCTTCTTCTTCCGGATTCGAGATGAAGGCGCTTTCAATCAGGATGCTTGGAATATCCGGTGCTTTGAGCACGGCAAAACCGGCTTGCTCGACCGCGCCTTTATGCAGGCGGTTGATGCTGCTGATTTCACTGAGTACGACCTTGCCGAGTTTCAGGCTATCGTTGATTTGTGCTGTAGTGGACAGATCGAGTAAGACGCTGGCGAGTTGTTTGTCATGGGTTTTGATGTTGACACCACCAATCAGATCGGCGGCGTTTTCTTTATCCGCCAGCCAGCGAGCTGCACTAGAACTCGCGCCTTTTTCAGACAAGACAAAGACCGACGAGCCGCGGGCACTTGAGTTGACGAAGGCATCGGCATGTACTGACATAAACAGGTCGGCTTGCACAGCACGGGCTTTTTGAACTCGGACGTTCAGCGGTACAAAATAATCGCCGTCACGCGTCAGCATCACGCGCATATTCGGGATTTGTTCGATCTTGGCTTTGAGACGTTTAGCAATCGATAGCACGACATCTTTTTCACGACTACCGCCGCGACCGATGGCACCCGGATCTTCGCCGCCGTGACCGGGGTCGATGGCGATGGTGATCATGCGTGTCAGAACTGGTGTTTTGACGGCGTTTTTATCTGACTCTGTTGCCGGATCTGTTTTGTGCTCAGGCTTGTTGTCGGGCTTATCTGTCTTATCTGCTTTGTCCGCTTTAGAATCAGTTTTGAGTTCTGACTTCAGCTCGGGCTTGTTATCGATTCTTGGTGGCGTCAAATCTTTGGGCAGATCTTTATGCCAGTCGCCTTTTTCTATCATGGCTGCAATAGGATCGGGAGGATTGGCGGGATAGAGATCGAACACCAGACGGTGCTGATAATTGCCGACGGGCTGCAGGGTGAATACTTGCGGATTGACTTCTTCTTTCAGGTCGAATACCAGCCGCACGACATTCGGGCGATTTTGTCCTACGCGTACTTGCTTGATGTAAGGGTCATTCGACTGGATCTTGGCGACCAGTTCTTTGAGCGTAGGATTGAGTTCGATGCCCTCGATGTCGACTACCAGACGTTCCGGATTTTTGACCGTGAAGTGACTGGTTTTAAGATCGCTGTTATTTTCCAGGGTGACGCGAGTGTAGTCCTCGGCAGGCCAGACGCGTACGGCTAGTATCTGGGCTGCCATCGCTGCCAGAGCAAGATCGGGTGCCATGATGGAAATGAGTAGCGTGCTCCCCGCCTTGAGGATGGTACGGCGTTTTTTTGCGACTGGCGACGTGCTTACAGATTGGGAGCGAAATTCAGTTTTGCTAAACATTCATTACCTTTGTCAGACAAGGCTTGCAATTCTACCTCACGGCCATGACCGGCGATGCGTAAAAAAATATTGAGATCGGCGGGAGGCAAGATACCTTCGGCTTTTTCTGGCCATTCGATAATGCAGACGGTATGCTCATTGAATTCTTCGCGAAAGCCTGCCTCCAAAAATTCTTCTGGGCTAGTCATGCGATACAGATCAAAATGCATGATCTTGACGTCTTGCCCTTGCAGCTGGATCTGATAAATTTCGACCAGATTATAGGTAGGACTTTTGACATGGCCCTGATGACCTGCGGCATGCAGCAGGGCGCGGGTCAGGGCGGTTTTGCCTGCACCGAGATCGCCATGCAGATAAATGCTGAAACCGGGGCGCAGGTGTAAAGCGAGGCGCTTGCCCAGCGCTTGCGTGGCGGCTTCATCCGCCAGTGTCGTTTTATAATGTGACATTTGCCGTAATACATTCCAGATGAAATTTCATTGCACATCATACCGCGTCGGAAGTCTTTAATGCACGAAGAAGCGCACGAAGCAGTACACCTGACAGCAGACAAGCTAGCCGCAGACCAACGATCTCAGGGCCAGGTCAATTTGGCAACGCTGGCGCTGGAGATCAAGACCTGGGGTAAAGAGCTCGGTTTTGCCGATCTGGGTATTGCCGATATTGACCTGAGTCATGCTGAGTCGGGTTTGCAGGCCTGGCTTGATGCCGGGCATCATGGCGAGATGGCGTACATGGCTGCCCATGGAATGAAGCGGGCACGTCCGGAGGAACTGGTGCCGGGCACGGTGCGGGTGATCTCTGCCCGTATGAATTATTTGCCTAAAAGCGGGGAAGCCGATTGGCGTAGCAATGCGCGCGCGCAGATGCAGGCGGCGGATACGGCGGTGATCTCAGTGTATGCACGCGGTCGCGATTATCACAAGGTATTGCGAAATCGCTTGCAGCAGCTCGCCGATAAAATTGAAGCCCGAATCGGTGCGCTGGGTTATCGGGTGTTTACTGATTCGGCACCGGTGATGGAGGTTGCACTGGCTGCCAAAGCAGGCATAGGCTGGCGCGGCAAACATACTCTGCTCCTGAACCGTGACGCCGGATCGATGTTTTTTCTGGGTGAGATTCTGGTCGATCTTCCTTTGCCAGTTGATGCGCCTGTCAGTGAGCACTGCGGACAATGCCAGTCGTGTATCGACGTTTGTCCGACCCGTGCGATTATCGCGCCATATGAGCTTGATGCCCGACGCTGCATTTCTTACCTCACCATAGAATTGCATGGCAGTATCCCCGTTGAGCTGCGACCCTTGATCGGTAACCGTGTCTACGGCTGCGATGACTGTCAGTTATTTTGCCCCTGGAATAAATTTGCCCAGCAAGCGAGTGTGGATGATTTTGATGTGCGGAATGGACTTGATCATGCCAGCATGGTGAGCTTGTTCGCCTGGAGCGAAGCGCAGTTTATGCGCTATCTGGAAGGTAGTCCGATACGCCGTATCGGGCATGAGCGCTGGCTGCGCAACCTCGCGGTGGGTTTGGGGAATGCGGCGAATAGCATGCGTGGCGATGCAGTGATTGTTCAGGCTTTGCAGGCGCAGTTACAACATCCATCGGATCTGGTGCGCGAGCATGTGATCTGGGCTTTACAGCAGCACGGTGTCGAGTTGTAGTCACTGATTTTGCAACTGATTTTGCAACTGATCTGTCAACTGATTTGGCCATGAATCCGGTAAGGTAGTTAGCCGCACATCGGCTCAATGCACCAGCGATAACCAGAACGGTAGCGTGATCGCCGACAGTACGGTACTGGCCGAGATCAGGAAAGCGACAAACGGCGCGTTGCCGCCCATACGTGCTGCGAGTACAAAGGCACTGGATGCCGTCGGCAGGGCACAAAAAATCACGACGATTTGTAATTGCAGCAAAGGTAATTGCATCCAGTGACCAAGTAAGAGCGCGATCAGTGGAAGTACCAATAATTTAATCGTCAGAAAATAACTCGCCATTGCTTTGGCTTCGTGTAAGGCAGATAAGCGAATGCCAGCCCCAACTGCGAGCAGGCCGAGTGCAATCGAGGCATTGCCCAGACGCGATAAGGTTGCATTGATCGCTTCATGAACCGGGATCTGGCAAAGGTTGACGATGACGCCGGATGCGGTGCCCACGACCAGCGGATTCTTGGCGATTTCGATGAGAAGTTTGCCGCTATTGTGTGCCAGCGCATACACCGCCGCCATATTGCACAAAGGGACCAGAAAACCGATCAGCAAAGCCATCAATGCCGTGCCCTGATCACCCGCGAGGCGCGAGGCCAGCGCCAGTGCGATGTACGAGTTAAAGCGAAACGCGGTTTGGACGCCGGATTCAAACACTTTCGGTGCGCTGGTGAAAAAATATTTGGCGAGATAACCCAAGCCCATGCCACAAGCGGTCGCGATAAACGCGATTTGCAAAAAATGTCCTGTGGTCGTGAAGTTAAACGGCGTCCGCGACGTGGTGTAGAACAGCAGCGCCGGGAACATCAGGTAATAGACGATTTTTTCTACACCAGCCCAAAAATGTCCGCCCCAGTTCGCAAAGCGAGCAAGCAAAAAGCCCAGCACGATAAGCGCAAAATCAGGGATGAGGAGCGTGGCGACAGACATGGGTAAATTGTCTTACTGGATAGGAGTATATTTTAAGCGCGCCGTATAACCAGCGCAATCAGCACTAAATTTGACTATACTCCCCTAAAATTCAAAAGAATATGCGTAGATATGCGTACTATTGCGAATGGCGCTGAGACGGATGGGTAAATCGGCTAAATTGGGCCAATGAGCGGCAGCTAGCTTGTCTGCTGGCGTTACTTCAATAATCCGGCTAATTCGACCGCAGTTTTTACCTGCATTTTGTCAAAAATATGCGCTCTGTGTACTTCGACCGTGCGCATGCTGATGCCTAATTGATCGGCGATGACTTTGTTCATTTTTCCCAGCAGGATCAGATCGAGCACTTCGCGCTCGCGTGCCGACAAGGTCGCCAGCCGCTCATGAATCACCGCCGACGCACCTGCTTCGCGCGACTGGGCCAGTGCTTCTTGCACCCTGTCCATGAGCTTGTTGTCGTTAAACGGTTTTTCAAAAAAATCAAAGGCGCCGCGTTTCAAGGTGTCGACTGCCATCGGAACATCGCCGTGACCCGTCAAGAAAATGACGGGCAAGCGCCTTATGATCTGGCGGTTTGTCAGCATATCGAATAGGGCAGTACCGCTGATGCCCGGCATCCTTACATCGAGTAACAGGCAGTCGCCCTGAGGATCGAACTGTAGGGGATGATCGAGTGCGGACAAGAATTTTTCGGCGGAAT
The DNA here is from genome assembly GCF_049340185.1 of Undibacterium sp. Rencai35W. Lineage (NCBI taxonomy): Bacteria > Pseudomonadati > Pseudomonadota > Betaproteobacteria > Burkholderiales > Oxalobacteraceae > Undibacterium > Undibacterium sp. Rencai35W. The sequence continues at coordinate 402,493 of NZ_JBMPPC010000005.1, forward strand.
CGTAGCTGGTTGCCGCGATATTTCGCGAGCGCGCCAGCCAGGACAGGGCGTCTCTGACAGCATCTTCATCATCCACAATGTGCAGCATAAACTTAGTCTCCGAAGAAATTTTTAGCGGGAGCGTGACAACTCTCTTTTATTTTTTATATACGGGAATGGGAAATGCAAATTAAACCGGCAGCGAAAACCTGAAGATAGTACCACCAGCCGGATTATCCTGATGACTGAGCTGTCCGCCGTGGAACTCAATTGCGGTGCGACAGATGTTCAGTCCCATGCCCATTCCACTCGATTTGGTCGAGAAAAATGGTGAGAACAATCGTGCGGCAACCTCTGCTGAAATGCCGTGACCGCGATCAATTACCTCAACGACGATGCAATTGCTGACTGTCTGCGGCGCGCCAGCCTGGTCCGTTATGCAGCCAGATTCTTGCCTGATTACGATGCGCAATAGACAGTGTTCCGGTGGATTCTGCTGCATGGATTCGATCGCATTACGGGTCAGATTCAGGATCACTTGCTCCAGCAGCACGCGGTCTGCTTGCACCAGCGGCAGATGCTCGGCAATCACGTACTGAATGTTGACGTACGAGGTTTGCGCCTGTAACTCAACCAGCGGCATGACGCTTTGGATCAAGGTGGCCATGTCAACTGGCTCGCGGCTCGCTTCCCGTTTTTTAACGAACTCATGCACGCTGCGAATGATCTGTCCGGCACGCTGCGCTTGAGTATTGGCTTTGCCCAGAGCGCTCAGTAATAATTGTTTATCGTCGGGATTGGTCTGATCTGATTGCAGCAAATTGATCGCGCCGGTGGTGTAGCTGGAGATCGCTGCTAGTGGCTGATTCAGTTCGTGCGCGAGTATCGATGCCATCTCGCCCATGGTCGCAAGGCGCGCACTGACGTGCAGCATCTCTTGCTGGTGACGGGTGAGCTCCTGGGCGCGTTTTAATTCCGATATATCCAGGATCGAGCTCATCCAGCCGGTCTGTACACCGTGATCATTCACCAGCGGCGATTCATAAATCAATACCGGAAAACGCTCGCCGCTGGCACGCTGATAAATCGTTTCAAAACCTTCGGATGGAACAGTACCGGCGAGTAATTGCGTAAAACGCTGGCGATATTCTTCAAATGCTTCGGGTGCCCAATAGGGCATGGGCGGCAGTCTGCCGACGATATTTTCTGCCGGATGCTCGACCATCTTGCAAAAAGCCGGATTCACATAGGTGAGACGGCCTTCCATATCGCGTGCGCGCAGGCCGGTGATCAGGGAGTTTTCCATCGCCGTTCGGAATGAGACTTGCTGGCGTAATGCGCCCTCGGCAGCCAGACGGCGGTTAATATCGCGCCACAGTGCGAGCAGGCTCCAGATCAGTCCGATCGACAGCAGGATGACTGACAGCACCAGAAGATTCGAGAGTAGTTTGGGTTCGCTCTTATTGCTATTGGTGCGCAGGATCAGCGAAATGTTTGGCAAATCCAGGGCGCGGTTATGGGTGTAGACATTTTTACCGGGACCGCCAGCGGATCGCTTCGCATAGATTTTTTCATCGAGATCGATAATCGAAATTTCGTTTTCCTGTGCGAACCACCAGGGCACCATTTCTTCGAGTATGCCCGACAGATAGTAGGTGACGACGATGCTGCCGATACGGTGATTTGCACTGATCAGGGGGATCTGGCAGCTCATCAGGTAAGTTTTTTTATTCGCTTCATCGGCAGTCGGCGCGAGGCAGCGTAACTTGCGGTCAAGCTCGGTGGAATTGAATTCTGTCGCGTTGAATTCTGTTAAACCAGGTGCGGTCTGAGCTTGGCTGACGTTGGCTGAGGAATCGGTAGTCGATGTGACGACAATATCGTGATGGTCGAACCAGACGATGCGCTGGATCTCACGATTACTTTTCAATAGCGTCTTGAAGCGTTCGCGTACTTGTGCAGGCAATATTTTGCCCGCATTGATTTCCGTGCCGATCTGACGCAGCATTTCTTCATCGCGCCCTAGCTGGAACTGGATCGCTTGCTCTACCCAGAGAGTGTCGGCGATTAATTGCTCCTGACGCTCATTTGCTTCCATCCTTTGCGCTTGCCACGGCAGCCAGATCAGTGTGGTGACGAAGAGGCTGACCAGCAGAATAGGCAGCAACCAGCGCCATTTCTGATTCGGCCATGAGCGGGATTTTGCGGAGATTTTCATTGTCTTGCTAGTGTAACGCTGTCAAACAGCCTCAGTCATCTGTTGAGTGGGTGTTGCTTACTTGTTGCGCGTATGTCGCACACCTGTTGTATTGCAATCCGATTGTGGTTATCCACAGTTGTAGGAAGCGCCGGTGCAAAGAATAATCGCGGCATAAAAGTAAGATCCCTAAAATTTTCCGGAGACAACAATGAAACTCACATCCCTACTGTGTTCTATGCTGGTTGCATCCGTCGTGAGCGGTGCGGCCTTTGCACAGGCGCCTATCGTCATCAAATTCAGCCATGTTGTCGCAAGCGATACACCAAAAGGCAAAGCGGCAGAACGTTTTAAAGAGCTCGCTGAGAAAAATACTAAAGGCCGCGTCAAAGTTGAGCTGTATCCAAATAGTACCTTGTACAAGGATAAGGAAGAACTCGAAGCCCTGCAATTAGGTGCCGTACAGATGCTCGCGCCATCACTGGCAAAATTTGGCCCCCTCGGCGTGAAAGAATTTGAAGTATTTGATTTGCCTTACATCTTCCCGTTCAAAGACACCCTGCATCAGGTGACAGAAGGCCCCATTGGTAAAGGCCTGTTGCAAAAGCTTGAATCTAAAGGGATTACAGGATTGGCGTTTTGGGACAATGGCTTCAAAGTGATGTCCGCAAACAAGCCTTTGCGCACACCAGCCGATTTCAAAGGCTTGAAAATGCGTATTCAATCGTCCAAAGTGCTGGATGCGCAGATGCGTGCTCTGGGGGCGAATCCACAAGTGCTGGCGTTCTCTGAGGTGTATCAGGCTCTGCAAACAGGTGTCGTTGATGGTACTGAAAATCCACCATCCAACATGTACACGCAAAAAATGCATGAGGTACAGAAGCATGTGACCGTGTCGAATCACGGCTATCTTGGTTATGCCGTCATCGTGAATAAAAAATTCTGGGACAGCCTGCCAGCCGATATCCGCACTGAGCTGGATTCCGCGATGAAAAATGCGACGACTTATGCCAACGCGATTGCCGATCAGGAAAATGGCCGTGCACTGGATGCGATTCGTAAGGCCGGTAAAACCACGATCTATGAGCTGACTCCGGCTGAAAAGAATGAGTGGCGCAAAGCTTTGTTGCCAGTACAGACCGATATGGAAGGTCGTATCGGTAAAGATCTGATCGCATCGATCCGTAAGTTATCAGCCTCTTCTGGCGAAAAATAAACAACACTCAGAGTCAGTGAGGGGACTTTGCTCCCCTTGCTACACACGGATGACATGTCGCTGATATGTGATGGAATGCGACTGACATCCGGCTGATGTATTGGGCTGATGTACTAAGCTGATGGGGCACGCCTGATGCGTGTTATCGGATTCGTTTCAACTCACCCTTAATCACCCTTAATCACACTTAAGAGGGACTATGAAATTCCTAGATCATCTGGAAGAATGGCTGATTGCCTTCTTGATGGGAGCCGCCACGCTGGTGACTTTCGTCGCAGTCGTACATCGTTATGCGGCTGGCTTCCCCATCCCTGTCGTACAAGACTTTTTGATTAAAATTAATCTCAGCTGGGCGCAAGAATTAACCATCTATATGTTTGTGTGGATGGCGAAATTCGGTGCCGCCTATGGTGTGCGTACCGGTATTCACGTCGGTGTCGATGTGCTTATCAATAAGATGAACACGCCCTGGCGTAATAAATTCGTCGTGCTAGGTTTACTCTCCGGCGCACTATTTACCGGCATTGTTGCCGTGCTCGGTAGTAAATTCGTCTGGGAATTAGCGCATACCGATCAGACCTCAGCAGACCTGGAAGTGCCAATGTGGATGGTGTACATGGCGATTCCTCTGGGGTCGTCGCTAATGTCTTTCCGCTTTATGCAAGTCGCATGGGCTTTTATCAAAACAGGTGAATTGCCTAAGCATGATCATTCGCATGTCGAAGGTCTGGAAGAAGAGGTGAAAGCATGAACGCCGCCATCATATTTGTCTTGTTGTTAGCGTTAATGCTGACAGGAATGCCAATTTCTATTTCTCTCGGTCTGACGGTATTGACCTTCTTGTTCACAATGACGACGGTACCAATTGAATCCGTTGCCCTGAAATTGTTCACAGGAATTGAGAAGTTCGAGATCATGGCGATTCCGTTCTTTATTCTGGCGGGTAATTTCCTCACACATGGCGGGGTGGCGCGGCGCATGATTAATTTTGCCGCCTCGATGGTAGGTCACTGGCACGGCGGTCTGGCATTGGCTGGTGTCATGGCCTGCGCGTTGTTTGCTGCGGTATCCGGCTCATCTCCGGCGACGGTGGTCGCGATTGGCTCGATCATTATGCCGGCGATGGTGAAGCAGGGTTACCCTAAAGGCTTCGGCGCCGGTGTGATTACGACCTCAGGTGCTTTGGGTATTTTGATTCCACCTTCAATTGTGATGGTCATGTACTCGGTGTCGACTAATACGTCAGTCGGTCAGTTATTTATGGCGGGTGTGGTCCCTGGTTTGTTGCTGGCGATTTTCCTTGGTTTGACGACCTGGTTCCTGGCACGCAAGCATAATTATCCACGCATGCCAAAAGCGAGCTGGGCTGAGCGACTGGTACATTTCCGCAAAAGTGCTTGGGGTTTGCTGCTGATCGTGATTGTGATGGGCGGCATTTATACCGGGATGTTTACACCTACCGAGGCTGCGGCTGTCTCTGCCGTCTATGCCTTCATTGTGGCGGTATTTGTGTATAAAGACATGAGTTTGGCGAAGGTTCCTAAGGTCTTGCTGGATTCTGCGGCGATGTCGGCAATGCTGCTCTACATCATTACCAATGCCGTTTTATTCTCCTTCCTGATGACCAGTGAAAATATTCCGCAAGCGATGGCGGGATGGATCATGGATAAAGGTTTTGGCATGATCAGCTTCTTGCTGGTGGTGAATATCCTGTTGCTGCTGGCAGGTAATGTGATGGAGCCGTCATCGATTGTGCTGATCATGGCCCCTATTTTGTTTCCGGTTGCGATGAAGCTCGGCATCGATCCTGTGCATTTTGGCATCATCATGGTGGTCAATATGGAGGTCGGTATGTGCCATCCACCCGTGGGGCTGAATCTCTATGTCGCCTCAGGAATCACCAAAATGGGGATTACTGAATTGACCGTCGCCGTGATGCCGTGGTTATTGACGATGATAGGCTTCTTGTTGTTAATTACTTACGTGCCACAAATTTCCACTTGGTTACCCCAGTTAGTCTACAAATAAAAGTCGGATAAAGCCGTAGTTACACTAAGTAAATACGGCTTTGTTGATTTTAGTAATAAAGAAATTTGTCTTGTCCAGCACAATTTTCAGTAAAACCACGTATTTGTACTTATATGCAACAGCGCCCTTTTTTTGTGCGTAATCAATTTGAAACGCACAAAATTGCATGCTATATTCTTGGCAGATTGAAATTTAGCAGTAAGCTTCTAAAATAGAATTAGATGAAGCGAAATAGCGCTGAATATAGCTGTACAGGTTTATAAGGCGGTAGTGCATAAAAACGGTATCGATACCGTAGGACACTGAGGAGACGCGCGTTTTAATACAAGCTGAGTGCTAAAAGAGTGAGATAGCGCTAAACAGCCCGAAACGCGAAAGAAGTTTTAAAGGCGCATCGCTTGATGCGCCTTTTTTCTTTCTGGTTTTGCTATATTCAATTATTCTCCATTCCGTCATTTCCTTATTTCCTCGCAGGCCACTATGCAAGACAGAGAAACCGGTATCTTTTCCGCTATCGTTCATGCACCTTTCGGTGCCATCGGTATCCGTACAGAATCGCAGTTAGTGACTGAACTGGTGTATCTGCCGCCCCGTTTCCCTGACAAAGCACCGGTTGATAAAGTTGCAGAGAAGGCCTCCAAGCAAATCGAACGCTATTTGGCGGAGCCTGATTATCGCTTTGACTTGCCTCTCAAACAGGTGGGTAGCGTATTTCAGACCAAGGTCTGGCAAACGATTTCTTCGATTCCGCGTGGCGAGATCCTGACCTATGGACAGATCGCTAAGCATATAAAATCGGCACCACGTGCGGTAGGGCAGGCATGTGGCGCGAACTGGTTTCCCTTAGTGATCCCATGCCATAGAGTCACTGCTGCTGGTGGCCTTGGCGGTTTTGCGCATCACGATGATGAAACTGGGTTTCACCTCGGTGTAAAGCGCTGGTTGCTTACCCATGAGGGCGTGGCCGGTTACACCCAGGAGTCTTTGTGGACGTCAAAGTAGCAAGCTCAGATGCTCAGGGATCCTCCGCAATCCCGGTACTGTTGCCTCCACCTATCCAGGAGCAGATTGACCAGTTTTGTGACACGCTCTGGCTAGAAGATGGCTTAGCAAAAAATTCATTAGAAGCGTATCGACGCGATCTACGTTTTTTTGCAGAATGGCTATATTTACAGCGACAAAAACATTTGTATCAAGCCGACGAGGTGGATGTTGCAAGCTATATCGCGCAAAAACACGCCATCTCAAAAGCGACCTCTGCAAATCGCAGAATGACCGTCCTCAAACGATTTTACCGTCTGGCATTTCGTCAGAATCTGATGACGGCAAATCCCTGTACTAAACTACGATCGGCAAAGCAGGCTAGTCGCTTACCTCACACGCTGAGTGAAGCGCAAGTCGAAGCCTTATTGCAAGCACCCGACGACAGCACACCACACGGTCTGCGGGACCGCACGATGCTGGAGGTTTTATATGCATGCGGTTTACGGGTCACTGAACTGGTAACCTTGCGTTCACTTGAAGTCAGTCTCAATGACGGTGTTCTGCGAATTACCGGCAAAGGTAGCAAAACCCGCCTGGTACCCTTCGGCGAAGTCGCCAGGATGTGGATGGAGCGTTATTTACGAGATGTACGACCACAAATCCTGAATGGTCAGATCGATGACGCCCTATTCGTGACCGCCCGTGGTGGTGCGATGACGAGGCAAATGTTTTGGATTCTGATTAAAAAATATGCGGGCATGGCAGGTATTCACACACCCCTGTCACCCCACACCTTGCGCCACGCGTTTGCAACACATTTACTGAACCACGGCGCCGACTTGCGCGTCGTACAGCTTTTGCTTGGTCACTCAGATATCTCAACTACACAGATATATACCCATGTCGCAAAAGAGCGTTTGAAGAAGCTGCATGCTTTGCATCATCCTAGGGGATAAAAGTATAGACAAATGGCAATATAGTGCTTTTCTAGCGATATAATTTATTCTCACGACTGAAACATGATGGTGAGATTATTTTGGCTAAAAAAGAACACGTATCCGTCACACAAGCGACACAATTCTTACGTAAGCACAAAGCGCTGTTCTCCGAGCATCCTTATGCCTACGAAGAGTTTGGTGGAACGGCAGTTTCTGCCCGTGAGCTGGCGGTTGATGAGCATGCCGTGGTTAAAACTCTAGTGATGCAAGATGATGTGGCTAAACCCTTGATTGTTTTAATGCATGGTGACCGTAAGGTATCGACCAAGAATCTGGCGCGGCAAATCGGATGTAAATCGGTGGAGCCGTGCAAGCCTGAAATCGCACAGAAACATTCTGGTTATCTGATTGGTGGTACTTCGCCGTTTGGTACGCGGAAACAGATGCCGGTTTATGTCGAGAACAGCATTTTGAATTTGGATAAAATTTATATTAATGGAGGTCAGCGCGGTTATCTGGTTGGGATAGCACCAGAGTTGCTAACTTCTTTACTGCAAGCGCAGCCGGTGCAATGCGCACTTGACGAGTAAATTTTTTGCCAAGTTGATGAAATTATTCATGCCGTTATGAAATTCACATAAACTGCCGTACGTTTTTACATACTCTTACATCATTAGAAGGAATCGAATGACTACTTTGCTTGCAGTACTTGCCGCTTACCTGATCGGGTCGATCTCATTTGCGGTAGTGGTCAGTAAAATTTTTGGTCTGGCGGATCCGCGTACTTACGGATCTAAAAATCCGGGAGCGACGAATGTTCTGCGTAGCGGGAACAAAGTCGCAGCGGTTCTGACTTTGCTTGGTGATGGATTTAAAGGCTGGTTAGCTGTCTGGCTGGCAGTCACTTACGGCCCGCAGGTTGACTTGAATGAAAATGCCATTGGTCTGGTGGCGATTGCTGTGTTTCTCGGGCATTTATGGCCGGTATTTTTTAAATTCGTCGGTGGCAAGGGCGTCGCTACTGCTTTGGGGGTATTGCTTGGATTGAATCCTTGGCTGGGACTTGCGACATTGGCGACATGGCTGATCATTGCATTTGCGTTCCGCTATTCTTCTCTGGCAGCTTTAATTGCGGCAATTTTTGCGCCCTTTTACTATGGGTTTTTGTTCGGGCCGGATATCAAGTTGCTGGCAATTTTTGTGATGAGTGGTTTATTGATTTATCGTCATGGCCAGAATATTACGAATCTGATGAAGGGCAAAGAGAGTAAGCTCGGTAGCAAAAAGAAGTAGGTTTTATTGCTAGGAATATGTTTGTTTGCCATCTAAGATGAAATACTTGCAATGCTGAAAATTTCTATGGAGATTGACCATGTTCAAAAAAGTAGCTACTGCAATTTGCGCGCTTTCTTTTTTCTGGTGTATGCCCGTATTGTCGGCAGAGCACGGCACCGCCAGCGAGGCGAAAGTAATGGTGCAAAAAACTATTGAGGCGATGAAAAAATCTGGAGTTCAGGCAACGATTGCCGAGATCAATAAACGTGATGGGCAGTACTCGGATAAGGATTTGTACGTTGTTGTGTATGATTTTAATGGTAAAAATCTGGCACATCTTAATCCGCGCATGGTGGGTAAAGACATGATTGAGCTTAAAGACGAAGACGGTAAATTCTTTATTAAAGAACGTCTTGAGATGGCGAAGAAAAAAGGCAGCGGTTGGCAGGATTATAAATTTCTGAATCCGCTGACTAAGCAAATCGAACCTAAATCAATGTACATAGAAAAGTATGAGGATGTCATTGTTGGCTGCGGTATCTACAAGTGACTCGTTGTCGCTGAGCTTCTGAATCAATTAGCCTGAGTATTGTAATCAAGCTAAGTTGAAGCAAAAGCCGACATGTAGTTGCTGAATTTAAGCAGCTTCTAATTCGTGCAAAGGCCAGCGAGGTCTTACGTTAAAACCATAATCCCGTTTGGCTAAAGCGGGATTTTTTTTGAGTCGCATCGCACCTGCAAAAGCGATCATCGCGCCATTATCGGTACAAAATTCTAATTCAGGATAGAACACCTGAAAACGTCGTTTAGTGGCGGCCGCATTTAACGCAGCTCGCAGTTGACTGTTTGCCCCCACACCGCCCGCAATGACTAAACGTTTCATGCCGTGTTCTTTCATCGCAGTCACACATTTTGCGACCAGCACATCTACCAGCGCATCGACAAAGCCGCGCGCAATGTTCGCCTTATCCTGTTCGCAGATATTTACCGGGTGAGTTTTGACAACGGTAAGCACGGCCGTTTTTAAACCAGAAAAACTGAAATTCAGATCTTTGGAATGCAACATGGGACGCGGAAACTTATAAGCAAGCGGATCACCGAACTCTGCCAGACGTGAGATCGCAGGCCCTCCCGGATATGACAAACCTAAGAGTTTAGCGGACTTATCAAACGCTTCACCCGCAGCGTCGTCGAGAGTTTCGCCTAACAACTGATACTGACCTACGCCATCAACTCGCATGAGTTGCGTATGACCGCCGGACACCAATAAGGCGATGAATGGAAATGCCGGTGGCTTGCTTGCTAATAAAGGAGAAAGCAGATGGCCCTCCAGATGATGAATGCCCAATACGGGCTTATCTAGCGCCAAGCCTAATCCGCAGGCTACAGAAGCGCCAACTAGTAAAGCACCTGCCAGGCCTGGTCCTTGTGTATAAGCAATCGCATCAATCGCTGTGCGCGGCAATTGTGCTTTGTCTAGCACTTCTTCCAATAAAGGAATTGCTCGTCGTATGTGATCGCGTGAGGCCAGTTCCGGTACTACCCCACCGTATTCTTGATGCATGGCGATTTGCGAGTGCAAGGCATGTGCCAATAGACCTTGTTCAGTGTCATATAAGGCAAGACCGGTTTCGTCGCAGGAAGATTCAAGACCAAGAACTATCATTGTGTTTTCTAGAGGCAGATGCCAGAGTGGAGCGATTCTTGCATGCAAATGTCGCGATGCAAGTAGTTAAGAGCAGGATTATAGCGATAACGAGTGAAAATTGATGAATAAGCCGAATTTTCCAGAATCAGTGACGCTACCACCGAGTTTAAAGATCGTGGTGGTCAACACCGTGATTTTGTATGAAGATGAACAAGACCCGCATGCGCAGGCACAGCTTGCCCGTTCGCGCGCGCTGCGCATTGGCTTGTTGCAAGCGGGTTACAACATTATTGCCGTGATTCCAGGCGACATGTATATGAGCGAACGTATCGCTCAGCTGCAACCGGACATGATCATTATCGATGCTGAGTCGGATTCACGCGATGTGCTTGAGCACATGGTGATGGCTACTCGTGATGCACCGAGGCCCATCGTGTTGTTCACCGAAGACAGCAATCAATCAAATATGGCGGCAGCAATGGAGGCAGGGGTGTCCGCATATGTTGTAGCCGGTTTGCATAGCGAGCGTATCAAGCCGGTATTGGATGTTGCAATGGCGCGCTTTAATGCTGATCAAAAGCTACGCTCCGAGTTGTCTGATACCAAAGCCAAGCTGGCAGAACGCAAGACCATCGAGCGTGCTAAGGGTTTGCTGATGGAGCGCCATCAGTTGTCCGAGAATGAGGCGTACCAAAAATTACGCAGGCAGGCGATGGAAAAAAATCTCAAACTGGTTGATCTGGCGCAACGGGTATTAGACGTTGCAGACTTGCTGGGTTGATGGGGGCGGTATTGTCTGTCCTGCAAAGTGAACAACTGTGGTGCGGCGCACAAAATCAGTGCGAATTCTTTATGTGTTCTTCATCTGAAGCGCTACATTAGTTCGAGTCTTCAGGCGAAATTCGATTTTTAAGCGTAAATATTTCTGTCCGGTTCTTTCCCGCTCTTCCAAGCCCGACCTCAGGTTACAGTGCTTCATCTCAGTGAAACTCTAGGCGTACCGTTGCCTCCGCAAGGCAGATATTGCTTACTTTCTTCATTCTTAATCTGACTTAAAAACGATCTGGCACAGCAATTGCATAAGAGAAGGTAAGCGCCAACGATGGCGCACTTGTGAATCAGACCAACGGCGGTCGATTCGCATCAGACAAAGGTGTCTTCCCATACAAACAAATCGTTTGGTGGTAAGGCGCCTTTTTTTTGTCCACAAATTATATAGCTGGAGTGCAGACATGTTGAAGCAAGAGACATCCACCAAACCTGAAGGCGGTCAAGATGAGAAATCAGTTAATCATAAACGTCGTAGCCTGGTGCAGAGCGCCAGCTTATTTGCAGGAGCGAGTGCAATGGGACTAGCGACCGGTGGTGTGTGGGCAGCAGGTTCAGATAAGCCGGAGAAGGAGGAAGTTCGCATTGGCTTCATCCCCTTGACAGATTGCGCGTCTGTCGTGATGGCCTCCGTACTTGGCTTCGACAAAAAATACGGCATCAAAATCGTACCTACCAAAGAATCATCATGGGCGAGCGTGCGCGATAAGTTAGTCAACGGCGAGCTCGACGCAGCACATTGCTTATACGGCTTGCTGTATGGTGTGCAAATGGGTGTCAGCGGATCCAAGAAGGATATGAACATCCTGATGACGCTGAATAATAATGGACAAGCGATTACCTTATCCAAAAAGCTGGCAGAAAAAGGCGCGGTAGATGGCACTGGTCTCGCCAAGCTCATGCAAACAGACAAACGCGAATACACTTTTGCGCAGACTTTTCCTACCGGTACACATGCCATGTGGCTGTATTACTGGATGGCAGCGCATGGCATCAATCCAATGAAAGACGCCAAAGTCATCACCGTCCCGCCACCGCAAATGGTCGCGAATATGCGGGTTGGCAATATGGATGGCTATTGTGTCGGCGAACCCTGGAATCATCGTGCGATTGCCGACGGTATTGGTATTACCGCTGCCACAACGCAAGACATCTGGAAAGATCATCCGGAAAAAGTATTAGGTACGACTGCCGAGTTTGTACAGAAATATCCGAATACGGCCAGAGCCATGACCGCGGCGATTCTTGAAGCCAGTCGCTGGATTGATGCCTCGTTATTGAACAAAAATAAAATGGCTGAAACGATTGCCGATAAATCTTATGTCAATACTTCGGTGGATGTCATTAATCAGCGGATTCTCGGCCGCTACCAAAATGGCTTGGGTAAGACCTGGGATGACCCTAACTACATGAAATTCTTCAACGACGGCGCAGTGAACTTCCCTTATCTGTCTGACGGTATGTGGTTCCTGACTCAGCACAAGCGCTGGGGTTTGCTGAAAGCGGATCCGGATTATCTGGCCGTCGCCAAATCTGTGAATCGTATTGATATCTACAAAGATGCAGCGGCAATGGCAAAAGTCAATGTTCCTAAAGACCCGATGCGTAGCAGTAAATTGATGGACGGTACCGTATGGGATGGTAAGAATCCGGCGGCCTACGCGGCATCTTTCAAGATCAAAGCCTAAGGAATCGTGATGAATACCATGGTGCAGGGCGTTATAAGAGAGCCGGCCACACCGGTGGCTGGTAGCGTAACAGAGAGAGCAGCTTCATCTGCTATGCCTGAGGTAATAGCAACAACAGCAACGACAAAAAATAAGGAGCTGAGAGTGAAACGTTCTATACGACCGTTTTTGTTGAGTGTGTTACCGCCGATATTTGGTATCGGCTTGCTAGTGCTAATCTGGGAAATTATCGCATTCAAAAATTCATCCTTTCCTTCTCCCTGGGTGACCTTGCAAGAGGCGATCAATGTATTCTCTGATCCCTTCTATCAAAAAGGACCGAACGACCAAGGCATAGGCTGGAATATTTATGCATCGCTGAAACGGGTGGCAGTTGGTTTTGGACTGGCTGCGGCAGTGGGGATTCCGCTAGGGTTCATGATAGGTCGGTTTCGCTTTTTGTCCGGCATGTTCAATCCCATCATCAGCTTGCTGAAACCGGTCTCGCCATTAGCCTGGTTGCCGATTGGCTTGCTGGTGTTTAAGTCGGCCCATCCTGCCGCGATCTGGTCGATCTTTATTTGCTCTATCTGGCCGATGGTGATCAACACGGCGATCGGTGTGCAGCGTGTGCCGCAGGATTATATGAACGTGGCGCGCGTATTGAATTTATCTGAATGGAAAATCGTCACGAAGATTTTATTTCCCTCGGTCCTGCCTTACATGTTGACGGGCGTGCGTCTGGCGATCGGTACCGCGTGGTTAGTGATCGTCGCAGCCGAGATGCTGACAGGCGGTGTCGGGATTGGATTTTGGGTCTGGGACGAATGGAATAATTTAAACGTCCCTCACATCATCATTGCCATTATCGTCATTGGTTTAGTCGGTTTGATTTTGGAACAAATTCTGGTCGCGATTGCCCGCGCCTTCACTTATGAAGAGGTATCGTCATGAAATCGTCTGAGACTGTTATTGATGTATCGTCCAAAGATCCGGCAGGTGATCAGAAGTATATCGAGATCAATCAGGTAGAGATGATGTTCAACACCAAGAAGGGGAGTTTTCATGCTCTGCGCGATATCAATCTCAAAGTGCGTAAGGGGGAATTCATTACGCTGATTGGCCATTCCGGTTGCGGCAAGTCAACTTTGCTGAATCTGATTGCCGGCCTTACCGAGGCGACGTCGGGTACGCTGTTATGCGCGCATCGCGAAATCTCCGGCCCGTCTCCAGAGCGTGGTGTGGTGTTTCAAAACCATTCCCTATTACCATGGCTGACTTGTTACGAAAATATTTACCTCGCAGTGGAGCGTGTTTTTGGTGCTGCCGAAAATAAGACGAAATTGCAAAAACGTACCTTACAAGCTTTGTCGTTAGTTGGTTTGATGCACGCAGAAAAAAAACGTCCGAATGAAATTTCCGGTGGTATGAAACAACGTGTCGGCATAGCCCGTGCATTAGCGATAGAGCCAAAAGTCTTGTTGATGGATGAACCGTTCGGCGCACTCGATGCACTGACCCGCGCTCATTTGCAAGATGAATTACTGAAGATCGTTGCCAAGACTCAATCTACCGTAGTGATGGTGACTCATGATGTGGATGAGGCGGTATTGTTGTCAGATCGCATTGTGATGATGACTAACGGCCCCGCAGCGACTATCGGTGAGATCCTCAGCGTTAATCTGGATCGTCCGCGTGATCGCGTTGCGTTGTCGCAAAATCCTCAATACGCGGAATACCGTAGTGCCGTGCTGGAGTTCCTATACCATCGGCAATCGCATCCCGCCAAGGACGCTGCCTGATTTCAAGCAAAAATAGAGTGCGGAAGAGCAGGGACAGCCCGGTACGCTCTTTCGCTTTTCCTGTTTTTCGTTGAGAGTCCGTTTCTCAAATCATAAGAATCCATGCTGTAGGGCATGCAACCACGCCTGCGTTATCACGGTCTTTTGATTGAGGTATTTTTGTTTTAAAAATCTCAGGCCAGCTTTCAATGATCTGCATCATCCAGTTGCTTGTACTTATCGTTGACTATCTGACAGATCGTCAACGATAACGTTTTCATGTTTATGAAATCGCTTTCAAAAAACGTCTATAATAAGCCTGCGAATCAATTTTCATCTATGCTCTGATGTATCAGAGCCGTTGCTCTTCCAGTCACGATAACCAAGTAAATAACAGTTAACATCTGCTGCAACACTCCTCATCGCTATAGAACACGCATGTCAATCCGCTCCCTCAAACCGCTTAGTTTGTTTGCCGTTACCTGGCCTATCCTGATAGAACAACTGTCGCATATCTTGCCTGGCATGATCGATACCTTCATGGTTAGCCATCTTGGTGACGCCGCTGTCGCCGGATTGGCCGTGGCGAATCAGATTGTGGTGTTTTTTATTGTCTTATTTTCTTTCGTCGGTATTGGTTGTAGCGTGGTGATCACCCACTATCTCGGTGCGAAAGACAGTGCAGGTGCTGAGCGGGTTGCCGCAACGGCTGTTGGTGCAAATTTCTGGTTAGGAGTCATTGTCAGTGTACTGACTTTCGGTTTTTCTTCTGAGATGCTGGGTTTGCTGCATCTGCCTCCAGGCCTTATGCCGTATGCGCAACCGTTTCTGGCGCTGATGGGCGGAACTTTGTTTTTAGAGGCACTCAATATTGCCTTTGGTGCCGTGTTGCGTGCGCATGGTCGTACGCGCGACGTCATGATGGTGACTGTCGGAATGAATGTGTTGAATATCGGCTTAAATTTTGTTTTGATTTTTGGTATGTTTGGCTTCCCCCGCTTAGGCGTCGTCGGTGCTGCCTTATCTACGGTGATTAGCCGCGCGCTGGCCTGTCTGGCTTTTGGCTGGCTTATGCAAAAACGTACCCGGTGGCATTTACATCTGAGTTCGTTCTGGCGTTTTTCTGCCGATGCTCTGAACAAGGTCTTGCATATCGGCTTGCCGGCAGCGGGGGAAAATTTATGCTGGTGGACCAGCTTTATGGTGATCACATATTTCGTCGGGCAAATGGGCGAAACTGCACTGGCGACATTTTCTTATGCGATGCAACTGTCGATGATCATGATGATGGTAGGCCTGTCGATCGGGATAGGCACAGAAATCATGATTGGACACATGATCGGCGCCGGTGACATTGATACGGCTTACCGGCAGTTATTGCGTAGCTTGCGGGTAGGTCTGGCAGTGACCGTGGTGTCTGCCTGTGTCGTTGTTTTTTTTGCGCCGCAATTACTGGGATTATTTTCTAGTAATCCTGTGATTGTCGCTGGCGGCGCATTGTTATTGCGCTTCAGTCTGATTCTGGAGCCGGGTCGCACGTTCAATCTGGTCGTGATCAATTCCTTACGGGCGACGGGTGATGCACGTTTTCCGGTATTGATGGGAATGTGTTCGATGTGGGGACTGGCTGTGCCGCTTGCCTGGTTCCTGGGATTACATATTGGCTGGGGCTTGACTGGCGTCTGGATTGCTTTTTCTGTCGACGAATGGGTACGCGGAGCCAGTATGTATTTACGCTGGAAGAGCCGGGTATGGGAGAAACATGCAGTAGCAACGCGGCAGAGCGTGGTCGCACAAGTCAGTTAGTTGTTTGCGAATGAGCATGACAGGTTCGTCCAGTGATTCTCCCGGCTTGCCCTTTGTTTGTGAAGCAGCCAGCCGGACCAGCCGGAATGGACAGATCATCAATTTTCAGATCATCGTATCATCAGAATATAGACTAAGAGCAAATTCAGGATAATCGATGTTGTGGCAATGGCGCGCCAGACGCCCGCCGGATCACGCTTGGCCAGCGGTTGTGCTGCAGGGGCCGCTAGAGGTCTGGTTGCTCCGCGTTCCAAAGCGAGCAAAAATTCTTCGGCGGTTTCAAAACGATCAGGGCAATCGCGCGCGACGGCTTTCAGCAAGACATTTTCTAGCCATAGTGGCAGATCCGGGCGATAGCGGGTCGGCGGGATAGGCTGCGCAAATTTAGGTCGCTGAAACGGTTCGACTTCGCCATACGGATAATGCCGGGTGAGCAGGTAATACAGGGTGACGCCGGTCGCATACAGATCTGTCTGACGCGATGCCGGTTCGCCCTGAAATTGTTCCGGAGCTAGGAACGACGGCGTCCCTGCCATGCTGGTACTGGCACTCAGGTTTTTATCTTCAGCATCTAGCCCGGATTGGGCGACACCTAAATCCAGAATACGGATTTCATCATCTTCACCGAGATGCACATTGTCCGGCTTGATGTCTCGATGCAGGATGCTGCGACGATGCAATGCACCGATGGCGCGCACTAATTTGCTGCCGTAGGTAATGACTTCCGGAATCGTGAAATGCTGACCTGCGTCCATCCGACGCTGCAGCGAATCTCCCGCGTGCCAGGTCGTCAGGTAATACAAAAAGTTTTTATGCTCGGGACTGATGACTTGTGGAAAAAAACGCGCCACCACTTTTTTTGCCAGCCACGCCTCATGCGCAAATGCGGAGATTTCCATCGCATCGTTAGCGCGATCAGGATGCAGGGTTTTGAGCACCAGTGTCCGGTGCTGCACCGGATCGGCTACCCGATATAACAGGGTAGCTGCTGAGGTATGGATAATCTCTTCAATCAGATAACCATCGATGCTTTGTCCCGGCTTCATTTTTGGCGGAACCGGCAGGGTACGTAACTGCGATAAGGCATCCCGCAGATCCCCTTCTGGCAGGCTATTGATCTTGATAAACATCGCACTAGCATTGTCTTGCGAGCCTGATTTAATGGCTGCTTCTGTCAAACTCTGTGCCGCTTGTTCTGAGTTTAGCTCCGCGTTGGCAAGCTGTTTCATAACATAGGTCAGGTCGTACTCAGTCATTGCTGCCCAGACGCCATCGCTGGCAAGCAGAAAGACGTCGTTGAGTTTGAGTTCTCCCATGCCATGATCGAGTGCCAGGCGGCTATCGAGGCCAATGGCGCGCGTCAGCACGTGCTGCATTTCCGGCCTGTCCCAGACGTGATCCTGCGTCAATTTTTGCAACTGTCCGTCGCGGTATAAATAGCACCTGGTATCGCCGACATGTGCGGTGTAATACATCCGGCCACGCAGCACCAGCGTGGTCAGCGTACTTGCCATACCCGCGAGTTCTTTACGTACCGAGCCTTGTTGCTGTACCCAGCTATTGATGGCGACTAATACGCGCTCCAGGGCGGTGGTGATTTCCCAAGTATCTGGTGTCGCGTAATAATCGGTCAGCAATCCGCGCACTGCATATTCTGACGCTTCGCGTCCGCCTTCGTTGCCAGATACACCGTCGGCAATGGCTGCAATCACCCCTTTGGTGGACAGCTCGGGCCCCTCAGGGGTCACCATGCCGACAAAATCCTCATTACGGGCACGTATGCCAGCAACTGAAGAGTGGCCTGCAGAGACGATTAAGGGCATGTGATCGCTTGGCGGTGTAATGATGTCATTCTGTGGTTTGTCGTGAAAGTTTTATCTTGTTGCTACGGTCAGATTTTTGCCGTGGTCATTGCGGCAGAACCCCAGGTAGTACGCCAGCGCTTTTTTACCAATGATAAACCGATCAGCGCAACAATCGCCAGGCTGGCAAAAATCGTCAGCCCAAGTTGATAGCTACCAGTGATCTGACGCGAATATCCCATGCTCGCAGCAAGATAAAAACCACCGACACCCCCCGCCATGCCAACCAGCCCAGTCATCACGCCCATCTCTTTACGGAAGCGTTGTGGCACCAG
The DNA here is from genome assembly GCF_049340185.1 of Undibacterium sp. Rencai35W. Taxonomy (NCBI): domain Bacteria; kingdom Pseudomonadati; phylum Pseudomonadota; class Betaproteobacteria; order Burkholderiales; family Oxalobacteraceae; genus Undibacterium; species Undibacterium sp. Rencai35W. The sequence continues at coordinate 420,977 of NZ_JBMPPC010000005.1, forward strand.
CTGAAATACCGCGCCGTTACCAGTACCTAGTGCCAGCATCGCGATCACAAACACAATTACGGCACTCATTGCAGACTGCAAGCCCGTACTAGCGATAAACAAGAAACTTGAGGCAATCACATACATTACGGATAGCGTCTTAATACCGCCGATACGATCAGCGATTCTTCCACCCATTGGCCGTACTAAGGATCCTGCGAACACGCAAGCCGCCGTGAAATAACCGGCGGTTACCGGTGACACGCCATATTGCGTGTTGAAATAAATCGTCAGCGTTGATGCCAGACCAGAGAAGCCGCCAAATGTGACGCTATAAAAAAACATAAACCACCAGGCATCCTTATCTTTTAAGACGGCCAGATATTCGCCTAATGATTTGGTCGGCGTATCACCTGGCGCATCTTTGGCAAATACCAGATAGACCACCAGAGCGATCAGTAATGGAATCAAGGCCAGGCCGAAGACATTTTGCCAGCCAAAGGCAATTGCCAGTGCCGGTGCAAACAAGGCAGCGAACGCGGTTCCCGAGTTGCCAGCGCCGGCAATCCCCAGCGCCGTACCTTGATGTTCAGGCGGATACCAGCGCGAGGCAAGCGGCAAGGCAACGGCAAATGCGGCACCCGCGACGCCAAGGATAATGCCGAGGAATAATAACTGCTCATAACTATGTAAATTGCCAAGCCACGCCCAGCATAGGCCAATCAGGACGACAAGCTGACCGATGAGTCCGGCTTTTTTGGGCTTCAGATGATCGACCAGCATCCCCATCACGATACGTAACAGTGCACCGGCGAGCAGCGGCGTGGCGACCATTAAACCTTTCTGTGCAGCGCTAAGCCCCAGGTCTTTAGATATCTGTATACCAAGTGGTCCTAACAGTACCCAAACCATAAAACTCAAATCGAAATAAAAGAAGGCGGCCAGTAGCGTGGGAGTATGTCCCGCTTTCCAGAAAGAGGTTTTCTGCATGATTGCTCCAAAAGTGAATGCTAATGCCCCTTGCAAGTGCCATGCCACCTAATCGTGCAAACTCAGGCAAACGATTGCGCGCAAAACTGAGGCAAATCTCATAGAGCAAACGACATGCGGAGATTGCAATGCTCTCGATTTGTGCGGTGCACCAGTAGTGGTACTTTGCCGCATCTTTTGAGTGCGATATTGTGCATTTGGGCATTGAATTGGTGAGATGTATGAAAAACCGAATGATCAAGTTTGATGCAATACGTTGGTCGGATTGAACCGCTGACTGAGCAGGAATATCTTATACGTGCGTACAAAAAATAGCTGCCCGAGGAGCTTGGCCGCATCGTTGTGTTGGGTCCTATGTTTGTATAAAAACCAACTGGCATTGCTCTTGCTTAGTCAGTAGCAGAGACAAGTAAAGGAGTTAGCCATGAAGAAATTGAAGTTAGTGATGGTGGGTAATGGTATGGCAGGCGTGCGTACCCTGGAAGAATTGCTGAAAATTGCCCCCGACCTGTACGACATTACGGTATTTGGTGCTGAGCCACATGCTAATTACAACCGTATTTTGCTATCACCGGTATTGTCCGGTGAGCAGAATTTTAAAGACATCATGCTCAACGATGTCGACTGGTACGAAGAAAATAATATCACCCTGCATCTGGGTAAAAAAATCGTCAAGATCGACCGCGTCAAGCGACTGGTCATTGCTGAAGATGGCACGCAGACAGAATATGATCGCCTCCTGATCGCCACGGGTTCTGTGCCATTTATGTTACCGGTGCCGGGCAAGGATGCTAAAGGCGTCATTGCGTATCGGGATATTTATGACACAAATACCATGATCGAAGCGGCGGAAAAACATACGCATGCGGTGGTCATCGGTGGTGGTTTGCTGGGACTGGAAGCGGCAAATGGTCTGATGATGCGCGGCATGAAAGTCTCAGTAGTCCATCTGCCTGGCTGGCTGATGGAGCGTCAGCTTGATCAGGTTGCTGCCAAGATGCTGCAAAAATCGCTGGAAGATCGCGGTCTTTCCTTCCTGCTGGAGAAAAATACAGAAGCTATTCTGAGTGATGATAATGGTCACGTAAAAGGTATTCGTTTCACTGACGGTCTGGAAATCCCGGCGCAGTTAATCGTCATGGCGGTCGGTATTCGTCCGAACACCGCACTTGCAGAATCTGCAGGTCTGTATTGCAATCGCGGTATTGTCGTCAACGATACAATGCAGACCTACGACCCACGTATTTATTCTGTCGGCGAATGTGTGAATCATCGCGGCACTGTGTACGGCCTGGTGGCCCCATTGTTTGAAATGGGCAAGGTCTGCGCGAATCATCTGGCGAATTTCGGGATTGGCCGTTATCAGGGCTCAGTCACATCGACGAAGCTGAAAGTCACGGGCATTGATCTATTCTCCGCCGGTGAATTCATGGGTGGCAAAGATACCGAAGAGATCATCCTGTCCGACCCGATAGGTGGTGTGTACAAGAAGCTGGTACTCAAAGATGACAAGCTGATCGGTGCCTGCTTGTACGGTGACACCGCTGACGGAAGCTGGTATTTCAAGCTGCTGCGCGAAGGCAAAAACATTGCCGAGATCCGCGATACCTTGATGTTTGGTGAATCCAATACCGGTGACGTCGGTCATGAAGGTTTTACTAAAGCCGCCGCGATGCCGGATACCGCAGAAGTCTGTGGTTGTAATGGCGTCTGCAAAGGCAAGATCGTCAGCACGATTAAAGAAAAAGGTTTGCTGACTCTCGATGAAGTGCGCAAACATACCAAAGCATCGGCATCGTGCGGCTCCTGTACCGGATTGGTGGAACAGATTCTGATGTTCACGGTAGGTAGTGATTACAGCGACAGCGCCAAAGTCAAAGCCATGTGCAGCTGTACTGATCATTCGCATCAGGCAGTGCGCGATGCCATCAAAGAACATAAATTGCTGACTGTCGCAGCGACCCAGAAATTCATGGAATGGCGCACACCGGATGGTTGTTCAAGCTGCCGTCCTGCGATCAATTATTACCTGATTTCGACCTGGCCTCGTGAAGCAAAGGATGATCCGCAATCACGTTTTATCAACGAACGTTCGCATGCAAATATTCAGAAGGATGGCACTTACTCCGTGATTCCGCGGATGTGGGGTGGTGAGACGAATGCATCTGAATTGCGTCGTATCGCCGATGTTGTCGATAAATTTAAAATCCCCACAGTCAAGGTCACTGGCGGTCAGCGTATCGATTTGCTCGGTGTGAAAAAAGAAGATCTGCGCGAAGTCTGGCATGACCTTGGTATGCCGTCAGGTCTGGCGTATGCCAAGGGTTTGCGTACCGTTAAAACTTGTGTAGGCAGCGAATGGTGTCGCATGGGAACGCAAAACTCGACCCTGATGGGCCAGCAGTTAGAGCGCGAACTGGCTCGTATGTATTCGCCGCACAAGGTCAAGCTAGCGGTATCCGGTTGTCCGCGTAATTGTGCGGAAGCGGGTATTAAAGACGTTGGTGTGATCGGTGTCGATTCGGGTTGGGAAGTCTATGTCGGCGGTAACGGCGGGATCAAAACCGAGGTCGCCCAATTCTTCGTCAAGCTCAAAACCCATCAGGAGGTCATGGAGTACACCGGTGCCTTCTTGCAGTTGTATCGCGAAGAAGGCTGGTACCTTGAGCGCACCGTGCATTATCTCGAACGCGTTGGTCTTGATCATGTGAAGAAAATCGTACTCGAGGATGAAGAGCGTCGCAAAGAGTTGTATCAGCGCTTGCTGTTCGCTCTTGAAGGCGAGAGCGATCCTTGGCATGAGCCAGAGAAGGCGCAAGTCGATACGCGTCAGTTTGAGATGCTGTCCGCATCCTGATAAATCGTCGAGAAAATTCGCCCAGAGAACTCGCCCTGATAAACAAGGTGCGCTTGCGCACCAGAACGCCGCTTGGATGCGTGAGCCGCAGCCATGCGTGAGAGATAAAAAAGGAAACACCATGTCCGAACAATGGAAACCTATTTGTAGTGTTGATGACATTCCGGTACTCGGTGCGCGTGTAGTGACCCGCAGCGCCAAACCCGATGTTGCGATTTTTCGTAACAGCGAAAATAAAGTTTTTGCCCTGCTCGATAAATGTCCGCATAAGGGCGGTCCGCTGTCTCAGGGGATCGTCTTTGGTGAAAAAGTGGCATGCCCGCTGCATAACTGGAACATTGAATTGCCGACGGGATGCGCGGTATCGCCAGACGAAGGTTGTACGCAAAAATTTGCACTGAAAATCGACAATGGTCAGGTTTTTCTGGATGCCGATGAACTGAAAAATCTCGCTCTGGATCCCGTGAGTGCGTGATTGAGAAACGATGCCTGCCTACACAGGCATCTCACCAATCCGCATTTGCCAAGATACCGTCGTTAGTACGAAAATTAATATACTCCCCTTTATTTATATTAAAACTATGCCATTTCCGCAGGTTTTGATTGGCACTTTAAATAATACTGGTCTGGAGTATAGTATTTCTGCATTCTCAAAAAGGTAAGCACATGACCGAAACACTAGCCACCTGTTGTTACTGCGGGGTAGGTTGCGGTGTCATTATTCAGACCGAAGGCCAGCAAGTAACCGGGGTTCGCGGCGATCCTGATCACCCCGCGAACTTTGGCCGTTTATGCAGCAAGGGCAGCACGCTGCATCTGTCGGCACAACCCGCGATCAAGATGCAAACGCGTGCCTTATATCCGGAGATGCGTGCGACGCGTGAGCAACCGCGCAGCAGGGTAAATTGGGATGTCGCCTTAGATAAGATGGCACAACAGTTCGCCGACACGATTGCAGCGCATGGTCCCGACAGTGTGGCATTTTATATTTCTGGTCAGTTGCTGACTGAGGATTACTACGTTTTTAACAAGCTCGCCAAGGGGCTGATCGGTACCAATAACATCGACAGCAATTCCCGGCTTTGTATGTCAAGCGCGGTCGCTGGCTACAAACAGACGTTGGGCGCTGATGCGCCGCCAGCGTGCTATGAAGATCTGGATCTGGCAGAAGTCATTTTTATCGTAGGCTCGAATACGGCATACGCCCATCCGATTTTGTATCGTCGTATCGAAGAGGCGCGCAAAAAAAATCCTGCACTCAAAATTATCGTTGCCGATCCGCGCCGCACGGATACGGCGCGTGAAGCTGATTTATTTTTACCGATCTTGCCTGGTACCGACGTCGCCTTGTTCAATGGCATGCTACATCTGTGTTTGTGGGAAGACCTGATTGACAATGAGTACATCGCGGCACACACCGAAGGTTTTGCTGAACTCAAGCAAACTGTACGCGATTACACCCCCAAATTCGTTGCGCAGACCTGCGGTATTACCGAAGCTGATTTAGTCCAGGCCGCCCGCTGGTTTGGACAATCCAAAGCCACGCTGTCCCTGTATTGCCAGGGCTTGAATCAATCGTCATCCGGTACGGCAAAAAATGCCGCACTGATTAATCTGCATCTCGCCACGCATCAGATTGGCAAACCTGGTGCCGGTCCGTTTTCATTGACCGGACAACCCAACGCGATGGGCGGTCGTGAAGTCGGTGGCATGGCGAATCTGATGTCGGCGCACCGCGATTTAGCTAATCCAGTGCACCGTGCCGAAATCGCTGCGCTGTGGGGCGTGGGCGATGTACCCGCGGTGCCAGGTAAAACGGCAGTCGAAATGTTTGATGCCGTGCGCGCCGGTGAGATCAAAATTATCTGGATCGTCTGCACGAATCCTGCGCAGTCTATGCCGGAGCAAAATCTGATACGGGCAGCGCTCAATACGGCGGAGCTGGTGATCGTGCAAGAGGCCTACAGCACCACTGCGACCGTACCCTATGCTGATATCTTGCTGCCAGCAACGACCTGGTCGGAGAAGTCCGGCACGGTGACCAATTCTGAACGCCGCATCACCCGCGTCAACCCGGCGCTGGATAAGCCGGGTGAGACTAGGCACGATTGGGAAATCGCCACCGCGTTTGCGCGCAAGCTGGAAACCTTATTAGGTAAAACCCATTCGATTTTTCCGTACGAAACACCGGAGCAGGTCTGGAACGAGCATCGTGAAAGTACCCGTGGGCGCGACCTTGATATCACTGGTTTGTCCTATGCGATTCTGGAGCAGGCAGGCGCGCAGCAATGGCCTTATCCGGAAGGTGCGAGCAAGGGGCAACAACGCTTGTATGAGGACGGTATTTTTCCGACTGCGACCGGACGTGCCCGTTTCGTCAATACCGTGTATCAGCCGATCAAGGACACGATCGACGCACGCCATCCTTTCCAGCTCAATACCGGACGTTTACGTGATCAATGGCACGGTATGAGCCGCACCGGCACGGTTGCACAATTGTTTTCACACGCAGCTGAGCCTGGGATTGCGATGTCTAAGCAAGATATGGACAGACGTTTTCTGCAGCAGGGCGATCTGGTGCACGTGACGAGCCGGCGCGGTTCGCAGATTTTTGCTGTGCAAGAGAGCGACGAGATGCGGGCCGGTCAGGTATTTGTCGCCATGCACTGGGGTGAGGAATATGTATCCGGCCGTGGTCATGGCGAGAACGCTGGCTACGGCGTGAATGCGCTGACATCACCGGCAATCGATCCTAGCTCGAAGCAGCCCGAGCTGAAGGCTGCAGCGGTCAAAATTCTTAAGGCAGAATTGCCGTGGCGTTTCCTGGTATTTGCCTGGATCGATAAGGAGCAAGCCTTGGTCTTGCAAAAAGCATTACGTCCTTACATGCGTGAGTTTGCTTATGCCAGTTGTACCCCGTTTGGCCGCGACAAAACAGGCATCTTGTTTCGTGCTGCCGACGACTACGCCGCAGCGCCGGAGCTGACGCAACAGATCGAGCAGTTATTCGGTATTACTGGCGCTGAGGTGTTGCGCTACGACGATAGCAAGCGCGGTAACGCCAGACACATCATGGTCAAGGATGGCAAGCTGGCAGCAGTCTCCCTGGCCGGTGACGTGTCGGCAGAAAGCTGGCTGAAAGCCTATCTGGTCGATGAAGAACCTGTCGCCAAGCTCGGTCGCTTGTTACTGATGCCGAGCACCAGTGCGCCACACGGGTTTACGGCAAGAGGTAAGGTCGTATGCAGTTGCCTGAACGTCGCCGATACTGAAATTAATAGTGCGCTGAGCGGAATGACTGGCAGCCCGGATGAGCTGCTTGCAGGGCTGCAATCGCGTCTTAAATGCGGCACGAATTGTGGTTCTTGTGTGCCAGAGCTGAAGAAGATGATTGTGATCAGGAGTGAGCCGGTCGCGGTATAAAGATCATCACGATGTGCTGAATATTTTTCATAGTGAATAAATCTGAATTAGCATTTTTGTTGCTTCAAAGATTAAAACATTGTTATAGAAATTGAATGTACTAAAAAATGTGGCATTCTATATCCCATACAACATAGTGGGTGTCAGCTAAAGACCCTCCGGGATATGAATTCGCATCAATATGTAGCCAATAAAACAAATGCGGACAGCGCCCATCTGGAGCTGTCCGCTATTTTTCGTTCCTGCTCGCTGCAGATATCTCTCGTATTTTTACTGATAAAACGCTTGTTACGGTATGTAAGCAAGAACCAATATCAGATAATGCTGTTAATGGCTTTTTTGCAATTGCCACTCACAACGCTAGCTTCGTCAATAACGTCTGGTCAGTCCCCGGTGTCGCGTGCCGGCCAGATAGTCAGCAAACCGCAAACAAGCGCTGCGCCAGTAAGCGCAACGCAGCCACCGGAACGATGGTCGCAACTGGCAGATACGATTTTCCAACGCCTGGGAAAAGAGCAGGGATTGCCCTATTCGATTGCAACTGCTCTGGCAGAGGACGGTGATGGGTTTCTTTGGGTTGGTACGCAAAGTGGTTTGGCGCGTTGGGATGGATATCGTTTTCGCCCGTATCTGCCAGACCCAAAACAGGCGGGAGCGTTGCCTGACGGCTTTATCCAGACATTGCATAAAGACAGCAGGGGACGCTTGTGGGTAGGTATGAATGCGGGCGGGCTGGCACGTTACGATAAAGATCAGGACCGTTTTGTGCACTTTACAGCGGGACCTAAGGGATTGAATCATGTCTTGGTACAGTCGATCACTGATGATGGAACGGGCGGTGTCTGGGTGGGGACGGCAGGAGGCCTGAATCATGTTGACGGCGATACGGATGCCGTTACCGTGATGACGCATGATGAGCAGAATGCCCAGAGTCTGCCAGACGATAAAATCGCAGCGGTATTGCGTGATACCAAAGGGCGACTCTGGATCGGTAGCAGCAAGGGATTGGTACGCATGGGCAAGCGGGGAGAATTCACTCAGGTACCACTGACGACTTCGAATGGAATTGTACCGGCAGTCTGGCAATTATTTGAAGCGAGTGACGGGCGTATCTGGGTCGGAACGCGCAAGAACGGTGCTTTTATTATCGACCCGCTTACTGGAACGGCATTGACTGTCACGGAAAGCGGTGCTTCGGGATCTGCCTTGCTAAGTGAAGGCGTGCATGCCATCCTTGAAGTGAATCCCGGCATCATTTGGCTAGGTACCTACGGACAAGGAATCGTCAGAATCGATACTCGGTCGATGCAGACCCGACGCTTGCGTCATGATGCTGCATTGGTCACCAGTTTGAGTGACAACGCTGTGTGGGCATTGTTAAAGGATCGCTCAGGTCTGGTTTGGGCAGGGACGACACGCGGTATCAATTTATTTAATCCGACACAGAGCTCTATCGTCACAATTTTTGGTGCCGCCAATCGCCGGGATAGTATTTCTGACACAGATGTCCTGGCGGTATTGCCGGCCAAAGATGGGCGAGTCTGGATTGGCTTGCGTGACAACGGGATTGATATTCTTGATCCATCTGGAATGCGGGTCGGTGCCTTGCGGCCAGATCCAAAAAATCCTGAAAAAGCCCTGCCGAACGACCGTGTCTACACAATGAGCAACTCGCCAGCAGGTGATGTATATATCGGAACCGCTCGTGGCGCGTATAAAGCAGACCTCAGTGGCAGACAGGTCGAGCGTCTGCTACTTGCCCCCAGAGATCCTGCCGCGTCAGTTGATGCGTTGATGTTCGATGACAGACGCTTGTGGATAGGCAGTCGCGAAGATGGTTTATGGTTAAGCGAGCTGCAGCAAAAAAATCAAAGTTTTCGCCCTGAAGGCTACCAGCAACTTACAGACCAGCGCGTCAATGTAATTGAGCGCGGGAAAAATGGTGCGGCCTGGATTGGGACCTTAAACGGGCTTAATTTTTTCAATGCGGATCTCAGATCAGTGAGTCGAATTGCCGCTGCGCCAGCGACATCCAATGCGTTGTCCGCCGCTGTTATTTTGTCGATGCTAACGGATCGTCAGGGACGTATATGGGTCAGCACGATCGGCGGCGGTATTAACGTCGTCGAACGATACACCAGTGAGGGACAGCCGGTATTTCGCCGCCTTGGTAAAGAACAGGGTTTGCCCAGCGATACAGTTGCCCATTTGCTGCTGGATCGCGAGGGAAAAATCTGGGCAAGTACATCAGAGGGGCTGGCGGTCATTGATCCCGCTGATTTTCGTATCCGTACTCTGCATCGCGCCGATGGCGTCGGTATTGCAGGCTATTGGTCGCACTCAGGTGCGGTAACAGCCGAAGGGGAGTTATTGTTTGGCGGTGTCGGTGGCTTAACGGTCGTTCGTCCAGACAAAATGGAGGAGTGGACATATCGTCCGCCGGTGGTTGTTACTGAGGTTCGTATTGGCGGGAAAGTGGTTGCCCTGGATATGCTGCATTCCGGTGACGGCGATAGCGATGCATCAGATGTCCGAGTTCTCGTGCCTCCGGATACTAATTCAATAGCGGTAGAATTTTCTGCACTCGATTATTCTGCACCGGAAAATAATCGTTATCAGTATCGGCTTGAGGGCTTTGATAAAGACTGGATCACTACCGATTATTCAAGGCGACTTGCCTCATACACAAATTTACCTCCAGGGAATTACCGCTTATTGTTGAGAGGATCAAATCGCAACGGCGTCTGGACCGAGAATGCGCTGGAGTTACCAATACGTGTTTTACCTGCTTGGTATCAGACTTATTGGTTCCGTACTTTGCTTGCCTTAGCCTGTCTCGCGGTGGTAGTGGCGATTGTCCGCAGAAGAACCGCTTATCTGCGACTACGTCAGTCTGAACTGGAGAACGAAGTCAGGCAAAGAACACTGGAGCTAAGAGAGAAGCAAACCGCATTGGAACTCGCCAATAAGGGCTTGAGCGAAGCTAATGTGGAACTGGCTTTATCCGCAGACGTCTTGAGACAACTCAGCGATATTGGCCGTGAAATTACTGGCAGTCTGTATAGCTCTGCGGTATTTAAAACGGTGCACCATCATATCGGCGGGATTTTTGGCGATAGGAATTTGTCGATCTACCGTATCAATTTTAGTGGTGACCGCCTGGACCGGGAATTTGGTCGGGAGGATGGTCTTGCGCTACCTGACTGGTCGATTGATCTGGCATCACCGACCTCGAATGCGGCGAGAGCCGTGCGGGAAAAAATTGAAGTCTTGATGAACCTGAGTCCCGATTCGGTAGATCAGACGCATATTCCCGGTACTCGCCAAATGCGTTCGGCATTGTTTGCACCCCTGATGATTGATGAGCGAGTATTGGGTGTGATGACAATTCAGTCTGAACGCGAGCATGCCTATGGTAACCGGGAGTGCATGATTTTCCGCACGATCTGCTCCTATGTCGCAATCGCGCTGGATAATGCAGAAGCGTACAAACAACTGAAACTGATTTTACATACTTTGAGCGAAACGCAGTCCGAGGTAGTCAGGAAAAATATTGAACTGGAACGCACCTACAGAGAGCTCAAAGAAATCAGTTTGACGGACCCGCTGACAGGCTTGGGTAATCGGCGATATCTGTTACAGCATATGGATGCGGACGTCGCATGGGTGCTGCGGCAGTATGACGAGCATCTGAGAAAACCTGCACTGCCAGCGCCTGCACAAGCGGATCTGATTTTGTTTCTTGTAGATCTTGATCACTTTAAAATCGTGAACGATACGCATGGTCATGCCGCTGGTGATCTTGTATTGATTGAAATGCGTGCAAGGCTGGAAGAAGTATTCCGGGACTCGGACTATCTGGTGCGATGGGGCGGCGAAGAGTTTTTGATTGTTGCCAGAGCGGTTAACCGGTCAGAGGCTGAGGGCTTGGCTGAGCGTTTGTGTACCGCAGTCGCCCGCACCCCATTTGTCATTTCAGATAATGTTACGCTGGTGCAGACTTGTTCGGTTGGTTTTGCCTGCTACCCCTTTTTGCCACACAATCCGCACTTGCTCACCTGGTTGCAGGTGCTTGAGCTTGCCGATCAGAGTTTATATCGGGCTAAGGTCGACGGGCGTAATGCCTGGGATGGAATATATGGCACTGAGTACACGCGGGAGGATGACTTCTTTCAGCGGGTCATGTTAGAGGCGGATACCTTGCTTCAAAACGGCGAACTGGAGCGCGCGTGTCGCGCAGATTACTTGGCCGCAAACCGGCTGACGATCTTGTAAGTATCTTCCAACATAATTTGTTGATGATTAATTTATCAGCGCATTTTTTACTATTTCAGAATGATGACGACAGACAAAAACGCTTTAGTTGAGGCATTTCCCGCAGCCCGCTTTATCAAAGAAATCGGACGTGGAAAAGAAGGTGCCCGTAGCATGTCGCAAGAGGATGCTCAGTTATTGTATGGTGCAATGCTGGAGGCGCGGGTCTCTGATCTGGAGATGGGCGGGATCCTGCTGGCAATGCGCATTAAGGGCGAATCGGTACAGGAAATTGCGGGCTTTATGGCAGCGGCACAGACGCAGATTCTGGCCTTATATGCGCCACCAGATCGACCGTATGCTCCAGTGGTGATCCCTAGCTATAACGGCGCCCGTAAGAAGGCAAACCTGACCCCCTTGCTTGCTTTGCTGTTAGCGCGCAGAGGTGTGCCCGTGCTGGTACATGGTGTGCTGAAAGATGCCGGGCGAGTGACAACAGCAGAAATTTTTGAGGCCCTTGGTAAACCATTTGCGCGTTCTGCCGCGGAGGCAGAAGCGCAGATGGCGCAGTATGAACCGGCTTTCATATCAGTAGATACTTTGTCTCCGGCGATGACACGTATTCTGGCGATGCGCAGAATCCTGGGGGTTCGCAATTCGACCCATACGCTGGTGAAAATCCTGCAGCCGTTTACCAGTCCGGCTTTAAGGCTGACTTCCTATACGCATCCTGAATATCAGATTATGTTGCATCAGTATTTTTCTGAGATTGCACCGCATGAACGTGGGGATGCTTTTCTGATGCGAGGTACGGAGGGGGAGACGGTGGCGAGTACCGGACGTGCGCAACAGATTGACTGGTTTCATGAGGGACAATGTACGACCCTGGTACAGACGCATCAGAGCCTGTCCGGCGATTTGCCGGATATACCTGAGACTTGTGATGCGGCGACTACGGCACGCTGGATTGAGTCCGTACTGGTGGGCGATGTGGCAGTACCGGCAAATATTGCAGATCAGGTGGAGCATTGTGTAATGGTCACCAAATTACTCAAAGAGCGAGCTGCTGGGGCTTAAGCTTTCATGTCTATGGAGGTATTGCGACGTGCTTTGAGATAGTTAGAGTGCTGTAGAGGTAGTGCAGTAGAGGTAGTGCAGTAGAGGTAGTGCAGTAGAGGGATATTGAAGTCAGATTTGACGAAATAGATATAAAAAAGCGCCGGATAAACCGGCGCTTTTTTGTTAAGCATGACTTATCGTGACTAATTAATGCGTCTTCTTCAATTAGAAGTTTGTCAGAAATTCGTCAAAATTTCATCAGAAGTTCGCTTTGAACTGCACGCCGTAGCTGCGTGGTTCGTTCAAGATACCCGTCAGATTATTGAAGTCGATCGCTGCGATGACTTGTTGCTTGTTGGTGATGTTACGACCATAAACAGCCAGTTCATACTTGCCATCTGCCCATTTGTAGCCAACACGCAAGCCGCCTTCCAGCAGGGATTTAGCTTTGTATTCTTTGGCTTCATACAAGAACATATTGTAGGTGTCTTTGTATGCCCAGTCAGTGAATACATACAGATCACCATCAGCAATTGGTGTGCTGTATTTCAGCGTGAAGTTGCCTATCCACTTCGGTGCGCGTGGCAATGGATTACCGCCGATCAGTACAGTACCTGCAACAGGTCCTGCCGGATTCGTGACAGTACAGCCGTTACCGCAAGGAGAGACGAACAATTTGGCATCTTTGATTTCGGTGTCGTTGTAGCTGACGCCGACCGTTGATTTCCAGTTGCGGCTCAGATTCGCTTGCAAATCAACTTCAAAACCCTGACCAGTTGCTTTGTCTGCATTGACCAGTTTGTTTTGATTGACTGCGCCACTACCTGCAGTCAGTTGCAAGTCTTTGACGGTGTACTGGAATACGGTTGCGGTTACGCGTGCAGTATTATCCAGGATGTCTTTCTTGATGCCGGCTTCAAAAGACAGCGCTTTTTCAGAGTTTGCAACAGAGATGCCGTCACCAAATAAAACACGACCTTGCACACTTGGTGCGCGGTAACCAGTTGCTATACGACCGAAGAAATTGGTCGTTGCATCTGCTGCGTAGTTGGCACCTAAATCCCAGCTGATATTGGTAGAGCTAGGGCTTGCGGTGTAGACCGTCGGTTTGGCGCTAGGTGCGGAGCCCGGTGTCCATGGACGGCTTGCATCAAAGTCTTTCTTATCGCTGGTATAGCGGATGCCGCCGCGTAATTTCAGCTGGTCGCTGACCGCATAATTCAGAGAGCCGAATGTTGCCCATGATTTCGCATGCTGGTGTTGTACTGCGTAGCCATCCTGTACGTTGCCGCCCAGTGAGTTGAAATCGAAACTATCTACTTGTAAATCTTCTTTGAAGTAATAAATACCGGCGATCCATTGTAGAGCATCTTTTGTATTCGATTGCAGACGAATTTCTTGTGTCACCTGTTTCAGATCTGGTACGCCGTCAGCGGTTTCTGACGGGAATGGAATAAAACCAGGACCCATTGGCAGTGCAAAGGAGGCGCCATAACCACCATCGACGTCAGCGCGGCTATACAGCTTTGCTTTGTCGTAGGCAGTGATCGAATACAGCGTCATACCATCAAAGTCCCAGCGCAGGCGTGCGCTGACACCGGATGAACTCAGGGTCTGAGTATTGATACCGTCAGTCGGATAGCTGCTGTAGTTGAAACCAGGCACCAGTTCGTTCGTACCTTTTTGAATGATATTGGCACGGAACAGAGTGGCGTTGCCTGACAAATCGCGACCATGGGCATTGAACAGGGCACTGAAGCCGCCGTTCTTATAAGCCAGTTGGATACGCGCTGCTTTGTCGTGGTAGCCTTCCAGCTCTTTGGTGCCAGTGCTGCGCGGGTTAGTGACGCGGTCATCACGTGATTGCGATTGACCGGATAAACGCATTGCCCAGTCGCTGTTCAACGGCACGTTGACTGCACCTTCAAAATTGACTGCTTTGTCATTGCCCAAACCAAGGTTTGCATAACCTTCGAAGACATTGGTTGGCTTGGCGGATTCAAATTTGATGACGCCTGCGGGGGAGTTGCGGCCAAACAACGTACCCTGCGGGCCGCGCAGAACTTCTACCTGATCAACGTCAAAAATCGGGAAACCTTTCAAAATTGGGTTTTCCTGTACGACGTCGTCATAGATCAGGCCAACTGGCTGAGAGGCATTCAGATCAAAATCGGTATTGCCCAGACCGCGGATATAGAAGCGTGGAAAGACGCGACCAAAATCGGATTCAATGTTCAGACTAGGTACGCGTGAAGCAAGTGCGCGAATGTCCTGACCGCTGGTGTTATACGTATCCAGAGCCTCGCCTTTGATTGCCGAGATCGACATCGGGACTTCTTTGATGTTTTCTGAGCGGCGGTTGGCCGTGACGATCACGGTCTCTAATTGGGTGGAATCTTTGGTATCGCCAGACTTCGTCTGGGCGAAGGCAGCATGCATAGGGAAGGCAGTCGCTACCGCAAGTGCCAGCAAGCTGAGCTTGGTAGTTGGTTGTTGCATCTGATTCATCCTCTCGGTTAATTGAAACGACATACAGTCAGGAGAACGGGTACTTCTTAGTACGGCTTCGTATTGCCGTTGACCTGACCAAAAACAGTGCGTGCAGCGTTTGATGCACGACGACAGAGCTCAAAGCTTCGGTGCTCAATGATTGCGCAATCGTTTGCGCTCTCAATAGCTCTGTTATCTCTTCTTGCAACAACCAAGTCAAGAATTAGTTTATATGACATGCAATTTTGAGAAATGTGACATCTTTTCGTTGCAAAATTAAAACAGACTATTGATATGCGGAAATTTTATAAATGATTTTGGCGAATACCAGTTGAGCGATTGCTGCCATATGAGAGGGCATTTACCTACTTGGCTGCACTAACATGGTGCGGTTTATGTTCAATACCACCAACCGTGGGATAGCTTTCATGGAACGTGACTTGCATAACAGGTGTATCTGAAAAACGTTCTGGACATCATTTATGTATACCCATGGCAAAGTATTTCTCGTCGGTGCCGGCCCCGGCGACCCTGACTTACTAACGATTAAAGCGGTTAAAGCAATTGCGCAGGCTGATGTCGTCCTGATTGACGATCTCGTTAATCCTGCGGTGTTGCAGCATGCTTCGCCCTCCGCGCGAATTGTGCAAGTCGGCAAGCGCGGCGGTTGTCAGTCAACACCTCAGGCTTTTATTGAAAAACTGATGTTGGCCGAGGCGCGGGCAGGTCAATGCGTTGTTCGTTTGAAAGGTGGAGATCCTTTTATCTTCGGCCGTGGTGGCGAAGAGCGTCAGCACCTGATGCGGCATGGAATCGCCGTCTATGTGATCAATGGCATCAGTAGCGGGCTGGCTGCACCAGCCAGTCTGGGCATTCCGTTAACGCACAGAGACTGGGCGCAGGGAGCAATTTTTGTTACTGGGCACGGCAAAACACCGGATCATCGTCCTGATTGGGCTGCCTTAGCTAAAACCGGACTAACATTGGTGATTTATATGGGCGTCGCGCATTGCCAGCAGATTCAGGATGAATTGATCGCCGGTGGTCTGTCTGTCACCACGCCGGTTGCCGTCGTTCAATCAGCGACCCGGAATCATCAGAATCAGCTGATCACGACTTTGCAGCGTCTCTCCAGTGATTTGTCTGCATCGTCGCTAGGGAGTCCAAGCGTCATTGTGATTGGCGACGTGGTGCGCTGTGCTGATGCGCAATATCAATTACATAGTTTGCCATCAGTGGTCGCAGCGATGGGTGCGTAGGCTTCGTCTTGCCGCAATCCTACTGGCGTCGTATTTTTTTGTATCTGGTTTCGGTTGCTCATCATTAAACCGAGGGATATTTTTTTACCCGTTTAATTGCTGGCAGTTCTTAAATCGTATGGATTACATCGGCTACAATCACGCCTCAATCCTGCCCGGCGAAAATCCGGTGGGATCTATCAGTGGCGAAAAAATACGAAAGTCAGGAAATGAGTCAACACTACGATGCAATCGTCATTGGCGGGGGTGCTGCCGGCATGATGTGCGCCAGCGTTGCAGGTCAGCGCGGCAAGAGCGTCTTGCTCATTGATCATGCTGCTAAATTAGCGGAAAAAATCCGTATCTCTGGCGGTGGCCGCTGTAATTTCACTAATTTACAAGCTGGTCCGGCAAATTTCTTGTCTGAAAATCCGCATTTTTGTAAAAGTGCTTTATCGCGTTATACCGCGCAGGATTTTTTAAACCTGATTAAAAAATACCGGATCGCGTATCACGAAAAGCATAAGGGTCAGCTATTTTGTGACGACAGTGCCGAGGACATCATTCGTATGCTGAAGTCGGAATGCGATCTGGGTAAAGTCCAGTGGCGCATGCCTTGCCAGGTTAAAGAGGTTCAGCGTACAGACGCCGGATATCAGGTGCTTACTGAGCAGGGAATATTTTCTGCTGCGCAACTCGTGATTGCGACGGGGGGATTATCCATTCCAAAAATCGGTGCTACGGATTTTTCGTACCAAATTGCGCGTCAATTCGACCTGAAGATTGTTGAGCCAAGACCCGCACTGGTGCCCCTGACGTTTGATCCTAAGGCATGGGAGCCTTTTGTGCCGATGGCTGGGATTTCGCTTGAGGTTGATATTGCGACCGGTGATAAAAAGAATAAAACGATTTTTCGCGAAGACTTGTTATTTACCCATCGTGGATTATCTGGCCCTGCAGTGTTGCAAATTTCCAGTTTTTGGCAGCCAGGTGAGGCGATTACGGTC
Source organism: Undibacterium sp. Rencai35W (assembly GCF_049340185.1). NCBI lineage: Bacteria > Pseudomonadati > Pseudomonadota > Betaproteobacteria > Burkholderiales > Oxalobacteraceae > Undibacterium > Undibacterium sp. Rencai35W. The sequence goes on from NZ_JBMPPC010000005.1 coordinate 438,274, forward strand.
AATCTGCTACCCGAAGTCGATTTGGCAGAAGAATTGATTGCTGGTAAAGGGACGATTAAAAAGAATATAGCTAATCATCTCGCTACTTATGTGCCAGCACGTTTGGCAGAGGGTTTGCTCGCGGCGAATGGGATTGCCGGAGATGCCAAAATCGCCGACCTGACCGACAAGCGCTTGCGCCAGTTGGGCGACAATATGAACCGCTGGCAACTAATCCCGAATGGGTCCGAGGGCTATCGTAAAGCCGAAGTGACGCGGGGCGGTGTTGATACGCGCGAGCTTTCGCAGCAAAGCATGATGGTGAAGAATTGCCCGGGGCTTTACTTTATTGGTGAATCCGTAGACGTGACGGGGTGGTTAGGCGGATACAATTTTCAATGGGCCTGGTCGTCAGGGTTTGCGGCAGGTAGTGCCATCGAATCTTGATTGAATTCTGATTATCAGATTTGTTTACCGTCTTACCGGGGTGGTGTTGTTTTTTATTTCCTCTTGATACTACCCTGGTGTATTTTTAATTCTTCTTATATGCGTTGCGCATTTAGGTATAAAAAATAGCATACTCCCTATATTTGATCATTTTTTCAATTAGCGGAGGCTTGTAAACTGATGAGAAATAGGAGATGTGCTGAGGTTTTGCGTAAGATTTAATCAGTTCAGCTTCCAATCTCATCAAAGTTCTGCTATTATCTCGTTCTTCCTATAAATTTTTCATTGGTTCCGAACTTAAATGACCACAATTCGCCTTAAAGAAAACGAGCCGTTCGAAGTCGCTATGCGTCGCTTCAAGCGCACCATCGAAAAGACCGGTCTGTTGACCGAATTGCGCGCACGCGAGTTTTACGAGAAGCCAACTGCAGAGCGCAAGCGCAAGCTGGCTGCCGCAGTAAAGCGCCACTACAAACGCATTCGTAGTCAGCAATTGCCTAAGAAAATGTACTAATTCTGGACTGATGCTGCTACGCAGTATCGTTCATCATTGTTGCATTTGATGGCTAGCATGCCCGCTCCGGTAGTCCGCAGCGGGCTTTGTGTTTTTAATAAATTACATTGCCAGGAAAATCCATGAGCTTAAAAGATCAAATTACCGAAGACATGAAATCAGCAATGCGTGCGAAAGAGGCGGCAAAGCTGGGTACGATTCGCCTAATCACTGCGGCGATGAAGCAAAAAGAAGTGGATGAGCGCGTTGAACTGACTGATGTGATGGTGCAGGCCATTATCGACAAAATGATCAAGCAGCGCAAAGATTCGATCAGCCAGTTCGAAGCTGGCGGTCGCCAGGATCTGGCGGATATCGAAAAAGCCGAGCTGGCGATTTTGTCCGCCTACATGCCGGCTGGCATGTCCGACGCTGAAGTGCAGGCTGAAGTGGCGGTCGCAATTGCAGAATCTGGCGCTGTCGGTCCGCAGGACATGGGTAAAGTCATGGCGATTTTGAAACCGAAACTCGCAGGTCGCGCTGATATGACGGCAGTGTCTGCATTGGTAAAGGCTGCATTGACGTCACGCTAATTGCAGTAATTTTGAGCTGACGATTTTGATTCCACAAACCTTCATCCAGGATTTGCTCGCCCGCGTCGATATCGTCGATGTGGTGGGTAAGTATGTCCAGCTCAAAAAAGGTGGCGCAAACTACATGGGTTTGTGCCCCTTTCATAACGAAAAATCCCCAAGTTTTACAGTAAGTCCGACCAAACAGTTTTACCATTGTTTTGGTTGTGGTGCGCATGGAACATCCATCGGTTTTTTGATGGAATATTCCGGTATGAGCTTTGTTGATGCAGTAAAGGATCTGGCGCAAAACAACGGCATGATTGTGCCTGAGGATGACAAGTTACTTCCCGCTCAGCGTGCCGAAGTGCAGGCAAAAAGTCTGGCGCTGACGGATGTCATGACCAAGGCTTGTGATCATTATCGCTTGCAATTGCGAGGGGCTGAGGCGGCAATTGCCTACCTGAAAAAACGTGGTTTAACGGGTGAAGTCGCTGCCAGATTCGGGCTTGGTTATGCGCCCGACGGCTGGGACGGATTACGTGCGGTTTTTCCAGACTATGCGGCACCAGCTTTGGTTGAGGCGGGTCTGGTCATCGATAAAAGTGAAGAGGATGGCGGCGGGCGTAAGCGTTACGATCGTTTTCGTGAGCGCATCATGTTCCCGATTCGCAATACTAAAGGTCAGGTCATCGGTTTTGGTGGACGAATATTGGAGCAGGGCGAGCCTAAATACTTGAATTCGCCCGAAACGCCGCTATTTCAAAAAGGCTTTGAGTTATATGGTCTGTTTGAGGCGCGTCAGGCTATCCGTGAAGCTGGTTATGTGCTGGTAACCGAGGGCTACATGGATGTGGTCGCGCTGGCGCAAATGGGTTTTCCACAAGCGGTGGCGACTTTGGGTACGGCATGTACGCCAACACATGTACAAAAATTGCTGCGTCAGACTGATCACGTGATTTTTAGCTTTGACGGCGATAGTGCCGGGCGTCGTGCGGCGAGGCGTGCTTTGGATGCCTGCCTGCCTCATGCGAATGATAATAAAGTCATTAAATTTCTGTTTTTGCCAACTGAACATGATCCGGATAGCTATATCCGTGCGCTCGGTAATGAGGCTTTTGCTCAGCAAGTGCAAGATGCTATGCCACTATCGCAATTTTTCATGAAGGAAGTTGTCGGTGAAAGTGATTTGTCGACGGCGGAAGGGCGCGCCAGAGTGCAATTTGATGCCAAGCCCTTGTTGCAGCAAATGCCTGCTTCGGGTTTGCGATTGCAGATGGTGCGTAGTCTTGCCCAGGTGACCAAGACTACGTCAGCGGAAATCGAAGCATTGTTTGAATTAAGTCAGCCCGTTGCCCGGGTCAAAATTGCACCGCCTAAAAGCAGGCGCAGCGCTCCCGTGGGTTTGGAGCGGCAAATTATGCGCATCTTGGTCGCGCATCCTTCGCTTTCGGTCGCTTTGGATCGGAGTGCTCTGGCGGATGCGGCGAATCTGGCTCCAGACGGAGCGGAAATGCTGATGCATCTGGTGTCTTCTGCGCAAGCGATGGGAGAGCAGGCAAATTTTGCTGCACTTGCTGAGCATTTGAAGGCATCTGGATCCGATTACGATACCTTGATCGCAGAAATTGCTGAGCAGACCGAGACGGATATTGATGTTGTACGCGTGGAATTGACCGGCGCAATCCGGCAAATGCGCTTTCAGGTCTTGAAGTCCGAAATGGAAATGCTGGCCGCATCCGGTTTGCGCGAGCCTGCGGATATCGCCCGTTATCGGGAAATCATGCAAATGCAGGAGAGTCTGCGCCGGCAGGCGGAGGCAGAAGTGGTGGCAAGATAGTGAGATGGCAATTAAGCATGACGAGATGTATTAGGATTAATGGAGGTCTGCCTATTTTTTGTTCACTAAAAGCCTTGTGTGTGACCGTGAGGACTAGAGTTAAGTCGGTGCTCGTGGTATAATTAAAAGCTTTCGATTCAAGGTCTTAGGTTGTTTCATTCTGAGAGAAGCGTTTTTTTGCCGATTCAGAATGTGTTGTTTAGGTGAGCGTAATGCTCCTCCGAGTAACCCAAAACACCGGCGCTGAGACTCGGGTAGTCTGACATAGAAAAGGACATTACTCGTCGCGGCGAATCATATGATTCGCCGCTTAAGTATTGTCTTTTTGTATGAGACAGGCTGCCATCTCTGTTCCGGTAGGTTTGATTCAATGGCTAAAGCAATGAAGAAACCCGCGAAAACTCCGACATCCTCAGCAGCAAAAAAAGTGGTCGCCAAAGTGGCGCCAGCGAAACCTATTGCTAAAGCCTCGTCAAAAAAAGATGTCGCCAGTGCGAGTAAAACCAAGGTGTCTGTAAGTAAAGTACCAACTAAACCTGCCTCCAAAAAAGAGGTTGCGAAAGACACTAAAGCGCCTAAAGTGGTAAAGCCCGTAGCAAAACAGAGTGCAGTGAAAGCCGCTGCCGACAAGCCTAAAACCAAAGGTATTGTAAAAGACGAGGCCAGGTCAAACGTGAAAGCGTCTGGCAAGGAAGTAATAACCAGCAAGAATGCAAAGCCGGTAGCCGCGGCTGATCGCAAGTCCCAAGAAGTTGCCAAACACGCCTCTGAAGGTGTGGGCAAAAAAACGGACAAGCCACAATCTGCACCATTGAAAGCTTCTGTGACAATTAACAAAACCGATTCAAAGACAGTGATAAAGCCAACCAAGAATTCAGCCAAGTCTGACAAAGCGCCAGAGATCCAGGAAATTAAATCCGGATCCGCGCCTGCCGTTAGCCAAACCACTGATGCTGCCGTGCTGGCAGCAATTGATACATCTGGTTATATTTTGCCGGGTGTAAAAGTTCCTGGTCGTCGCGGTCGCAAACCAAAAGAATATCAGCCTGAAAACGAAGAAATTGCCGCTTTGAATGCTGTCGAACGAGCTGAAATGAAGGCTATCGACAAAGCCAAAGCCAAGGACCGCAAAGCAAAAGAAAAAGCGTTGTTGAAAGATGCATTTTCTGCTGATCCAGAGGCTACGGCTGAGGAACTGGAGCGTCGTCGCCAAAAGCTGAAAACTCTGATCAAACTGGGCAAAGATCGTGGCTACCTGACATTTGCCGAGATCAATGATCACTTGCCAGAAAACGTCGTTGATCCAGAAGCAATCGAAGGCATTATCGGTACATTCAATGATATGGGTGTTGCGGTCTATGAGCGTGCACCAGATGCCGAAACTTTGCTTCTGTCAGATAACGTCGTTACCGTTACCAATGATGATGATGAAGTCGAAGCGGCAGCCGAAGCAGCGCTGTCAACAGTCGATTCCGATTTTGGTCGTACGACTGATCCGGTCCGCATGTATATGCGCGAAATGGGGTCGGTTGAGTTGCTGACGCGCGAAGGCGAAATCGTCATCGCAAAGAAAATCGAAGAAGGTCTGAAGGACATGATTCAGGCGATTTCCGCTTGTCCGACCACGATTGCAGAGATTCTTGTTGCCGCTGAGCGTATCCGTAATGATGAAATTAAGATTGATGAATTAGTTGATGGTCTGGTCGATCCTAATGCCGCCGAAGAAGAGGAAAAGCCGGTTCCTGTAGTCGTAGCCGAAGAGGAAGACGAAGAAGAGGAAGAGGAAGAAGAGGAAGAAGAGGAAGATGAAGAAGCAAGTGCCGCTGGCGCTGCTGCCATCTCTGCTGAGCAACTCGAGCAACTCAAACGTGATTCTCTGGCGAAGTTCGATATCATTTCCAGCAACTTTGACAAAATGCGTAAGGCATTTGAAAAAGAGGGCTACAACTCCAAATCGTATGTGAAAGCGCAAGAGGCGATTTCCAACGAATTGCTGGGCATGCGCTTTACTGCAAAAGTGGTTGAAAAGTTGTGCGACACCTTGCGTGGTCAGGTCGATGAAGTCCGTCATGTGGAAAAGCAGATTCTGGAAGTCGTGGTTAATCGCTGCAATATGCCGCGCAGCCATTTCATCAAAGTTTTCCCCGGCAATGAAATTAATTTGAAATGGGTGGAGGGCGAAGTGAATGCCGGACATTCTTACAGCGCTGTGTTAGGCCGTAATATTCCAGCCGTTCAGCAACTTCAGCAAAAATTGATCGACTTGCAGGCCCGTGTCGTATTGCCTTTGCCAGATTTGCGCGGCATCAATAAAAAGATGTCGGCTGGCGAAATGAAAGCGCGTAAAGCGAAGCGCGAAATGACTGAGGCAAACTTGCGTCTGGTAATTTCTATCGCGAAGAAATATACGAATCGCGGCTTGCAATTCCTTGATCTTATCCAGGAAGGCAATATTGGCTTGATGAAGGCCGTCGATAAATTCGAATACCGCCGCGGTTATAAATTTTCGACCTACGCAACTTGGTGGATTCGCCAGGCGATTACTCGTTCGATTGCTGATCAGGCGCGTACGATCCGTATTCCTGTGCATATGATCGAGACCATCAATAAGATGAATCGTATCTCGCGTCAGATTTTGCAGGAAACCGGCGTAGAGCCTGATCCAGCAACGCTCGCAATCAAAATGGAAATGCCGGAAGATAAGATCCGCAAGATCATGAAGATCGCTAAAGAACCGATTTCGATGGAAACGCCGATCGGTGACGATGATGATTCGCATCTCGGTGATTTCATTGAGGATAATCACACATTGGCCCCAGCAGACGCAGCCTTGCATGCATCAATGCGCAATGTCGTCAAAGATGTATTGGATTCACTGACGCCGCGCGAAGCTAAAGTTTTGCGCATGCGTTTTGGTGTTGAAATGTCGACTGACCACACTTTGGAAGAAGTCGGTAAACAGTTCGACGTGACACGTGAGCGTATTCGCCAGATAGAGGCAAAAGCACTGCGCAAATTGCGTCATCCATCGCGTTCAGATAAGCTGAAAAGCTTCCTAGAAGGTAATTAATGTAATACAATTGGCGTCGGTTTTTTCGACGCCTGTTTTGCGTTTGCATTTAAAATTTTGAATGCAACAATTTGCAGGTGACAGCATTGAGCGATGCCTGCATAACCCTGATGAGTTTATCTCGTCAGATTAAAGCAGCTTAGCTTGCAGAAAGAATTGGGCCTCTAGCTCATGTTGGTTAGAGCAGCGGACTCATAATCCGTTGGTACCGTGTTCGACTCACGGGAGGCCCACCATCCCTACCATGACTGATACTAAGTCTCAAGATTTACTTCCCTCAGATCTGCGTTTCGCTGACTTTGGACTATGTCCAGAAATTCTGCGCGCGCTGACTGACCAGGGTTATATTCATCCTACGCCGATTCAGGCTCAGGCCATTCCTGTCGTATTGCAAGGTCGCGATGTGATGGGGGCTGCACAGACGGGTACTGGCAAGACGGCTGGTTTTTCATTGCCGATTATTCAGTTGCTGATGGCGCATGCGAGTAGCAGTGCATCACCTGCGCGGCATCCGGTGCGTGCTTTGATTTTGACGCCGACTCGTGAGTTGGCGGATCAGGTCGCAGAAAATGTTCAGGCTTATTCGCGTCACACGCCATTGCGCTCTACGGTGGTATTTGGCGGTATGGATATGGCGCCTCAGACTGCTGCTTTGCGCTCAGGTGTTGAGATTGTGATTGCAACGCCTGGTCGTTTGCTCGATCACATTCAGCAAAAAACGATCAATTTATCGCAGACCCAGATCCTGATCATGGATGAGGCTGATCGCATGCTGGACATGGGCTTTTTGCCCGATCTGCAACGCATCATCAACTTATTGCCTAAGCAGCGCCAGAACCTGATGTTCTCTGCTACTTTTTCACCTGAGATCAAAAAACTTGCCGCGAGCTTCCTGACCAATCCCGTCACGATCGAAGTCGCCCGCAGCAATGCGACCTCAGATAATGTCACGCAGATTCTGTACAAAGTCGCAGAGGAAGAGAAGCGTGATGCTGTCTCGTTCATTATCCGTGAGCGTGGTTTGAAGCAGGTCATCGTGTTCTCCAATACGAAAATTGGCGCTTCACGTCTGGCGGTTCATTTGGTTAAGCAAGGTGTTAAAGCATCGGCGATTCACGGCGATAAATCGCAAAATGAACGTATGGCGGCGCTCGAAGCATTCAAGCGTGGTGAAGTCGAAGTATTGGTCGCGACGGATGTTGCTGCGCGTGGCCTGGATATTGCTGAATTGCCTTGTGTGATTAATTTCGATCTTCCCTACAATGCTGAGGATTATGTGCATCGTATTGGCCGTACCGGTCGTGCCGGTGCTTCGGGAGATGCGATTTCTTTGCATACCGATAAAGATGAGCGCTTGCTGATTGATATTGAAAAACTGATCAAGCAAAAAATCGTCAAGTTGCAATTGGCAGGTTTTGTGGCGCAAACGCCAGCTCATGCAGAGCGAAAGCCACGTTCTTTTGATGCTGAAAAACCTGCAGCAAAAACATTTGAACGCCCTGCACGCACGTTTAATCAGCCTAGGGAAAAAGTCGATCCGTGGTTTTTAAAACCTTACGAACCGAGTGCCACCACGATACCGCCTGCCTCAACATCGGCTGCGTCGTTGCCAACGTCGACATCACCTGCATCGGTAGCGAAACCGCAAAAAAGAGCCGCCTTGCTCGGTGGATTTTCTAAATCCTGATGATCTGCTTACTGATACGTATGACAAGGTATCGGTAGCGATCAAATAGCTTTTCTAACTGGTTGCTGCATTGGCATATTGTTCCAATCGTCGCTGCCAGGCCAGAATGGCTTGCTGCCAGAATGAAGCAATATCGGCATGCGCTCCCGGCGCCATATCAGTCAATCCCAAAAAACGTGCCGCAGGCAGCAAGGCATTTGCAAGAATATCTTGTTCCGGTCCGCTGACATCGATTGCCAGTGCTCCGGTTTGCTTCGACAGTTTCTCGCCGCTGGCATTTGCCACCACAGGAATGTGCAGATAACGCGGACGCGGCAATCCCAGTATCTCTTGCAGATAAATTTGTCGTGCGGTCGAATCTAGTAAATCCGCACCCCGCACCACATCAGTTACTCCCTGCGCTGCATCATCAACGACGACTGCGAGTTGATAAGCCCAAAACCCATCGGCGCGTTTTAAAACGAAATCGCCGACCTCACTCTCCAGGTCTTGGCTGAGTGGTCCCAGCCAGCGGTCGTGGAAATGAATCTTGCTATGCATTCCGGCTGGTACTTTAAGTCGCCATGAGCGTGCCTGCCTTCCTGCCACCAGGCCAGTCCGGCAGGTGCCCGGATAGACGGCAACCAATGATGTATGGTTATTCAGACGTGAATCGGCAATCTCCTTACGCGAGCAGCCGCAGGGATACACTGCGTCACCTAATTGCTGAAGAGCCGCCTCGTATAACGATGTTCGTCGGCTTTGCCATTCGACTGCACCGTTCCACTGCAATTGACAGCGTTGCAGTGTGTCAATGATCGATTGCCCGGCTCCTTTGACATTGCGGTCAAAATCGAGATCCTCGATTCTTAGCAGCCATTTTCCTTGATGAGCTTTAGCGTCGAGATAACTCGCCATTGCCGCTACCAGTGAGCCCATGTGCAGCGGTCCGGTTGGTGAAGGCGCGAAACGACCGATATAGCCGGAGTAATTAGACTGCATCATGCAATGCTTCCCAGCAGGATACGCTGTACCACAGGATCGGCGAGCCTTTGCAAAAACCAATGCAGCGCCTTGCCTTTATTATTGCTGCGCCAGGCGATCCGGTTGGTGCCTGATAGTCGGTTTTCTTCCAGAGATTTTTCTATCAAGGCACCGGATTGTAAATGCGGTTGAGCTAATGCGCGCGGCAGGTTGCCGCAACCCAGTCCAGCAATTTGTGCCAGCAGCTTGGCGTGCAAGGATGGTACAGTCAGCGTATCTTGTCCGGTCAGGATACCCGCCGTAATCGACGGTAGTTGTCGGCCGGTGTCGCCGACCACGATGGCCCGATAATTTTGTATCACGCTCGCTGTCAGCGGTTCGGTCGCTTGTGCCAGCGGATGTCTGGCGGCGACGGCAAAAACCCAATCGATATTGCCCATCAGGCGCGTCTGGTAGTCGCCATGCATGCGCAGAGTATCAGGGCCATCGTAGGCGGCACCGATCGCTAGGTCGGCGCGACCGTCTAACAAGGTTTCCCAGACGCCGGACAATACTTCTTCTGAAATGCGCAGCCTCGTGCCGCAATTCTGCTGCTCAAATTCTTGTATCAAAGGAAGTAGATTGTCAAACTGGATAATGCCGTCGACGACGATCCTTAGCTCCGATTCCCAGCCAGTCGCGGTACGTTTGACTCTTTGCTCTAGTTCTCCGGCGGCTTGCAGTAAATGTCGCCCTTGCGTCAGCAGTTCCTGACCCGCGATAGTGAGTTTGGCTCTGTGGCCACGCCGGTCATACAGCAAGACATCGAGATCTTCTTCCAGCTTACGAATGCTGTAGGTGATGGCGGACGGCACCTTATCGAGCGCACTGGCGGCGGCCGCGAAACTGCCCTTGCGATCGATGGCATCAAGGATTTGCAGGGCTTCCAGCGTAATATTCATCAGGTCACAATTCTTATACAAAAAAACTGAACAAGAGATAGAAAAAACTACCCTGTTACTGGCGGTAGTCCACCTATATATTGGACTACATCATATCAATTATTTGAATAAGAACACAATGCTGACACTTCATAAGTCTGATCAACGCGGTTATGCCGAGCATGGCTGGCTACAATCTTTCCACAGTTTTTCGTTTGCTGATTATTACGATCCGGCACATATGGGCTTTGGTCCATTGCGTGTGATTAACGATGACCGGATTGCCGCAGGAATGGGGTTTGGCATGCACGGGCATAAGGATATGGAAATTATCACTTATGTACTCGAAGGTGCGATTGCACACAAAGATAGCATGGGTAACGGGAGCACGATTTATCCAGGGAATGTCCAATATATGAGTGCAGGCACTGGTGTGCGCCATTCGGAATTTAATCCTTCGCCAGTCCAGCCCACACATTTGCTACAAATCTGGATACAGCCCGATCGCATCAATGCCATACCGGCATATCAGGAAAAGAATTTTAGCCGCGAGGAGAAGCTTGGACGTTTGCGCTTGGTTGCTTCATCCGATGGGCTTGATGGTTCCATCCCGATTCGTCAGGATGCCCGTTTATATATTGGCTTGTTTGACGGAGAGCAGGCTGCCAGTCTGTCTTTACAGCCGGATCGCCTGACCTACGTCCATCTGGCTCGCGGCATGTTGACTGTGAATGGACAAACGCTGTCAGCAGGCGACGCAGTGAAGTTACAGCAAGAAGAGTTGTTAGTGCTGACAGCAGGTCAGCACGCGGAAGTGCTGGTGTTTGACCTGCCCCACTAAACGGCAGGTCTGGCGTAGTAAGGAAATCAAAACATCTTATCGATAAAGGAAACATGATGAAAAAAGTAGCGATTGTGTACCACTCCGGTTATGGGCACACTAAAAAAGCAGCAGAAGCCGTGCACGCCGGTGCAGCAGCGGCAGGGGCTGCAGCAGAATTGATTGCCATAGATGCCGAAGGCAATATCACTGAGGCAAACTGGGCGAGTCTGGCTGCGGCCGATGCGATCATTTTTGGTTCGCCTACCTACATGGGCACTGTGTCCTGGCAATTTAAAAAATTCGCCGACGCATCGTCTAAGCCTTGGTACTCCCAGGTCTGGAAAGATAAAATCGCAGCCGCTTTCACCAATTCGGCGACTATGAATGGCGACAAGCTCTCGACGTTGCATTATCTGTTCACACTGTCGCAACAGCATTCGATGATCTGGGTAGGGACGGGTCTGATGCCAGCCAATAGCAAGGCCGCCCAGCGCAACGATATTAACTATGTCGGCAGTTTTTCAGGTTTGATGACGCAATCACCATCCGACTCATCACCGGAAGAGGGGCCTTTGCCAGGCGACCTGGAAACTGCCAAATTATTTGGTAAGCGTGTTGCCGAGACCGCTGCAAAATTTGCGTAATGGCACTTAGCCTGCTTGTATAACAGAGGTTTTGTCGTAGAGAAGAAGAAAAAACCTGCTCCTTACTGAGCAGGTTTTTTTATTTGTATCAAGTATCTTTATTATACTGGGTAGGTGTATTTATTAGACGCCTATGTATAGCTTGCGGATCAGGCCAGTTTTTTAAAAAATGAAGGGGAGTATATTAATTCTCCCTACAGGATTCCCCGCGTAACGTCACCAATTTCTCAGCTACCAATTCATCAGGCAAGGTGGTATCAGTAGCAGCAGCGCGAGCACCAGATACATGAGTTGCAGCGGGATCATCCATTTCGCCCAGGCTGCCCACGGAATCCGTGCGAGTGCCAGCACGCCAACCGTGATGCCCGAGGTCGGGATCATCGGTGTCGTAAATTCGCCAAACTGAAACGCCAGAATGGCGGTCTGGCGCGATACGCCGACCAGATCTGCCAGCGGCGCCATGATTGGCATAGTCAATGCTGCCTGACCGCTACCGGAATGGATAAAAAAGTTGATTACGGACTGAATGACGAACATTTTTTGCGCAGCGACGATGGGGCTGCCTGACTGCACCAGCGGCATCAGTCCATGCAGCATGGTATCGATGATGTTGGCATCGCGCGCCAGTATCATCGTGCCGCGCGCTAAGGCGATCACCAGCGCTGTTGTGACCAGATCTTTGGCGCCTTGTAAAAAAGCATCGACAAAGTCATCAGTACCAAGTTTGCCAGCTATCCCGACCACAATTGCCATGACCAAAAATAAGGCCGCGATTTCATTAATAAACCATTCGTATTTCACTACCCCGAACACCATGACAATCAAGGCTGTTGCAAATAAAAATAGAACCAGCTTATGTACCGTCGTCATTCCGGTGAAGTTATCGAATTCATCGTGTTTCAGATGTTGACGTTTTTCCTGATCGAGTGCGAAGGTGGGACTTTTTTCCGGCGTGCGCTTAATGCGGGCGGCGTACCACATTAAAAAAACGATCGTTACGCTAGTCGCGATCAGCCAGACAATCACCCGATATTGCAAACCTGAGAATACCGGTACGTCGGCAATACCCTGCGCAATTCCGACATTGAACGGATTTAAAAAAGCCGCAGCAAATCCTACTTGCGACCCGATAAACGGGATAGAGACGCCGACGATTGAATCGTAGCCCAGCGCCAGCGCCAGCGGCACAAAGATCAAGATGAAAGGGATAGCCTCTTCGCTCATGCCAAACGTTGCGCCACCTAGTGAAAATAGGGTCACAAATACCGGAATGATCATTACACGGATCGCTGCAGAGCGGTTATGCGCTTTGGCTACCGATTTGATCATTGAATCAATCGCTTCGGTTTTTTGTAGTACAGCAAAAGCACCACCGACGATCAATACAAAGCCAATAATTAATGCGGCCTCAACGAAACCTTTGATCGGCGCCATCATCAAGGCGACAAAGCCTTGCGGATTGCTGGCGACGTAATGGAAGGTCGCCGGATCAATCAACGCTTTGCCGTTGACCAGATGGGTGTCATATTTGCCACCGGGTACCAGCCAGGTAGATAAGGCAATCAATGCCAGTAAGGAAAACAGCAATACAAAGGTATTGGGGAGTCTAAAATTTTTCATAAGGATCTATCAGGTATCCATCAGATTTGAGGATGGTAGAGCGGCTAATGACTTCATGGTGCTGACTGTAGTACTGAATGGCAATCACGAAGCGGAACAGCCAGGTATCGCGACCGGACTGTCATTACATGGACAAGAGCTTGCCAGTACGGAACGGAACTTTGCCTGCGATCTTGGCAATTGCCATGCCGCGCTGTACATAACGGTACGCAGTTCTCGCAAAAATTTTCCCACTAATTTTTGCAATCAGCTGCGTTGTTTTTCCAGTGAGAGGATCAATCAGTTCTCCAATCGAGTCACCCTCAGTCACGACGTCGCCGGGACGTTTAGCAAATACCAGCATGCCGGCATGCGGTGCTGCGATTGGCAGTACGGCCTCCAGCGGGGTAGGCTCAAAAAAAGCTTTCGGCAGATTAGATACCGCAATATCTATATGTCCCTTGTAGGCCAGGTAGGCGATCAGGGCGTCGGCATCCTGCTCGGCCAATTCATGAGCCACGTCAGTTTCGCCGCGCAATTCCACTGTGACCGGTACGCATGCCAGCGGGATAGGAAATTGCGGGGCGAAATGGTCAGACAGCTCCCACCACAGACGACCGCATGTTTCATCAAAAGGATCGTCGCCGGATTCCGTCGCCAGTAACATGGCTTCTGCACCCAGATAGCGTGCTAATGGTGTGACTTCATCCACCAGCGGCGTCCCGGTATACAAATGCATGACGGCCTGATTATCACAATGCAGGTCCAGGACAATATCTGCATCGAATGCCATTGTTTGCAAAATTTTTCGCAGTGATTCTGTTTCGGTGACGGGATCCCATTGTTCCAGTAGGGAGCGGGCTTGCTGACGAATGATTTTGACGTTAATTAGTGGTGCGGTGCCTAGCAAGTCCGGCAGGACTGTTTTGAGGGCGGGCACCAGATTGCGGTAGCCGCGATTGAAATTGATGCCGGAAGCCAGATCAAACCTGCCGAACGGTTCCCCTTGCATCGACTGATCAAGGCCAATCGGATTTGCCACCGGCACCAGAATGACTTCGCCACGGATCTTGCCGCTACTTTCTAAGGTTTCTAACTGTGCGCGCAGATGGTGGGCGACCAGCATGCCCGGGATTTCATCTGCATGCAATGAGGCCTGTATATAAGTTTTTGGGCCGATTTTCGTGCTGCCAAAATGGTAGCTGACGAGATGTCGTTGTGAGCCAATACTTCGTGATTGAAGCAAATGCGTCTTGATTTCCATAAGCTGTTGCCTTATTCAGGTTGTTATCTGACTCTGTCTGAGCCTTATAGTGGTTCATGCCTCAAAGCGGTTCATACCGGATTCCTATTGCTGAATCCTCTCTGGCACTGACGTGTGTAAAAATATTGATATGCATGTCACACCGTGCACGCAGGTCAAAAGAAAAATACCGGATGTGCAGCGTTTTCATTTATTTATCTGAAAACATTATGACGTATTTTTTACACAAAAAGAAGTTATGCAAATAAATTTACAAAATTTGTTGAGTTTGTTCAAAATCAAAGATACAGTTCAAGAACACAAAAAAGTGGCAGTTAAATTTATTTAGTCAATTTTATATTTGTGTGATGTAGTGATCGTTTTATCCAATTGAGTGAAATTCATGGCCAAGTTGAACACCCCACAAATAAATATGACCGAGGCGGCAACGCCAGAGCTGGCCTTTGCCCAATCTTCATTGGGTAAGAAGTTAATTGAGAATTTAACCAAGGGCTCGGCATCGTATCAAAGCATTGCTGATTACCTGCTGCGTAACCAAGTCCGGGTAACGGCCTTGGGTATCGAGGATCTGGCTCAGAGTTGTCAAGTGTCGACAGCAACCATCAGCCGCTTCGCGCGTGATATTGGTTTTGCTAACTATGCGGCGATGCGTAATGAAGTGGCTGAAACCTTGCAGAGTGTATTTCAGCCTGTCGAAAAACTGCGCAATACGATAGAGCGCCGCTCGCAAGAGACGACGCCGGCCATTACCAGTCTCGAATATGCATTGGCAAATACGGATGCAACCAAACAAAACCTGTCTATCGATGTGCTGAACCAGGTCGTTACTAAACTGGCGAAAGCGCGCACAGTCTATGTGATGGGTTTTGGTCTGAGTGCACACCTCGCGGGGATGCTGGCCTTGCACCTGCAACCGTTCTGTTCGCATGTCGTTGAAGTTGTCGGGTATGGCGGCACGGAGGTCGCGGCCGGACATCTTGCAAGTATTTCTGACAAAGATGTACTGATCCTGATCTCTTTTCCACGCTATGCGAATGATGCGATCAAGCTCGCTCATTTTGCACGCGACCATGGCACTTGCATTGTATCGATGACCGATTCAACCGCATCGCCGCTGGCGGCGCTGGGGGATTATTTGTTGCTGGCGCCGAGCACGCATCCAGTGTTGCCTAGTAGTTCTATTGCCGCGATCGCATTGATTGAGGCTTTAGTCAGTAGCTTGATGGTATCCAATAAAAAGAATGTAGAAAAGGCGATGAAACTCACCGAGGCTTTATCGGCTTACCTACATGGATTCGAGGCGACTTCCAAAGGCGGGAGCAGGGAGTTGCTGACTCAAAGAAGGAAAAAATCAGCACTTGATTAACGGCTGAACTAAACCTCTGGCCGGAAATAAAAAATGACCTCTTGCAGGTCAGGGGCGAACTTTTGCCTAAAACTTTTAGCAGTACCTTTGGGACGTGTGTTTTTTGATTAAGACAGTATCAATTAGGAGGTGGTAAAAATGAAGAAGAATGGTAAAAAGATTCAAACCAGACCGACCACGATCGCTTTATCGGTCCGTTACGCTCTGGGTTTGACGGCAGCATTCGGTTTTATCAGTCCGGCAGCATTTGCTCAGGTAGATGCAGAGGCTGCGAAGGTGCAAAGAATTGAGATCACCGGCTCATCGATTAAGAGAATTGATGCCGAGACAGCACTCCCGATCCAGATACTGACACGTGCAGAAATCGATAAGAGTGGTGTGACGACTGCCGCCGAGTTGCTAAGTAAAGTCTCAGCCAGTGCGGCTGCGCTGACAGATGGAGCGAGCTTTAGCGATAACGGTGGAACGCAGCGTGGTTTTAATGGTGCAAACTTGCGCGGTATCGGCGTATCGTCGACATTGATTTTATTGAATGGCCGTCGTCTGGCTAATTTCGCCTCTCCGGGTAATTCCTCCGGTGTCGATTTGAATTCGATTCCGGCCGCAGCGATTGCCAGAGTCGAAGTATTGAAGGATGGTGCGTCGGCAATTTATGGAACGGATGCGATTGGCGGTGTGATTAACTTCATCACCCGTCCGGATTATCAAGGTGTAGAAATTTCTGCTTATGCTGGCAGCGCTCAGCATGGCGGCGCAGGTAAAAATATTCTGACTTTATCTGGTGGCATCGGTGACATTGCGACGGATCGTTATAACGTGATGGGCGTTGTGAATCTGCAAAATACTCAGAGCCTGCGCTCAACTCAGCGAAGCTGGATTGGCTCTGCGTATCAGCCGGATATTAACCTGGATGTGAGCAGTTCCAACACCTATCCGGCGAACGTGCGCCGCACCAAGACAAGCGGCAGTCCTACAGGATCGCGCTTGAACCCTAGTGCGCCTAATTGCAATCCACCCGCAACCGTATTTGCACCCCATAGCTTTGTTGGAGACAAAGCCTGCTTATACGATTACATGCATGACACAGAGGTTTTCCCTGAGTCCAAGCGCTTGTCTCTGCTGACCCGTGGTCAATTTGCTGTGAGCGATGAGATGACCTTGTTTGCGGAGTTATTACATAGCCAGACGAATACGACTTACCGCATCAGTCCTCTGACGGTCAGTAATCTGAACTATCCGTTACCAAGTGCCGGTGGCATTTATTATCCGACTAGCCTGATCACGACGAATCAGACACCGTTACGTGTCGGCTTCCGTTTGACGGAGGCAGGTCCCCGTACCAATGAAGTTGAAGCCGTAGCGCAACGTCTTGTATTAGGGGCAAAAGGCACGGTTGCCGGCTGGGATTACGATACGGCGTTCAACCATAGTGTGAGTACAGTTGACGATAAATATATCGATGGCTATGTCAAAACTTCTTTATTTGATGCGGCATTTACTAGTGGCAAAATCAATCCCTTCGGTCCTTCCGGTGCCGATGGTCAGGCTTTGCTAAAGGCAGCAAAAGTCAGCGATGCAGCACGTCATTCACGAGGTGCTACGGATTCGCTGGACGCGAAAGCGTCACGTGAGCTGTTTCCGATGGCAGGCGGTAATGCGGCAATTGCGATTGGTGCTGAATATCGCCGGGAAAAACTTGACTTCACCCCGTCCGCTTTGCTGGCGAGCGGTGAGATCCGCGGTGATGGCGCGGCAGTGGGATATGGTGGTGACCGCAACGTCAAGGCCGCCTATGTGGAATTTAATTTTCCTGTGTTAAAAAATGTCGAGACGCAAGTCGCTTTACGACATGATCGCTACAACGATGTAGGCGGTACGACAAATCCTAAATTCGGTGTGCGTTGGAATCCAAGTAAAGAGATCGTTGTGCGTGGTTCTTACGGTACCGGCTTCCGTGCACCGACTTTAACTGATTTGAATGAGCCTGTCCGCACCGGTCAGACTAGCGGTGTGTATAACGATCCACTGGGCTGTATCAAAACGGGTGCTGTTGATAATACGAAAAACCCTGACTACTGCGGTATTCAGCCAGATCTGACCAAAGGCGGTACCGCTGATTTGAAACCGGAAACATCAAAGCAATATTCCTTCGGTTTTGTATATGAGCCTAGCAGTAGTCTGACGACATCGATCGATTACTGGCGTATTCAAAAATCAGATACCTTGCTTGCTAATGAGGGCGCGTATTTCAGCGATCCGGTCAATAACAAATCCTATGTAGTACGTGCGGCAGCAGATCCAGGTTTGCCAGGAATTCCAGGTGCCATTATTTCCGTCGATGGACGTACGCACAATATCGGTACTCTGGATACCTCTGGCGTGGATGTCAACGTGAACTGGCGCTTACCTGCAAATGATATTGGCAAGTTCTCGGCGTCACTAAGCGGTACCTATGTATTCGACTATAAAACCAAGACCACCAATGCCAGTCCTGAAGTGAACGGTGTCGGTGTTTTTACCGATACACAGGTAGTGCAGCGCTGGCGTCATACATTGAGCTTTGATTTTGACCGCGGTCCATGGGGCGCAAGTTTGCAGCAGACTTACTACCAAGGTTATCAGGATCAGAATCCGAATCCTGATGGCTCGCTACGTCGCGTTGAGGCTTATTCTTTATGGGATTTTAGTGGTAGCTACAAGATGAATAAGTCGACGAGTTTCCGTGCCGGTATTAAGAACTTGCTGGATACTAATCCACCGCGTTCGAACCAGGTATATAGCTTCCTTGCCGGGTATGATCCTAGCTATACCGATCCGCGTGGTCGCTTCGTCTATGCCTCAGTGAATTACGCATTTAAATAAAATTGTTTGATATGGAGCGGGGCGACATGTGGCTTGTGTCGCCCCGTTTTTATACTCAGTTTGATGTAACCAGAAAATCGGTAGGGTGATTGAAATGAAAAAATTCTTTACATGTCAATGGATGTGTTTGACGCAGATGGGAATGTTGGCCAGTGTGTTAATTTCCTTTATGGGCGCGGTGCAGGCAGCAGAGCCGGTGTCGCCGGAGAACGCAGGTACGCTAGTGATTATTGGTGGTGCTTTGCGGACAGACAACGCGCCGGTGTGGGAAAAAATCGTGCAATTAGCCGGAGGAAAAAGTGTAAAAATTGCGGTGATTCCTGCCGGTGCCGCAAGCCCTGAAAATACAGGCGCTTCGCTGGCCGCCAAGCTGAACTTATATGGCGCAGATGCGTTTGTGGTGCCTTTATCAGTCAAGTGGAAAAATCAGGATGTTCGTCATATCGCCAACGATGTGCAGATTGCGTCGCAGATACGTGCCGCTGGCGGGGTGTATTTTTCTGGCGGTGATCAGAGCAAAATTACACAGGCGCTATTTAATGCAGACGGCACTCAGACCGAAGTACTCAAAGCCATCTGGAATGTCTATCAAAAGGGTGGTGTGATTGCGGGCTCCAGCGCGGGCGCCGCTATTATGAGTAGTACCATGTTTTATCAACCCAAATCGGTACTATCCGTTTTGCAGCACGGTGTTACAGAAGGCAAAGAACTCGGTCCGGGCTTGGGTTTTATCGGCGATAAAATCTTTATAGATCAACATTTAGTGATACGCGGACGGTTTGCGCGCATGATTCCGGCGATGCAGGCAAAAAACTATCAGATCGGTCTGGGTATTGATGAAAATACAGCGATGGTGATCCGTAATCGTAATGAAATAGAAATTATCGGATATAAGGGGGCTCTATTAATTGATTTGACAGATATGACGTCAGACAACAAAATAAAGGCTTTTAACGCAAGTAATGTTAAGATGAGTTATCTGGATAGCGGGGATCGATACAGGATTGACTCTAAAACCTTGATACCGTCGAAAGATAAGCTGAATGGTGCAATTGATCCATTAAATCCTTATAATGCCGCCAAGAAATTTTATCCCGATATTTTAGCGAATACCGTGGTGGTCGATCTGATGCAGGATTTAATCGATAGCAAGCACGAGCAAGCCAGAGGGATCGCATTTGGTGATCCTGACGGTGAGAATGCAGAGCAGGGTTTTGAGTTTGTATTTAGCAAGCTACCTGAGAGCAAAGGATATTACTCTGGTTCGACTGGTGTAGAGGCTTACACAGTGATGAATATCCGGCTCGATATCAGGCCGCTGGTGATGCAGTTACCTATGTATCACTATAAATGAGCAACTCTTTTTTGCGGACGTGGTATTCTTGCGAAGACTTGATCGCTGTCCATTAAAATTTATGTAATGAAACTACAAATCCATTACAAATTTTAATTGAAAGAGTGTTAATTGATAGTATTTTTAATGATGCTTGTATTTTTTATGTAATTTTGTTACATTTTTGGATGTGGAATAGTCAGATTTTTCCTCGTAAGTTCCCCGGATAATTTAGCTCGCTCTATATCAGCCCCGACTACAGAGGGCCGAGCCTGTAATTTTGACGTAAGGCACTTGCTAATTTCAAAAAAATGAAGGATCCTCTTCAATCTTTTGCTTGATTGAAGTATAGAATCGCAAAATCAGCACCAAGCTAGTTTTCGTGCAGGTTTTAAGATAATTCGTGACGTTGTCTTACCCTCTGATATTGCTGTTGTTTTACGCTAATCAAGGGTGAGGAACAGATTTTTGTACATAGTGGTTGTAAATGGAGGAGACGTAGGTATGGATTTTTCAAATCGCCAGCAAGAGCCGGGCAAGAAGTTGCTAGGGATAGGGCTGGTCGTTGCATTTCACGTCGTACTCGTGTACGCCCTGATCAACGGATTAGGGGTCAAAGTAGTCGAGTT